>CAYLKH010000031.1:0-24739 GCA_964384255.1 uncultured Oscillospiraceae bacterium | reverse complement strand
CAAGGTCCTGGTCAAGGAGCTTCAGTCTCTGTGCCTTGATATCCGGGTATTGGATAAAGATGGCGAAGTCATTGACCTTATAGACGATGACGACGATACCTACACTGCCTCCGGCAGGGAAGAATCCTACATCACTGATGACGACGAAACCTTCAACGCAGAAGGCTTTGAGATCGAGGATGCGGAAGAAAACCTGCTTGACAGCCTCTCCGAGTCCAACGACGAGGAAGAGGAATACTACGCTGACGAGGAATAAGCTTCGGCTAAGGAGGAAACTGGTAAATGAGTTACAACACTTTTGATGCTATAAAAATCGGCATTGCCTCTCCCGACATGATCAGACAGTGGTCTTATGGCGAGGTAAAGAAGCCCGAAACCATAAACTACAGAACTCTCAAGCCGGAAAAAGACGGCCTGTACTGCGAAAAAATATTTGGACCCACCAAGGACTGGGAATGCCACTGCGGCAAGTATAAAAAGATACGTTACAAGGGCAAGATCTGCGATCGCTGCGGCGTTGAGGTCACCCGCCAGAAGGTCCGCCGCGAGCGTATGGGCCATATTGAGCTGGCGGCCCCTGTAAGCCACATCTGGTATTTCAAGGGGATCCCCTCCAGAATGGGTCTGCTGTTGGATCTGTCTCCCCGTATCCTTGAAAAGGTACTGTATTTTGCAAACTATATCGTTACCGACCCTGGATTCAGCCCTCTGGCTCAGAATCAGATACTGACCGAAAAAGAATATCGCGATATGCGCGAAAAATATGAAGACGATTTCTCCGCCGGCATGGGTGCGGAAGCGATCAAGGAACTGCTTGCGAAAATTGACCTTGAAGAGCTTTCCGAACAGCTTCATGCTGAGCTTAAGGAAGCCTCCGGCCAGAAGAAGCTTCGTATTATCAAGCGCCTCGAGGTTGTCGAAGCCTTCCGGCTTTCCGGCAACCGCCCCGAATGGATGATAATGGATGTTATCCCTGTCATTCCTCCCGAGATCCGTCCCATGGTCCAGCTGGACGGCGGCCGTTTTGCAACCTCTGACCTTAACGACCTTTACCGCAGAGTTATCAACCGTAACAATCGTCTTAAAAGACTTATCCAGCTGAACGCTCCCGACATTATCGTCCGCAACGAAAAGCGTATGCTCCAGGAAGCTGTTGATGCCCTTATCGATAATGGCCGCCGGGGCAGAGCTGTCACCGGAGCCAACAACCGTGCGCTTAAGTCCCTGTCTGATATGCTCAAGGGCAAGCAGGGCCGTTTCCGCCAGAATCTGCTGGGCAAGCGCGTTGACTATTCCGGCCGTTCCGTTATCGTCGTTGGTCCTGAGCTTAAGCTCTATCAGTGCGGCCTTCCCAAGGAAATGGCTATTGAGCTGTTCCGACCCTTCGTTATGAAGAAGCTGGTGGAAGATGGCCACGCCAACAACATCAAGAGCGCAAAGAAAATGATCGACAAGGGCAAAACCGAGGTATGGGACGCTCTTGACGAGATTATCACCGTGCATCCCGTTCTGCTCAACCGTGCGCCTACTCTTCACCGTCTGGGTATCCAGGCTTTTGAACCCATCCTGGTCGAGGGCCGCGCCCTTAAGCTCCACCCGCTGGTGTGTACCGCTTACAACGCTGACTTCGATGGCGACCAGATGGCTGTTCACGTACCCCTGTCTGCCGAAGCTCAGGCCGAGGCCCGTGTTCTGATGCTGTCTTCCAACATCCTGCTCATGCCCCTGGACGGTCGACCTTTTACCGTACCTACTCAGGATATGATCCTTGGCGCTTATTACCTCACCATTGTTAAGGAGGACGAACCCGGCGCCGGAAAGGTATTCTCCAGTCCTGACGAGGTCATTATGGCTTACGAGCAGGGCATAGTGGGTATTCATGCTCCTATTCGTGTTCGCCGCTCTATGGTCGTTAACGGTGAAAAGAAGACCCGAATTATCGACGCAACTGTTGGCCGTCTTATTTTCAACGAACCTATTCCGCAGGATCTTGGCTTTGTTGACAGGACTGACCCGGAAAAAGAGCTTGATCTCGAGATCGCCTTTAATACCGGCAAAAAGAAGCTGTCTGATATAATCGACAGATGTATCCGCAAGCACGGCTTCACAGTTTCTACCGAAGTGCTTGATAACATCAAGGCTCTGGGCTACAAATATTCGACCAAGGGCGCTATCACCGTTTCCATCCACGACATGACAGTTCCCGAAGCCAAGAAAAAGCTCATTGCCGATACCGAGCAGAAGATAATCAAGATCGACCGCCAGTATAAGCGCGGCTTTATAACCAACGATGAACGTTATCGTCTGGTCATCAACGAATGGACCAGCACCACAGAAGACGTTACCGCCGCTCTTCAGGCCAACCTTGACCGCTTTAACCCAATCTTTATGATGGCCGACTCCGGCGCTCGAGGTAGTATGGCGCAGATACGTCAGCTGGCCGGTATGCGCGGCCTGATGGCCGATACCTCCGGTCGAACCATCGAAATACCCATCAAATCCAACTTCCGCGAAGGTCTGTCCGTTCTGGAATACTTTATCTCCTCCAGAGGCGCAAGAAAGGGTCTGGCCGATACCGCGCTGCGTACCGCTGACTCCGGATACCTTACCCGCCGACTGGTCGACGTTTCCCAGGAAGTTATTATCCGCGAGAAGGACTGCGGCACCAGCGAGGGCATTACCGTTGGAGCAGTTATCGAAAAAGGCCAGGTCATCGACAGCTTTGGAAACCGCATAAGAGGCCGCTATCCGGTTGACGACGTGGTCAGCCCCATCACCGGTGAGGTCCTTATCTCCAAATACCAGCTTATGCAGCCTGATGACGCTCCCGTTCTTGAAGAACACGGGATCCACAGCGTTAAGATCCGCACTGTCCTTGGCTGCCGGGCCCGCAGCGGTGTCTGCGCCCGCTGCTATGGCATGAACCTGGCTACCAGCGAAGAAGTAAACCTGGGCGAAGCTGTTGGCATTATTGCGGCTCAGTCTATCGGCGAACCCGGTACTCAGCTCACGATGCGTACCTTCCATACCGGCGGTGTCGCAGGCGACGACATCACTCAGGGTCTTCCCCGTGTTGAAGAGCTGTTTGAAGCCAGAAAGCCCAAGAAGATGGCTCAGCTTGCCGAGATCAGCGGTCGTGTAACTATCGACGATGGCCACCGTACTTCTCTCAGAACTATCACCGTTACCGCCGACGACGGAGAGGTCAAGCAATATCAGGTCGCTCACAGCACCGGACTTCGGGTCTCCCACGGTTCCTATGTCAACCAGGGCGACCGCATAACCGACGGTTCACTGTCTCCCCACGATATTCTGCGTATAAGCGGTGTCGAAGCTGTCCAGAATTACCTTATCCAGGAAGTTCAGGCGGTTTACCGTCAGCAGGGCGTTGATATCAACGACAAGCACATTGAGGTAATTGTTCGTCAGATGATGCGCAAGGTCAAGGTCGAAGATGCCGGCAGCACAAATCTGCTCACGGGAGCAACCGTGGATATCTTTGAATTCGAAGATGCCAACGCAGCTGTTCAGGCTCGCATCGATGCTGGCGAGGAAGATCTCAGCCTGGCCACCTGCTCGCTGCTGCTTATGGGTATTACCAAGGCTTCTCTGGCTACCGAATCCTTCCTGTCCGCCGCTTCCTTCCAGGAGACTACCAAGGTCCTTACGGAAGCAGCCATCAAGGGCAAGGTCGACCATCTTGTTGGCCTTAAGGAAAACGTCATTATCGGTAAGCTTATTCCCGCAGGCTCCGGACTTGAGGTCTACCGCGACTACAAAGAAGGCGTGACTCCCGCCTCTGTGGTCACCCGGGAAATGATCGAAGAAGAAGGCAACTGATAACAAAGGCCGGAGCATACACGAAAGTGTTTGCTCCGGCCCTGGTTTTTCCGGTTATTTTATGCATTTTAACAAAACAAATATTCAATTTATCTGTTGACGAATCGGGACCTTTCTGATAAAATATATCTTCGTGCGAACAGTTGTTTATTTAAAGGTTCTGCCCATTTGGAGGTGAATTTCATGCTTTCAAACCTTAGTCAGGGAGACAAGGTGGTTGGCGTTAAGCAGACCAGAAAATCCCTGAAAGATGGCGTAGCTGTCAGAGTATTCGTTGCTGACGACGCAGAGATGCGTGTTATTCGCCCGATCATCGAACTCTGCTCCGACAGCGGGGTCGAGCTTGTCAATGTTCCCACCATGGCCCAGTTGGGCGCTGCCTGTGGGATCGAGGTCGGAGCTGCCTGCGCAGCCCAGATCTCCCGATAGGGTTTATAACGGAATATATCAGCTATATTCCGGGATAATATATATGTTTCGGGAAAGGAGGAAAACCATGCCGACATTTAACCAGCTTGTTAGAAAGGGAAGACAGCAGGCTACCTACAAGTCCACCGCCCCTGCTTTGCAGAAGGGTCTGAACACCATCAAGAACGTAGCCACCGATCAGTCTTCTCCCCAGAAGAGAGGCGTTTGCACCGTTGTTCGTACTTCCACCCCTAAGAAGCCGAACTCCGCTCTGCGTAAAATCGCCCGTGTCCGTCTTACCAATGGCTACGAAGTGTCTGCTTACATCCCTGGCGTAGGTCACAACCTTCAGGAGCACTCTGTCGTTCTGATCAGAGGCGGTCGTGTTAAGGACCTTCCTGGTGTAAGATACCACATCATCCGCGGCACTCTGGATACTCAGGGTGTTAACGGTCGTATGCAGAGCCGCAGTAAGTACGGCGCCAAGAAGCCCAAAGCTTCCAAGAAAAAGTAATTTTACTCGCACTTGCCCGAGTTTTATATATATGTCGGACATTACCAGAGCTGACAATATATCAGACCGGGCACAACGAAAGCGGGCATGCTTTCGAGTACCTATGAAATCATAATATGAAGGAGGGAAGTAAAGTGCCCAGAAGAGGTAATGTTCCCAAAAGAGAAATTTTGCCAGATCCTATGTACAACTCCGTTCTTGTTACCAAGCTTATCAACAGCGTTATGCTCGACGGCAAGAAGGGTGTTGCTCAGAAGGTCGTTTATGGAGCCTTTGAAATCATCGAGCAGAAGACCGGCAAAAGCGGCCTCGAAGCTTTCCAGACCGCGATGGAAAACATCATGCCTGTCCTCGAAGTCAAGGCTCGCCGCGTAGGCGGCGCCACCTATCAGGTGCCTATCGAGGTCAGACCCGCAAGACGTCAGACCCTCGGACTGCGTTGGCTCACCATGTATTCCCGCGCCAGAAGCGAGAAGACCATGAAAGAAAGACTGGCAGGCGAAATCATGGATGCCTGCAACAATACCGGTAGTTCTGTTAAGCGCCGTGAGGATATGCACAAGATGGCAGAATCCAACAAGGCCTTCAGCCACTACCGTTGGTAATCCCGGCTCACAATCAATACGCCGAACAGCAAAGGAGAAGAACTATGCCCAGGCAGTATTCACTTGATATGACCCGCAACATTGGTATCATGGCTCATATCGATGCCGGTAAAACCACTACCACTGAACGTATCCTTTTCTATACTGGCCGTACCTACAAAATGGGCGAGACCCATGAAGGCGCTGCCACTATGGACTGGATGGCTCAGGAGCAGGAGCGCGGAATAACCATTACCTCCGCAGCGACCACCTGCTTTTGGAAGGATCACCGGATCAACATTATAGATACTCCCGGTCACGTTGACTTCACAGTTGAGGTCGAGCGTTCGCTTCGAGTGCTCGATGGTTCCGTTACTGTCCTGTGCGCAAAGGGCGGCGTTGAGCCTCAGACCGAGACCGTTTGGAGACAGGCGGACAAGTATAACGTACCCCGAATGGTATACGTCAACAAGATGGATATCATGGGTGCCAATTTCTATAATGTTTTGGATATGATGTCCGACAGGCTCAAATGCAACCCCGTACCCGTTCAGTTGCCCATCGGCGCTGAGGATACCTTCAAGGGTGTAATTGACCTGATCGAGATGAAAGCCAACGTATTTTACGACGACCTTGGAAAGGATATGCGTGTCGAGGAGATCCCCGCCGATATGCAGGAGCTTGCCGCCGAATATCGCGAAAAGCTCCTTGACTCCGTTTCCGAGTTCGACGACGAGATCATGATGCTTTTCCTCGAGGGCGAGGAAGTCCCCAGCGACATGATCAAAAAAGCTATCAGAAAAGCAACCATCGCTGTAAAGATGATCCCCGTTTTCTGCGGCACCTCTTACAAAAACAAAGGTGTCCAGGAACTGCTCGACGGTATCGTTGAGTATATGCCATCCCCTCTGGATATTGAAGCCATTAAGGGCGTCAATCCCAAGACCGGTGAGGAAGAGGAACGTCACGCATCCGATGACGAACCCTTCGCGGCTCTTGCTTTTAAGATAGCGACCGACCCGTTTGTTGGCAAGCTGGCGTTTTTCCGTGTTTATTCCGGAACTGTTGAGGCTGGTAAAACTGTCCTCAATTCTAACAAGAACCAGCGCGAGCGTCTTGGCAGGATCGTCCAGATGCACGCCAACCACAGAGAGGATATCGACAGCGTTTACTCCGGCGATATTGCCGCGGTTGTAAGCCTTAAGAACACCACTACCGGTGACACCCTCTGTGATGACAAAGCTCCTATCATTCTTGAATCCATGGAATTCCCCGAGCCTGTTATCCGCGTAGCCATCGAACCCAAGACCAAAGCCGGTCAGGAAAAGATGGGTATCGCCCTTTCAAAACTCGCCGAGGAAGACCCCACTTTCAAGACCTACACTGACGACGAGACCGGCCAGACCATCATCGCCGGCATGGGCGAGCTTCACCTTGACATTATCGTGGACAGGCTTCTGCGGGAGTTCAAGGTCGAGGCCAACGTAGGTAAGCCTCAGGTTGCCTATCGTGAGACTATCCGCAAGGAAGCTAACGTGGATAACAAATATTCCCGTCAGTCCGGCGGTAAGGGCCAGTACGGTCACGTCAAAATCATTGTTGAACCCAACGAGTCCGGCAAGGGCTATGAGTTTATCAACAAAATCACCGGCGGCGTTATTCCCAAGGAATATATCCCTGCTGTTGACGCAGGTATCCAGGGTGCTATGGAAGCCGGTATTCTGGGCGGCTACCCTGTTGTAGACGTAAAGGTCACCCTTTACGACGGCTCCTATCATGAGGTCGACTCCTCTGAGATGGCCTTTAAGATTGCCGGTTCTATGGCATTTAAGGAAGCCTGCCGCAAGGCGGACCCCGTTGTTCTCGAACCTATTATGAAGGTTTCTGTCATCGTCCCCGAGGATTATATGGGCGACGTAATTGGCGATATCAGCTCCAGACGCGGAAGCATCCTCGGTATGGAGACTCGCAACGGTACCGCTCAGGTAGATGCCAACGTTCCTCTTTCGGAGATGTTTGGTTATGCTACCGACCTGAGAAGCAAGACCCAGGGCCGCGGCCAGTATTCAATGGAACCCAGCCACTATGTCGAGCTTCCCAAAGCTATGCAGGAGAAGATCATCAGCGAGAACGCTGGTCGTTCTACCAGATAATTTGTCCTTGCAAGCTCTGACAAACTGTAGTAATATAGTTACGATCTATCTAAATATTTAAGGAGGATTTTCCACAATGGGAAAGGCTAAATTTGAGAGATCCAAACCTCATGTAAACATTGGCACTATCGGCCACGTTGACCACGGCAAGACCACTCTGACCGCCGCTATCACCAAGTACCTCGCTCTGAAGGGCCAGGCTCAGTACGAAGACTACTCCAGCATCGATAAGGCACCTGAAGAAAGAGAACGTGGTATCACCATTAACACCGCTCACGTTGAGTATCAGACCGACGCTCGTCACTATGCCCACGTTGACTGCCCGGGTCATGCCGACTATATCAAGAACATGATCACTGGTGCTGCTCAGATGGACGGCGCTATCCTCGTTATCGCTGCTACCGACGGTCCTATGGCTCAGACCAAGGAACACATCCTTCTGGCCCGTCAGGTCGGCGTTCCCTACATCGTTGTTTTCCTTAACAAGTGCGACCTGGTTGACGACGAAGAACTGCTCGAACTGGTTGAGATGGAAGTTCGCGAGA
Source organism: uncultured Oscillospiraceae bacterium (assembly GCA_964384255.1). Taxonomy (GTDB): domain Bacteria; phylum Bacillota; class Clostridia; order Oscillospirales; family Oscillospiraceae; genus SIG469. The sequence goes on along the minus strand of CAYLKH010000031.1, from coordinate 16,695 downwards.
CTCTGTCCTACTACGAGTTCCCCGGCGACGATATTCCCATCATCAAGGGTTCCGCTGTTGAAGCTCTGACCTGCGAATCCGGCGACGTTAACGATCCTGCTTTCGCTTGCATCAAAGAGCTGATGGACGCTGTTGACAGCTATATCGCTACCCCCGACCGTAAGGCTGACCTGCCCTTCCTGATGCCTGTTGAAGACGTCTTCACCATCTCCGGCCGTGGCACTGTTGCTACCGGTAGAGTTGAGAGAGGCACCATCAAGAAGAACGAAGAAGTCGAAATCGTTGGTCTGGCTGACGAAAGCCGCAAGACTGTCGTTACCGACATCGAAATGTTCCGTAAGCTCCTTGATTACGCTGAAGCCGGCGACAATATCGGCGCTCTGCTTCGTGGCGTTGCCAAGTCCGAGATCGAACGTGGCCAGGTTCTTGCAAAACCCAAGAGCATCCATCCCCACACCAAGTTCAAGGGCCAGGTTTACGTCCTGTCCAAGGAAGAAGGCGGCCGTCATACTCCCTTCTTCAACAACTATCGTCCCCAGTTCTATTTCCGTACCACCGACGTTACCGGTATCATCTCCCTGCCCGAAGGCGTTGAGATGTGTATGCCCGGCGACAACATCGACATGGATGTTGAGCTGATCACCCCCATCGCTATCGAGGTAGGTCTGCGTTTCGCTATCCGTGAAGGCGGCCGTACTGTCGGTTCCGGCGTTGTTATCGGCATCAACGAGGACTAATCTCATTTCATGACTATTTGGGCCGCAAGGCAGCGATCTGCTGCTTTGCGGCCTCTTTTATAATCTTTGCCATGTTACAACAATTGACACAATTCGAATTATTATATTGCTTGAGCCGTCCCACATTGATTGCGGAACGGCTCATTAATTATTCAATATAAAATTCTTTCGTTGCCAGGATATTACCGTTAAAGTAAATTTCCAGAGTATAGACACCCGGCTCATCAGGCAGCGTAGTCAGCGCATCCGTATGGTCGAGCTCGGTCCATTCGCCGGACCATGTACGCTCGCCCTGAGTGTAGCTTACGATCTTGCCTTCGTTGTTTCTGATAAAATATGCGGTGGAAACATACTTGTCTTCTGCTGTTTCGTCGTATTCGGCAGATATTACAAGATTTACCGATTGATTGCTCTTGAATGTATCCAGAGGTGTTTCATAATCAATATCGGTGGACAGATACATATAAATCGAAACATTTTTGCATCCGTAATCCGTAAACTGTTCGGCCTCGACAGTGGTGAAAGTGGTTTCGGTCACACCATAAAGGTTGTACTGGGCCGGAGCCGAGAGCTTAAAGGTGTAGGTTGAGGCGGGGTAAAGAGCGGACATGGTGATACTGCTGCTTGTAACAAGCTCGCTGAGTATTTCGTCGCCCACTACGCCGTATTCGATGGACCATTCGTCGGGTGTTACACCGTCTACAGTCCATGAGATAGTGCCGCTGAATGGACTGGTGGAGGAATAGTCGATGGAAACGATCTCGCATTTGCAGGTTTTGCAGCCTACACTGGTTTGACCCGAGGTTTCATAATTCCCCGACGGAATGATGTCAAAGGTGTATTCGGTGTTGGGAAGCAGGTTTTCTACAGTCCAGCTGTCGCCCACAACATTCATTTCGATATAGCTGCCGTCGCTTGCTGTGCAGGTAAGCTCCCAGACTTCTGGAGTCTGCCCCCTGGATGACCAGGAAAGATCAACGGTGGTGGGGAGAAGACTTTCGGCCTTGAGAGATGTAATTTCGGTTTGCCATGGGGTCTGGCACGATACGACAGTGCTGCCGGAAACAAGAGTTTCAAAGTCTGTACTCAGGTTAAATGTATAGTAGTCGCCAGAAATCAATCCGTCGATCACAATGCTGTTTCCTGCAACGGTTTCGACGGTTTCGGCTCCGTCCAGATCGTAGGATATGTTCCAGCTGCTGGGAGAAGTGCCGTTAACAGTCCAGTCCAGCTTAACAGAGGTGGCAGAAAGGACTTCAACGCTGAAATCGGCTACGGTGGTGTGGCTGATGGTAGAGGCGGTTGCCTTGGAAACACCGTTCATTCTGACATATCCTTGAAGAGGTTCGATGGATATGTCATATTGGGTGCCTGCTGCCAGGTCAGAAAGAACATAGCTGCTGCCGTTGACTGTATATTCGGTTTTGTTACCATAAGCGTCGGCACAGGTGAGGGTCCAGCTCTGATTGTCGTAGCCGCCGCTTTCCCATGACACGATAATAACATCAGACCCGGTGACCTGGGCATCGATAGAATATACCTCAACTGTGGGCCAGTATTTCATGGCAAAAAAGCCTGCGATGCAAATTATCACACATACGGCCAGCATGCCTATCCAAAAGCTTTTGCTGGATCTGCGGGCGGTGATCGGTTGACCGCTTTCGTCAGACTGGGTTTCGGCAGTGGGGGTAAAGCTCTGCTTAAAGTCTTCGTCCAGATCCTCCACAGAAACGTTTTTAACCGGTTCAAGCTCTTCGTCCAGATCCGGTTCCCATCCGTCGTCATCGCTATAGGAGTTGATAGGCGGGACGATCAGCTCATCAGGAACGGTGTTGCGCAGATAATAATCCTTCAGCGCGTTTTTGAACTCGGTGGGGGACTGGTATCGATCTGTTGGATCAAAAGAGCAGGCTTTGAGGATTATTTCTGACAGCTCATAGTCGGCATACATGGGAGCCGGGAGAGGTTCGCCGCTTTCCCGCAGCTGACGGGCGGCAGAGGCAGAGGTTTTTTCGTCTTCAAAGGGGGCGTGGTTTGCGTTCATGATGCGGTACAGCACCAGACCAAGAGAATAGATATCCATCGTGGTGTTGGGCTGACCGGTCAGGCCGGAAACCTCAGGAGCCGAGTAGTCGCTGATATAGTTTTCGGGGACGTATGCGCCGCTGAGACGGCTGATTTCGGCAAAGCCAAAATCCCCCAGCATATATTGACCGTAGTTGCTGATGAAAATGTTGCTGGGCTTAAGGTTTTGATGGATAAGACCGTTGGCTCTCAGGTCTTCGAGAGCTGAGCAGATGTCGATGCCGAGGTTAATAGTACGCAGATGGGTCATGGCGTTATATTTGAGATATTTGCCCAGTGTCTCGCTGTAATCCATCAGGACGTAGATGTCAAAACCGGGATATTCAGTTTTTTCGAGGATCTGATATTCGAGATCGGTAAAAATGTATTGGCTGTCTTTCAAACGGTTGATGTATGAAAGCTCGTAGGCCTGCTCCATAACCACCTTGGCTATGTATTCTCTGGCTTCTTTTTCGGTGGTGACAGTGCCGGAATAATACAGGGCATCCAGCTGGGCTTTGGATTTTGGATAGGAGTAATGCTTAAGCAGAGCAAGATTTCCCATGCCGCCGCCATCGCTGCTGACAAGGTAAACATCGGCAGAACTGCCGCTGTCCAGCTTTTCGCCAATGGTCCAGTTGTCGAGCAGCGGAGATACTTTATTGAATTCTTCCATGTAGGAACTCCTCTACAAATGATCCTGTTTATTGTACGCTAATCAGACAAAAATTGCAAGTACCTGAGTAACCGCTGCTTTGCCCATCGGCTGCCTGACGGTTTTGACAGTGCTGTTGTTATCTGATATAATCAATTCATAACTCATCCAGGGGAATGATAACATGAAAACCTTTGATTTAAAGCCTCTAATAGAAAAATTCAACAGCTATATATCCAACGCGGGAAACGACGATGCCGCCGGTGCCAGGAAAGAATTTGACGAGCTTATAAAAAAGGTATTCTCGCCCTTTGACTATGCTAAATCATCGAAGCAGCAGCTTGAACAGAGGATCCAGCAGCACAACAGCTTTATTATGATATGTGATGCCCTGGGAGCATCCGAAAACGAGAATACATATATGATCCAGGCTCTGGCCCTGGCAGGGCGGGGCAGCACGTACCAGGCGTTGAATGATAATGAAAACGGAGCCAGAGATTTCCGCCGCAGTGCCGATGTCGCCGCCGGTTACCCGGGAGGAGAGCAGGTGCGGATATCCAGCGTGCTTCGGCTGGCGGCGGTCTATGGTAAGATGCAGAAAACGAACGAAAGCATTGCCTGCTTCAGCGAAGCGCTTAAGTTAGCTTCAAGACTGGATGGAGACGAAGGCCGAATAAGAAAAATGGCCATCCTGGCTGACCGGGGCAGTGCCTATTGCCGGTTAAGAAAGCTGGACGAAGCCTGCGCAGACTTTAATGGAGCTGTCGAACTGTACAATAGCCTGCCCAGCAACGAAAATACCAGAAGAATACTGCTCAAATGTCTGGCAAATCGCAGCGGAGTGCTGGTCAGTATGCAGCGCTATCAGGATGCGCGGGATGACGGCATGAAGGCTGTTGAAATAGAAGGGGAAAACATATCCTCAATAACGCCGGTCGTTCTTACAAATCTGGCGGCAGCCTGCAAATGCCTTGGATATCTGGACGAAGCGGAAAAGCATTACACCAGAGTGATAATGATAAAAAGAGTGTCAGGCGTCATCAAAACGCCCTTTGGACGTATCGATCTGGCAACCATGCTTATGGGCAGGGGAGAGGTATACCTCAAAAACGATAAGCTCGACGAGGCGAAGGCTGATCTTTCTCAGGCTATAGAACTGTTCAACGACGTTATGGAAAAGCATAGCAATGTCGTCAAACCCAGACTTTTGGGCGCGCTGAAACTGAGATATCAGGTATACGAAAGGCTGGGCGATAACCATGCGGCTGAAAAAGATTTGTCCATGACCGAAAATTTGACAGGCAAAGCCCTTGACTAATATGGGTTACATAATGTAAAATGTATCCGGTATACATAAAGTACCATTATTATTAACTTGATTGTGAGGGTTGGCAATGGATAACGAAAAAGTATATTGCACCTTTTGCGGAGAAGAATACTCGGCCGAGCTGAGCAGATGCCCTGAATGCGGCGAGAAGAACAAAAATATCGCTAAAAAAGCGGCCAGCGAAGATCCCTTTGTTGAAAACGATTTTGATTATGACGAAAAAGAAGACGATTTTGACGATAATGGTGATAAGATCCCCATTTGGCTTAAGTCGCTGATACTTGTTTTGGCAGGCGTCGCGATTATAATTGCCGCCCTGTTTATGCTTTATCGCCTTGGCATTATCAACTTTGGGGGATCTGAACAGGACGAACCCCAGACCAGTGTTTCTCTGCCGGTTGAAAGCAGCGATCCTATGGGCAGCAGTAGTGATGTTTCGCCGTCCATGGTCGTTACCGATCCATCCGAGCAGCCCGAGGTATCCGAACCTGATATCTCCGAAAGCCCGTCTCCTTATGATGTTCCCGCAGAACCCGAAGTCTCTGAAACTCCTGCTGTTGAAGATCCGGTTATAGAGCAGCCAGCGGTCGAGTGTACCTCCATCACCATCAATCGTACCGACATCACATTCTTCAGCCGTGGCGAGGTCTGCAACTTCAATGTTATGACAGAACCGTCCTCTGCTGCTGATTATGTTGAATGGTCCAGCTCTGACCCCAAGGTGGTCAAGGTGGATTCCAATGGCAGCGCCACCGCTGTAAACGGCGGCACAGCTTATGTTACTGCCACCTGCGGCGATCAGACTGCTTCGTGTATAGTAAGATGCAGCTTTGAAGTTGGCGAATATCTTACCATGTCCACCGAGGATATTACCATGACAGCTGCGGGCGAAACGGCTACCCTCAGCGTTCAGGATATCACTTCGTCCGAATCCGCTCAGCTGGTGTGGTCCAGCAGCGACGATATGGTTGCGACTGTTGACCAGAACGGTGTTGTCACTGCTGTAAGCAAAGGAACCGTTACCATTACAGCTGATTTGGATGGCGTTGCTGCCGAGTGCGTTGTCAGGGTCAATATTCCCAGCATAACCTCTGCTGATGGGACCGAGATAACGGTGACCCTTAACCACTCTGACGTGACCCTGTTCACAGTGGGTGAACAGGTTGCCCTCAAGGTCGAAACCAGCGATTCGTCCGAGATTGATCCTTCCAGCCTTACCTGGGTCAGCAAAAACGAATCGGTTGCGACAGTCGATTCCACCGGCCTTGTTAAGGCCACCGGCAGCGGAACCACCACGGTTTATACCACCGTCGGCGGCGAAACCGTAAGCTGTATCGTTCGGGTAAGCCTTCAGTAAAACAATATAAAAACCGGTGCGCAGCGTATGCGTACCGGTTTTTGTGCTTTTTCGCCGTTGGAAGAATATCTGATTTGATGTATATTATGTATTGACAAGTGATATTATATGATATATAATATAGCAGAAATCAAGGCATGGAGGTGGTAGCTTGGCCTTTACCATAAGCTCGCAGCTGCTGGAGGCTCTTGTACTTTCGGTTTGTGCTAAAGAAGATACCTATGGCTATAAAATAACCCAAAATATCAAAAGCGCTGTGGAGATATCTGAGTCAACACTATATCCGGTACTTCGCAGACTCCAGAAAGAGGGGAAGCTGACAACCTATGACAAACAGCATAATGGAAGAAACAGAAGATACTATGCCATAACGCCCGAAGGCGAAGCCCGTCTGTATGAGTACAGGTCCGATTGGGAGAACCATAAAAACGGTATTGACCTTGTGTTGAATGGAGGTGCGTGATGAAAAGCAGCGAATTTATAAAAAGACTGGGGGATGCGCTGGAAACGCTGCCCGAAGAAGAAAGAATGTCGGCCCTCAGCTATTATGAAGAATATTTTTCCGAGGCAGCTGATGAGGAACGCGCCGTAATTAAGCTGGGCTTGCCAGAAACGGTGGCGCAAAACATCATCAATGATTATTACGCGCAAAACGGGCAAAACGCTCGTGGAGCAAAAACAAAAACCCAAAACAGGCTCAGCGATACAGGCAGGATCCTGCTTGTGGCAGTTCTGGTTTTGCTCAGCCCGGTTATTCTGCCGCTGCTGGCTGCGGCTGTGGGGCTGGCAATTGGGGCGGTGTGCCTGGTGCTTGGACTGTTTGTGGCTGTGGCGGCCTGCCTGATCGGCCTTTTGGTCGGCGGATATGCCGTGGCGGCGGTGGGAGCTGCGCTCTCGCTGTTCAGTATACTGGTTTTCCTGTCAATGCCTTTGGCAGATGGACTGTTTATCCTTGGCACCGGACTTGTTCTGGCGGCTCTTGGGCTGGCCTTTGGGATACTGTTCACCTGGATGACCATAAAGGTTTTGCCGGGCCTGATCAGCTGGTTTGTGGATCTGTGCAGACTACCCTTTAAAAGGAGGAAAAAAGCTGCATGAAAAAAGGAACCAAAATCGCAATGATTCTTTGCTCTGTCCTGTTGGTTGCGGGAGCGGTCCTTGCTCTGATGGGGGTTTCTATGGGAGCAAAGCTGTCTTATGACAATAATGATTTGGAAAACGTTTTAGAAAACACTGCGTTTTATCGAATAATCGACTATATTGATTGAGGAGAGACTATTATGAACAAAAAACTCTATCGTTCGGAAACAGACAAAAAGATTTGCGGCGTATGCGGCGGTTTGGGAGAGTACTTTGGTATTGACCCGACTATTATCCGGCTGGTTTGGGTGATAGCTGCCATCTGCGCAGGATTTGGCCTGTTGGCCTATATCCTGGCGGCTATCGTGATCCCCGTCAAACCTGAATAAATAACCGCAGAGGTTGAAAACAATTGCGTTGCGCATTTGTTTTCAACCTCTTTGTTATGCTGAATTGTTGAATGTAACAAGTCTGGATTTGACATTGCCCTGGATTTTATAAAACTTGCCGTATTGACTTTGAAGACACTGAGGGGTAATATAAAAGCATAATATCAGACAGAATTTCAGGAGAATCGTTATGTTCCGTTTTGCTTTTGCAAATATGAATAGCACCGCCGCTGCCCATCGTGCAGAGGCCGCTTTCTCCTGCTCTGCCAACGGTTCGGCCAATATGGTATGCGTTATTATGGGCACTGCTGTTGCAGTGTCCGTTTTTGTTATACTTTCCATTCTCAACATGTACGTATTCGGCTTGTCCCTTATTCGACTTATTAGCATTATTGTAGTACTTAGCTTTATTGTTATTCTTACCAACTTAACTTCACTTGGTAGCAAAGCGCAAGCGTAGGTATTGAATCCTTCGATACAGCAAGCGGTTTCGCCAAGTGGCGAAGCCGCTTTTTTGTATAAATAACTATGTATATTATTTTTTAAAAGGAGTAGTCAAAATGAAAAAGAAACTTATGTGCCTGCTGCTGGCAGCCGTTATGGTAATGTCTATGGCAGCCTGTGCGTCTTCCGAGACCACCACCGATGCCCCTGCTGAAACCAGCGCTGAGACCGCTGCATCCGCTTCCTCCGATGTTCAGACCTTTGTCCTTGGTTCCTGCGGACCTCTGACCGGTGACGCCGCCATCTATGGCCAGGCTGTTGTTAACGGCGCCGAACTGGCGGTTAACGAGATCAACGCCAGCGACTCCACCATCAAATTCACCTTCCTCAAGCAGGACGACGAAGCTGACGGCGAAAAGGCTGTCAACGCTTATAACACCATGATGGACGAAGGTATGCAGGTCCTGGTTGGCCCCACCACCACAGGCGCATCCCTTTCCGTTGCTGAGGTCTGCTACAGCGACCGCACCTTTATGCTCACCCCCTCCGCTTCTTCTACTGACGTAACCAGCGGCAAGGACAACGTTTTCCAGGTTTGCTTCACCGACCCCAACCAGGGCGTTTCCGCTGCCAGCTACATGGCCGAAAACTATGCCGGTTCCAATGTTGCCGTTATCTATCGTAACGACGACGCTTATTCCCAGGGCATTCGTGATGCCTTCAAGGCTCAGGCCGAAGCCGACGGCGCTGTGACCATCGTTTACGAAGGTACCTTCACCGCTGATACCTCTTCTGACTTCACTGTTCAGCTGACTGCTGCTCAGAACGCCGGCGCTGATGTCGTTTTCCTGCCCATCTACTATCAGCCCGCTTCCATCATCTTCAGCCAGGCTGATGCCATGGGCTATGCTCCCACCTTCTTCGGCGTTGACGGCATGGACGGCATCCTGGCAATGCCCGGATTCGATACTTCCCTGGCCGAGGGCCTGATGCTCATGACTCCCTTCTCCGCTACTGTTGAGTCCAGCAAGGCTTTTGTTGAAGCTTACGAAGCTGCTTACGGCGGCGAACCCAACCAGTTCGCAGCTGATGCTTATGACGGCGTATATATCATCAAGGCTGCTCTGGAAGCTGCCGGTGCTACCGCCGACATGAGCTCTGCCGAGATCTGCGAGCTGCTGGTTGCCGAAATGGCAAATCTGACCTTCACCGGTCTTACCGGTACCGATATGACCTGGAACGCTGAAGGCCAGGTTTCCAAGGCCCCCACTGCTTACGTCATCAAGGACGGCGTCTACGCTGAAAACTGAAGGTGACTTCGCTTTATCCACAGACATACGTTCCTCTTAAATAAGAGGGATGGCTGACGGGAGCTAAGCTCCCGTCAGCCTTGGCCTTGTTCTGTGGTGGAAACAAAGGCGGCAGCGACCGTTTCCTGCCCTTGTTTCTGCCACAGAAAAATGAAAGGAAAAAGAGGTATTCTCTGCTATGGAATTTTTATCATACCTGATCAGCGGTATCAGCCTGGGCAGTATCTATGCTATTATTGCCCTGGGCTATACAATGGTATATGGCATTGCCAAAATGCTTAACTTTGCTCATGGCGATGTTATTATGATTGGCGGCTATGTGTCCTTCTGCGCCATGTTCTACCTTGATCTCCATCCCATTATCGCGACCCTTATGGCTGTTGTGGTCTGCACTATTCTTGGCATTGTTATTGAGCGGCTGGCTTATAAGCCTCTGCGTTCTGCCCCAAGCCTTGCTGTCCTTATTACCGCCATCGGTGTCAGCTATTTCCTCCAAAACTCTGCCCTGCTTATATGGGACGCTGCTGCCCGGGTCTATCCTCCCGTGATCGAAGGATCCTTGCAGCTGTTTGACGGAAAACTTTCTGTTCCTTATATTTCCATCTTGACCATATCTGCCTGCATTATTGTTATGGTTGGCCTTACTACCTTCGTAAGCAAGAGTAAAATGGGCAAGGCCATGCGCGCCTGCTCCGAGGATAAGGCAGCCGCCCAGCTTATGGGCATAAATGTTAACGCGACCATTTCGGCAACCTTTGCCATCGGCTCCGCTCTGGCGGTCATCGCGGGCGTTCTGCTTTGCTCCTTTACCACCTCTCTTATGCCGACCACCGGTTCCATGCCTGGTATCAAGGCGTTTACGGCCGCTGTCTTCGGCGGTATTGGATCCATCCCCGGCGCTTTCCTCGGCGGCCTTCTGCTGGGAATAATCGAGGCTATGGCAAAGGCGTATATCTCTACCAACCTTGCCAATGCGATCGTTTTTGCCGTGCTTATTGTTGTCCTGCTGGTCAAACCTGCGGGTCTGCTGGGCAAATATGTACCTGAGAAAGTTTGAGGTGGCACGATGAAAATCAAAAATCTCAACAACCTTAAAAAAACCACCAAAATCGATTTTGCTACTTATTTTGGCGTAGTCGCTGTTTTTGTGGTCGTGCTGCTTTTGCAAAACGCAGGTATGCTTAACCGCAAGGCAACGGGACTGCTGGTCCCCATCTGTTGCTATATGTCTCTGGCAGTCTCGCTCAACCTGACCGTTGGTATTCTGGGTGAGCTTAGCCTTGGCCATGCAGGTTTTATGAGCGTTGGCGCTTTTTCCGGCGTAATAGCAGCTCAGAGCCTGATCGATGCCGTTCCCAACACTGCCGTTCGCCTTATCCTTGCCATAATCGTAGGCGCATTTTTTGCGGCTTTGGTTGGTTTGCTTGTTGGCACCCCTGTTCTTCGCCTTCAGGGCGACTATCTCGCGATAGTTACTCTGGCATTTGGCGAAATTATAAAAGACCTTGTTAACTGCCTTATTGTGGGATACGATAGCAACGGACTTCATATTATCTTTAACCCCACCGGTGACAAAACCGTTGCCGACCTGGGGCTTGATTCCACAGGATACGCCATTATCAAGGGCGCTCAGGGCGCAACGGGGACGACAACTATCGCGTCTTTTACCGCCGGGTTTATCCTTGTTATGATAACCCTTATCATCGTGCTGAACCTGACCCGTTCCCGTGCAGGTCGTGCCATCATGGCTATTCGTGATAACGATATTGCAGCTCAGTCTGTTGGCCTGAACCTTACCAAATACAAGCTTATGGCTTTCGTTACCTCTGCTGCTCTGGCCGGCGCATCCGGCGCCCTTTATGGACTTAATTATTCTTCGTTGCAGGCTTCCAAGTTTAACTTCAATACGTCTATCCTTATTCTTGTGTTTGTTGTTCTTGGTGGGCTGGGCAATATTTGGGGCAGTCTTATTGCCGCGGCAGCACTTACCATTTTGCCCGAGGCACTGCGTCAGTTTTCTGATTATCGTATGCTGGTTTATGCCATTGTGCTTATCCTTGTTATGCTGGCGACCAACAACGCCCAGTTCAAGGCGATTTTGTTAAAGCTGCTGCCTCATCACAGACAGAAAGTTAAGGAGGATTGACCATGTCGCAGAAAACCAAGCTTGTACCTGTTGTGCGCAACACTGCGTATCTTCCCGAGCGCGATGCCGACAAAACTCCCGTGCTTGAGTGTATCGACCTGGGCATAACCTTTGGCGGTCTTAAAGCCGTTGATAATTTTTCGATCACCATTGGACGCACCGAGATAGCAGGACTTATCGGACCTAACGGAGCGGGCAAGACGACAATTTTCAACCTGCTTACCAAGGTTTATCAGCCGACCCATGGAACCATCCTTCTGGATGGCAAGGATATCCACGGCCTGACAACTGCCCAGATCAACAGGGCAGGCATCGCCCGAACCTTCCAGAATATCCGCCTGTTCCAGAACCTTACAGTGGAAGAAAACATAACGGTAGCCATGGACGCTCAGATGCATTACAACATGGTCGAAGGCATCTTCCGCCTGCCCAGATTCTGGCGGGAAGAAAGGGTCGTTCGCGAACGGGCAATGGAGCTGCTGTCTATTTTCCATATGCAGGATCTGGCCTCGGCCAAGGCAGGCAGCCTTCCTTATGGCGCTCAGCGCCGCCTTGAGATACTCCGTGCGCTGGCTACCAATCCCTGCCTGTTGCTGCTGGATGAGCCTGCCGCAGGTATGAACCCCTCTGAAACCGCAGAACTGATGGAAAACATTCGTTCAATTCGTGACACATTCAAAATAGCTGTTTTGCTTATTGAGCATGATATGAACCTGGTCATGAACATTTGCGAGGGTATTGCGGTGCTTAACTTTGGCCGGATAATCGCCAAAGGCTCGCCGGATGACATCCAGAACAACCCCGAGGTCATTGAAGCCTACCTCGGCAAAAAGAAGGAGGGGTAATAGTGTCAACGATTTTACAGGTTAACGACATCAACGTATATTACGGAAGCATCCACGCCGTTAAGGGTGTGTCCTTCGAGGTCAACGAGGGCGAGGTAGTTACCCTTATCGGCGCTAACGGCGCGGGAAAATCCACGATTTTGAACACTGTGTCCGGGCTGCTCCATCCCAAAACCGGCAACGTGATATTTGAAGGTAAGGATCTCAAGGGCGTGCCGTCCCACAAAATTGTTGAGCAGGGCCTTGCTCAGGTACCTGAAGGACGACACATCTTTTTGCAGATGACTGTTGAGGAAAACCTTGAAATGGGAGCTTACAGCCAACCCAACTCAACTATTGCTCCCGGACTTGAGGATGTTTACCGCCGCTTCCCCCGGCTCCTTGAGCGCCGCAAGCAGATCGCTGGTACCCTCTCCGGAGGTGAACAGCAGATGCTGGCCATGGGCCGCGCCCTGATGAGCAAACCCAAGCTGCTTATGCTGGACGAACCCTCAATGGGACTTGCTCCAATACTTGTTGAACAGATTTTTGATATTATCCGCGAGCTTCACGAGGCGGGAACGACTATTTTGCTGGTTGAACAGAACGCTCAGGCTGCTCTTTCTGTTGCGGACAGAGCATACGTGCTGGAGACTGGTATGATATCTCTTTCCGGCACAGGCCAGGAACTTATGGCCAGCGACGCTGTACGCAAGGCGTATCTTGGCGGATAACTCAGATCCGCCTGCGATCAAATCAGTGGTTGTCAGGCAGATGCAGAGAATTTCACAGGCTGCAAAAAGGCTGATCCCGGCTTTTTTGCAGCCTCTTTTTGCAACATTTGCAAAATATAAACGTCTGTGTTATCATAGCGACAACATTTAAGTGTAATTCAGGATGGATTATGAACACAGTTTACTCTTATATAAATGAATATGTTCTCAGACTGAGCCAGGCTGCATTGCCATGGGATGTTAGCGTGCAGGAACTGGTATGCATGATCTCCCGGCTGATACTGCCTCTGCTGACGGTAATGATCGTTGCCAGGTGCGGAGTTTCTTTGCTGAAATGGCCCAAGGAGCCGGAAGTCTGGGCATACCTGACGTTACCAAACGGCGGCAGAATACCCGTTAAGCATTGGGAAAACCTTCTGGGCAGAGCAAAGCGATCTGACATTTTGCTCAACTACCCAACAGTTTCAAGAAACCACGGCGTTCTCACCCGGGCTGACAACGGCATCTGGACCATCACCATTATTCAGGGAAACAAAAATCCGGTCACTGTAAACGGAACTGCGGTGGAGGATTCCATGAATCTGCGATATGGCGACGTTTTATCGGTGGGTGGGGTCGATATGACCCTGATCCCGGTTCCCAATGACGAAAAGGCAGAAGACGCTGCATATCGCACAAAGCCCGGTAGAAGCATAAAACCCTGGGTGACATTTGCACTTATTTCGATTTTTCAGGCGGTCACCGCTTTGCAGATATCTTTGGCCCTTCTGCCGTCGTCCGAGCCGGAGATAATAGTTGCTTTTGCTGCACTTATGGCAGTGATGTGGCTATATTTTATTATAATTCGCAGCCTTGGCAGAACTGGCTTTGAGATAGAATCCATAGCCTTTTTGCTCACCTCCTTTGGCCTTGCGGTCATTGCGTCCTCTGACCCATCGAAGCTTTATAAACAGCTTGTGTGCGTTGTAGGCGGTATCGTGATTTTTCTGGCTTTGGGAATATTTATGCGTGATCTGCACAGAACCAAGAAGATCCGCTGGTTTATGGCGGCAGTGGGGATCGGGCTGTTTGCGGTCAACCTGATTTTCGGAACCTCCCTCTATGGAGCAAAGAACTGGATATTTATTGGAGGGTTCTCTATCCAGCCTTCGGAGCTTATCAAGATCTGTTTCATCTTTACCGGAGCCGCGACCCTGGACCGGCTTGTGACCCGGCGAAACCTGTATCTGTTTATTCTGTTTGCGGGAATATGCTGCGGAAGCCTGGCTCTGATGAACGATTTTGGAACGGCGATCGTCTATTTTGCAACCTTTCTTGTGATAGCGTTTTTACGTTCGGGAGATTTTGCGACGCTCTCTCTTATAACCGCTTCGGTTGGTTTTGGAGGAGTGATGGCCCTTAAACTCAAGCCTCATGCTATGAGCAGATTCAAAACATGGAGGCATATATGGGAATCGCCATATGATGCAGGGTATCAGCAGACGAGGGCGTTGATGTGCGTTGCCAGCGGCGGACTGCTGGGGTTGGGTGCCGGCAACGGTTGGCTGAAAAACGTGGCTGCTGCCGATACGGATCTGGTTTTCTGCTTTCTGGCAGAGGAGTGGGGACTGATAACGGCGATTGCCTGCGTTGTTTGCATTGTGCTGTTGGCGGTATTTACCATCAGGGCAGCGGCTGTGGGGCGCTCGTCATTTTATGTTATTGCGGCGTGCAGTGCTATGTGTATGCTGCTGATACAAACAATGCTCAACGTTTTCGGTTCTGTAGATATTTTGCCATTTACCGGCGTGACTTTTCCCTTTGTTTCCAATGGCGGCAGTTCCATGCTGGCATCATGGGGGCTGCTTGCCTTTGTTAAGGCGGCCGACACCAGACAAAACGCCAGCTTCGCCATCAGGCTTCACCCGGAGGACGAGGGCTCAAACGAATTTCAGGTTTATCCAGGGGAGGACGCTGAATGAAAAAAGTATCCCGAAGATCAAAGACCATCATCGTCCTTGTTGCGCTGATGGTTATTGGGCTTGTCTATTTCGCGGCGGATACCACGATCAACGGTAGCCAATGGAGCATACATTCAGGGAACGGAAATCTTTATTCCGGCGGTAATCTGAGTACCGGCATCGTTCGCGACAGAATAGGGGACATTCTTGTTCAGTCCGGTGAAAACGGAAGGTCATATAGCAACGATCCGGCGGTAAGAACGGCTCTGCTCCACCTTACCGGCGACAGCTATGGTTATATCCCGTCGCTGGTGCTGAACGAATATACCGAAGAAATGAGCGGGTATGACCCGGTCAACGGGTTGTATTCCTTCAACAGTGGCGAAGCTGAGCTTAAGCTGACTGTAAGTGCCAGGGTCAGCACTGTTGCTTACGAGGCGATGGCGGGCCGAAAGGGCTGTGTAGGAGTTTATAATTACAAAACCGGTGAGATCATCTGCATGACCTCCAGCCTTTCCTACGATCCTCTTGATATGCCCGATATCAGCGCTGATACTACCGGTCAATATGACGGCGTATTTGTCAATCGTTTTATTTCGTCCACTTATGTTCCCGGTTCGATCTTCAAGCTGGTAACGACCGCTGCCGCCATTGAAACGATCCCTGATATTTTCGACCAGACCTTTTATTGCAGCGGTCAGGTGGAGGTCGAAGGTGATGTGATAGTTTGTGCCGGGGTTCATGGGCAGATAGATTTTAAAACCGCTTTGGCCCGGTCCTGCAACTGCGCCTTCGCAGCTATTGCATCCCAGCTTGGAGCAGATACGCTGGAAGAATATGCAAACAAAGCCCTGCTCAACCAGAACTTGAGCTTTGACGGGCTGACGACTGCCGCCGGAAGCTTTTATATCAGCGACAAAACGGAGTCCAATGTTGCCTGGGCCGCTATCGGACAGTATAAAAACCTTATTAATCCATGCGCATATATGACCTTTGTTGGGGCTGTGGGTAACGGAGGTCAGGTGGTTTATCCCCATCTGCTGTATTCCGTCACTTCGGGCAATGAGCTGGATACGCAGTATGGAAATGCTGTTACCGGCAGCCAGATCCTCAGCAGCCAAACCTGCCAAACTATGAAGGATATGATGCGCAATAACGTTTTGACAGTTTATGGCGACCCCTACGACCTTAAAATATGCGCAAAATCCGGAACAGCCGAGGTGGGGGAGGGGGTCGAACCTCACGCCACCTATGCGGGATTCCTTGACGATGAACGTCATCCTCTGGCATTTATCGTCATTGTTGAAAACGGTGGATCCGGCAGCGCTATCTGCGGCAGTATTGCAAACGAGGTACTGAACGAGGCTGTTAAAATGATGGACAGCCAGTAAAACTCCTCCTTAGACGACAGAATTTTAAAAATAATGGCAGATGGGGGCTTGACAAAATCAAGGTTATGAGGTAATATAGTCAGGCGTAATTGAATATCGGATTGCACTTGACCATGGAGATGTCGCGTAGCTGGTCGAGCGCGCACGATTGGAAATCGTGTATACCCCAAAAGGGTATCGAGAGTTCGAATCTCTCCATCTCCGCCATGAAAAACCTCTGTCCGAAAGGACAGAGGTTTTTTGGTTCTGTGTCAATAGTTGGGGTAGAGCCAAAACAAAAGAATAGGTAATTGAGCT
>CAYLKH010000030.1:0-25034 GCA_964384255.1 uncultured Oscillospiraceae bacterium | reverse complement strand
TGCTGCTCGCGGGCGAGGATTCCATCCGCGAGATCATCCCCTTCCCCATGAACAAAAACGCTCAGGACCTGATGATGGGCGCTCCTTCCGAAGTAGATCCCGCTCAGCTGGACGAGCTTAACATCTGCATCAAGCCAGTTGATTGACAGTCGTTGATTGACAGTCTTAGTGGGCAAAGCCTCGGCTTTGCCCACTAAGACTGTAGACAAAGGCAGAAAGTTGCCGCAGCGGAAAGGAAGATAGTGTGAAAGAAACCCATCAGGGGTGTCTTTCACGTCCAATAAACCCGCCGCAGCGGCAGGAACGAACTTTAGTTCGTTCCCCTCAACTTGTAGACAAAGGCCCGAAGGCCTTTGTCTACAAGTTGAGGGGCAAAGCCTCGGCTTTGCCCACAGCTGTTACATTTGATTTTTATTTGAGGAGGCGGAGCTATGCTCAGCGTTGACCTTTCCAACATCTGGCTCGACATCGGGCTTAACCATATGCTCCCCCTGGAGCGAACCGCCGAAGCCGCCCACACCAGGCTTGACGAGCTGATGGCGCAGGAAGGCAGCATGACCGGATGGGTGACCCTGCCCGAACATCTCACCGACTCGGAGCTGGCCGACATATTCGACACCGCCATGAGCCTGAGGGAAATCAGTCAGGCGGTGGTGGTGATCGGTGCCGGTGGATCATACCTTGGTTCCCGGGCGGTGATCGAGCTGCTGTATTCGTCTTATTATAACGAACTGGGTCCTGGGCCAAAGCTCTATTTTTCCGGCCACAACCTTTCTTCCCGGGAGCTGGACTCCCTGGCTTCTCTGCTGGAAAACGTAGATTTTTCCGTCATCGTGATCTCAAAATCCGGCACCACCCTCGAACCCGCCCTGTCTTTAAGATTTTTCCGCCAATTGCTTATCCAGCGGTATGGCTTATCCGGCAGCACAAAGCGCATCGTCGCCATAACCGACAGCGCTCGGGGCAGACTGGGTCCCATGGCCCGGGAACAGGGCTGGAAAACCTTTGGGATCCCCGCCAATATCGGCGGCAGATACAGCGTGTTCACCCCGGCGGGGCTGTTGCCTATGGCGGTAGCCGGTGTTGGCATCCACAGCCTGATGCTGGGCGCCAAGGCCGAATCCCGTAAGCTCCGGCTCCGGTCCATGGAAAATCCCGCATGGCAATATGCCATTGCCCGCAACCTGCTTTACAGCCGTGGTAAAAAAATCGAGCTTCTGACCTGCTATGAGCCTTCTTTCCGTTATACTGGCGAATGGTTTAAGCAGCTTTTCGGCGAAAGTGAGGGCAAGCAGGGCAAAGGGATCTTCCCCGCATACGCCCAATACACCACAGACCTTCACTCTCTGGGCCAATATGTCCAGGAGGGCGAGCGCTCCCTTTTTGAAACTCTTGTCCGCTTTGATTATTCCGGCGTCCCCATACGGGTGGCTCACAGCTCCGATAACGGCGACGGATTGGACTATCTTTCCGGCAGGGAAATGCAGGCGATCCAGACCGTGGCCGAAAACGCAGTGATCAGCGCCCACAATTCCGGGGGCGTTCCGGTCATATCGATCGAAGCCGGAGAAATCAACGAGCGCTCTATCGGCGCTATGCTCTACTTTTTCCAGCTGTCCTGCGCCATCAGCGGCCTGATGCTGGGAGTAGACCCCTTCAACCAGCCGGGCGTAGAGGCATATAAAGCTAATATGCGAGAGGGACTGGATAACAGGTAGCCCCTTCACTGTCATTGCCAGGAGGCCGAAGGCCGACGTGGCAATCTACGACGTTGCGTGACCACAATGTTGTGTCAAATGCAAATACTTGCAGTTACGTTCACTAATCTCTAAATCCTAACCTCTAACCCCTAAATCGAGGTATCACAATGACTCACAACAAATATCCCCATCTATTTTCCCCCATAACCATCGGTGGCACAGTGTTTCGCAACCGTGTTTTCACAGCACCCGCCACACCTCATCTGCTCCAAACCGACGAACAGTACCCCACCGAAGCCCTTATCGCCTACTATGCCGAAAAAGCTAAAGGCGGCTCAGCCTGCGTATGCATCGGCGGCCACAATATGGACAAGAATGCTCCCCCCGACCCCGGCCACACCAACCTGAATATCCGCGTCCCCAGCACCCACCGCTACTGGTCCCAGCTGACCGACCGGATCCATATGTACGGAGCCAAAGCGTCTCTCGAGCTGTTGGCCTTTGAATATCACGCAGAGGTGGACGGCCAGCTTTGCTATGTCTCTCCCTCCGGCGACTATGGCCCCATGATAACAAAGGAGCAGATGGAAGCCATCGCCGAAGACCACGCCGACTGCGCCGAGGCCGCAGTAAAATGCGGGTTCGATTCCATATTTATCCATGGCGGTCATGGACTGTTCCTGTTCCGTATGCTGTCACCTCTGTTCAATCGCCGCACCGACGAGTTCGGCGGCAGTATGGAAAACCGGGCAAGGTTTGCCATAATGATACTGGACGCTATTCGCCGCCGGGTAGGTAATAAGATCCTTATCGAATGGAGGGTCAGCGGCGACGAGCTTGCTCCTGAAGGTTACAACGGATTTAAAATCGACGACTGCATCGAATTTCTCCGTCTGATTGAAGACAGGATCGACATTGCCCACATTTCTGCCGGTAATATGTCCATTTCCGGCACCGAGGGCATCATGCACCCCACCATTTTCTTAAAACCCGGCTGCAACGCCTATCTGGCGGCGCAGGTCAAAGCGGCGGGGATAAAAGTCCCCGTGCTGACTCTGGGCGCTTTCCAGACACCTCAGCTGATGGAGCAGACCCTGGCCGAAGGCGGAGCGGATATCATATCCATGGCCCGGGGTACTATCGCCGACCCGGAAGCGGTTTTCAAGGCCAGAGACGGACAGGAGGACGAAATAATCCCCTGTATCAAATGCTTCCACTGTCTGGAATACTCCACCGCACCCCGGTTCGCGTGCAGCGTCAACCCCACCGTTGGCCGGGAAGCCGAGCTTAAAACGGTGCTTGAGCCGCCGAAGCGTAAGAAAAACGTCATCGTTATCGGCGGCGGCCCGGCCGGTATGCAATCAGCCATAACAGCCGCCAAACGGGGCCATCATGTGACCCTGATAGAAAAAAGCTCCACCCCTGGCGGAAAGCTGAACTGCGCCGCAGCAGCAGACTTCAAATACGACCTTAACAATTTCGTCGCATATCAGCGGCGAATGGTGGAAAAGCTGGGCATCGACCTTCGGCTGGGTGTCGAGGCCACTCCCGAAATGGTCGAAGCCATGCAGCCCGATGTGGTCATTGCCGCCCTGGGAGCCGATTTCAGCCGTCCGCCCGTTCCAGGTATCGAAAACGCCATAACCGCCGAGGATGTTTACCATCTTCCCCACAGCCAGCTGGGCCAGAGCGCCGTTATTATAGGCGGCGGAGATATCGGCTGCGAAACTGCCCTGTACCTTGCTCAGAAGGGGATTCAGGTGACCATTGTGGAAATGCAGCGCGATCTTTGTCCCGAAACCTTTTCTCTGACCCGTTATGCCATGCTGAACCTTCTGGCCAAAACCCGTCTGGCATCGGCCTTTATGTCCGCCAGCTGCGCCGAAATAAACGATTCCGGCGTAGTGGTCAAAGATCGCTTTGGCATGACCCGGCAGATAGATGCCGAAATGGTGATTCTTGCCGCCGGTATGAAGCCCCGCCAGTCCGCAGCAGAAAGCTTCAGGCAGTGCGCTCCCGAATTTTTCGCCGTTGGCGACTGCGTAAACCCTAAAAACGTCCGGACCGCCACCCGCACCGCTTTCGACGCCGCCTCGGTGATTTGATGATCCCCGGCGATCGGGTGCCGTCCATAAAGCAGTTGGACCGACCCGTGGCCATAACCACAGGTCGGTCCCTTATACTTATTATGAGCCCGGAAATTTGCGGGATTTAATTATTACTCAGCCATTTTGCGGAGCTTTTCATACTTTGCCTGAGCAGCTTTTTTGCCGATGGCAAAAAGCTCTTTTGCATTTTCGGGGAAGGTCAGCTCCAGAGCGGAATAGCGCGTCTCGCCTTTTAAGAAATCCTCATAATCCATGGTAGGCTCTTTGCTGTCAAGGGTGAAGGGCTTTTCGTTTTCCGGATTGTAGCGGTACAGGAACCAGTATCCGCTGTCTACCGCACGCTTCATTTCGTCCTGAGCGTTAGCCATACCCTTTTTGATACCGTGGGCAGAGCATGGGCAATAGGCAATGATGATGGACGGGCCATTATAAGCCTCGGCTTCTTTAATGGCCCTGACCAGCTGAGCATTGTCAGCGCCCATGGCCACCTGAGCCACATAAACGTTGCCATAGCTCATGAAGATAGCGCCCATATCCTTCTTGACGCTCTTCTTGCCCGAAGACTGGAACTGGGCCACAGCGCCAACAGGGGTCGCCTTGGAGGACTGACCGCCGGTGTTGGAGTATACCTCGGTGTCGATAACGAAAACGTTGATGTTTTCGCCGGTGGAGATAACGTGGTCAAGACCGCCAAAGCCAATATCATAAGCCCAGCCGTCGCCGCCGTACATCCAGAAGGTCTTTTTGCTCAGATGATCCCGATTGGAGACTATCTCTTTTGCAGTTTCAAGAGCTTCACCTTCCAGAGAAGCGGTGCCGATGGCGGCGCAAAGGGCTTCGCCTGCGGAAACAGATGCATCGAAATCGTCAAAGCCCTCCAGCCAGCTTACGCAGGCATCGTGAAGGTCGCCGTTGCACAGGTCAGCCAGCTTTTGCGTTCTCAGCTTCTGAGCGTCACGCTGCTTGTTGACCGACAGCAGCATACCAAGGCTGAACTCGGCATTGTCTTCAAACAGAGAGTTGGAATATGCCGGGCCTTTGCCCTTTTTGTTGGTGGTGTAGGGGATCCCGGGCATTGCGGCACCCCATGCCTGGCTGCAACCGGTGGCGTTGGCCCAGTATACCCGGTCGCCGAACAGCTGGGTCAGCAGCTTGGCGTAGGGAGTTTCGCCGCAGCCTGCGCAGGCAGCGGAGAACTCGCAAAGAGGCTGACGGAACTGACTGCCCTTAACGGTCCATGGGTCGAACAGATCGCCCTTATCGCTGAGGTTCAGGCCATATTCCCAATGCTCCTCGTGACCCATCGCATTCTGAAGGGGAACCATGGTCAGAGCCTTGAC
The DNA here is from genome assembly GCA_964384255.1 of uncultured Oscillospiraceae bacterium. Lineage (GTDB taxonomy): Bacteria > Bacillota > Clostridia > Oscillospirales > Oscillospiraceae > SIG469. The sequence goes on along the minus strand of CAYLKH010000030.1, from coordinate 19,886 downwards.
CGGGCATACGCTGGCGCAGCTGCCGCAGCCGGTGCAGTCGGCGGCAGATACCTGCATGGTGAACTTCATGCCGTCGGCCTGCTTGCCCTTTGCACCCACGGTCACAAAACCGGCAGGCGCGCTCTCCACCTCGTCATCACTGAGCAGGTACGGACGAATAACCGCATGGGGACAAACATAGGAGCATTTGTTGCACTGGATGCACTTTACGCTGTCCCACCGGGGGACCTTAACAGCCAGAGAACGCTTTTCATAGGCGGTCAGCCCCAGAGAAATTGATCCGTCCACCTGGTCCAGGAAGGCGGATACAGGCAGATCGTCGCCCTTCTGGTTGTTGATGGGGTCACATATTTCCCTGACAAAGGCAGGGCGGCTCATGTCCACGGCGGTATCGTCGGACAGGTCTGCCCAGGCGGCGGGAATATCTATCTTGACGATACCGGTAAGACCAGCATCGATGGCGGCATAGTTCCTGTTGACCACATCATCGCCCTTGGTGAAATAGGAATTATAAGCCTCTTCCTTCATGAACCCGACCGCATCGTCGATGGGGATAATGCCCGCCAGCTTGAAGAAAGCGCTTTGCAGCTCCATGTTGGTGTGGGTACCAAGGCCCAGCTGCTGAGAAATGGCAGTGGCGTCGATAATGTAAAAATTGGCGTTTTTCCGGGCCAGATCACGCTTGACGAAGTTGGGCAGCCGGTTTTCCAACTCCTCAGGCTTCCAGTTGCAATTGAGCAGGAACGTTCCGCCCTGCTTCAGTTCGGAAACGATATCGTATTTCGTTATGTATGTCTGGTTGTGACAGGCGATGAAATCGCCCTGCTTAACGTAATATGAGCTGCGGATAGGCGAGTTTCCAAAACGGAGATGGCTTTTGGTAACGCCAAGGGTCTTTTTAGCGTCATACTCGAAATATGCCTGAACATATTTGTCGGTATGCTCGCTGATAATGGTGATAGAGCTTTTGTTGGCGCCAACAGTGCCGTCGCCGCCAAGGCCCCAGAATTTGCAGCTGATGCAGCTTTCGTCGTCGGGATAAATGGCAGGACCCAAAGGCAGGGACAGATGGGTCACATCGTCGTTGATACCGATGGTAAAACTGTTGATGGGGTTTTCGGCAATAAGGTTGTCGTAAACCGCCTTCAGCTGAGCCGGGTCAGTGTCCTTTGATGACAGTCCATAGCGTCCGCCGATTATCATGGGGCTGCGGCCACTGCCATAGAAAGCGGAGCGCACATCTTCATACAGCGGCTCGCCCACTGCGCCATGCTCCTTGCAGCGGTCAAGCACAGCAATGCGCTGAACCGTTTCGGGCAGCTGGTTCAGAAAATGCTTAACGGAAAACGGCCTGTACAAATGGACCTGGAGATATCCCACCTTGCGGCCCCGGGCCATAAGATAGTCCACGATCTCCCGGGCCACTCCGCTGACAGACCCCATGCCGATGACCACATCGGTGGCATCCTCAGCGCCATAGTAGTTGAACAGCTTATAATCCCGGCCGGTGATGGCGTTTATCTTGTTCATGTAATCTTCCACAATGGCGGGAAGGTCGTCGTAATACTTATTGGTGGCTTCGCGGATTTGGAAATATACGTCCGGGTTCTGCACAGTACTGCGCAAAACCGGATGCTCCGGGTTGATGGCCCTGTCACGGAACGCCCGCAGTGCGTCGCGGTCCAGAAGGGCTGCCAGGTCTTCGTATTCCAGAGCCTCGATCTTGTTTATCTCGTGGGAAGTCCGGAAGCCGTCAAAGAAATGCATAAAAGGAGTTGCACCCTTAATGGCAGACAGATGAGCAACGCCTGCCAGATCCATACATTCCTGAACACTGCCGGAGCAAAGCATGGCGAATCCGGTCTGGCGACAGTTCATAACGTCGCTGTGGTCGCCGAAAATGGAAAAAGCGTGGGTGCCAACAGTTCTTGCGGCAACGTGGAGAACACCGGGATGGCGCTGACCGGATATGCGGTGCATGGTGGGTATCATCAGCATCAGTCCCTGAGAAGCGGTGTAGGAAGTGGCAAGACTGCCGGTCTCCAAAGCGCCGTGGACAGCGCCAACGGCACCGGCTTCGGACTGCATCTCCACCAGAGTCACCGGCTGGCCGAAAATGTTTTTCTTCCCTTTGGCAGCCCACTGATCGGTATATTCTGCCATAGGCGAGGATGGCGTAATGGGATAAATAGCGGCCACCTCAGTAAAGGCATAAGCCACATAGGCGGCGGCTTCATTGCCGTCCATGGTAACGATGCGTTTAGACATATTGCTGCTCCTTTCGGAAATGGAAATTTATAATGTTGCAGGTATCAAAAAATCCCTGAGCCATCGCTCAGGGACGAAGATTTTCGCGGTACCACCCTAATTACAGCCCGGAGGGGCTGCCACTCATAAGCCAAGATAACGGGGCTGTCCGGAGCTGCTTACTGCGGGTTCGGCAGCTCTGCTCGGGAGTGAGACTGCGCCGGGGGAACATACCGGCTCACACCTGCCGCCGGTTCTCTTAAATGTCCTGCCCGGAACATAATTCCGTCATTGCATTTGAATATTTATTAGTTGTATACAATAATACCGTGTTGCCGAAGTAATGTCAAGCCGAAAATAGCGCCCGAGGATGACCCGCTTTTATGCATTTTGCAGCAATTGACAAAGGGTATCCAAAGCGAAGTCCACGGCGGCGGCACGAAGGTCGTTCCGGGAAAGCTCCGGCCAGCGGCAAACCCGGGTAATGGTTTTGCCGGAGATGAAAAATCCGAAGCACACCGTACCCACCGGGGCAAAGCTGTCGCCTCCGGAAGGGCCGGCATATCCGGTTATACCGACCCCGACCTCAGCGCCGGATGCCTCCGCAGCGCCAGAGGCCATTTCGGCGGCAACCTGACTGCTGACAACGCCAAATTCCACGATAGTCCTGGCATCAACGCCCAGATATTTTATCTTGGCTTCGTCACTGTAGGTCACGAATCCCTCCGTAAGAACGGCAGACGCGTCAGGCACGTTGACTATGGCGGCGCTGAGCAGTCCACCGGTGCAGGATTCTGCGCAGCAGATATGTAATTTCTTTTCGGCCAAAAGCCGGACCAGTTCAAATTCGTTGTTCATAATATTGCACCTGAAATATGGGTAATGGCAAAAAGTATATGGAAGGCGGCAGGGATATCGCTCCTGCCGCCTGCAAACCGTCGACAAAGGTATAAAGTAGCCGCAACGGAAAGGAAGATAGTGTGAAAGAAACCCATCAGGGGTGTCTTTCGCGTTCAATAACCCGCCGCAGCGGCAGGAACGAACTTTAGTTCGTTCCTCACAACTTGTAGCCAAAGGCCATCGGGCCGTTGTCTACAAGTTGAAGGCGGCAGGGATATCGCTCCTGCCGCCTGTTGCTTTTTAACTGTAGAAATCTCTTATCTTCTTTGCTCTGCTGGGATGGCGGAGCTTGCGGATGGCCTTGTTTTCGATCTGGCGAATACGCTCACGGGTAACGCCAAATATCTGGCCGACCTCTTCCAGAGTACGGGTCCGGCCATCATACAGGCCAAAACGCATACGCAGCACGTCGGCTTCGCGCTCGGTAAGGGTGCCGAGGATCTCGTCCAGCGCCTCGGCAAGCATGGTGTTGGATGTAGCGTCGGCAGGGCCGGGGGTGTTTTCGTCTTCAACGAAGGAGCCAATAGTGGTGTCTTCTTCGTCGCCTACGGGAGTGTCAAGCGACAGGGTGTCGGCGGCGGTACGGTTGGCGTCCATTACCTTCTCCAGCGGGATACCCAAATCGGCGGCGATCTCCTCAGCGGTAGGCTCGCGGCCAAGCTCCTGGACCAGCTTACGGTTGCAGCGGGTGACCTTATTAATGACCTCGACCATATGAACAGGCACACGGATGGTCCGGGCCTGGTCAGCAATGGCGCGGGTTATGGCCTGGCGTATCCACCATGTGGCATAGGTCGAAAACTTGTTGCCCTTGGTATAGTCAAACTTGTCGACCGCACGGATAAGGCCGGTATTCCCCTCCTGAATAAGGTCGAGAATATGAAGGCCGCGGCCGGAATATTTCTTGGCGATGGAAACCACCAGCCTCAGGTTGGCTTCGGTGAGCTTTGCCTTGGCCTTTTCGTCGCCCTGAGCTACCCGTTCGGCCAGCTCCAGCTCTTCCTCGGCGGTAAGCAGCTTTATCTGACCGATCTCTTTGAGGTACATTCTTACCGGATCGTCCAGGTTGTATTCTGCCGCCAGCTCCACCGGGTCGACCAGCTCTTCCTCGGGGCTGTCGTCCACCGGAGCTTCCTCAGTGTCCACGTCCAGCTCAAGCTCGGCGCTGATGATCTGTATCCCAAGGGATTCAAAGGTTTCGTAAACGTTTTCTATCTGTTCAACAGTCAAATCGATAGATTCCAAAATGCCGTTCAGCTCGGCCACAGTAACCGAACCCTCTTTGCGGCCCTTTTCCATCAGAGCCTTGAGCGATTCGATTTTGACAGCCTTTTTGTCGGCAGCTTTGGCTGCTGTGTTCTTTTTAGCTTCTTTGGAGGTTGCCATAATGCACTTCCTTGTACGCAATATTGGTCAGCGCCGGGTAAAAGCGCCGGGCGATCCGCGCCAGATTTTTTGACGCATCTGTTATTATATCAAAACAGGAATCGCAATACAATACTTTTTCTCATTTTTGCCCACAATTTCGGCTTTTAGCACAAAAAAGCCTGACAAAAGTAACTTCCGATTTAATCAGAGGTCACTTATAGCGCCTTCGACAGGACATCTTTAATTTCGGCAATGAACTCTGCGGTAGTAACGGACCTGGCCTGACCTCCGGCAAAGGATGCCGCCAGGTCGCCGGTCATGGTCCCGCCCTCGATGACCGCCAGCGTTGCAGACTCCAGCGCATCGGCAAAGGATACCAGGTCGGTAAGGCCGTCCTTTTCGCCCCGCTTGCGCAACGCGCCGGACCAGGCAAAGATGGTGGCCACAGGATTGGTAGATGTCTGCTCGCCCTTAAGGTATCGGTAATAATGGCGGGTCACGGTGCCGTGGGCAGCCTCGTATTCATAAACTCCCTGGGGGTTGACCAGTACCGAGGTCATCATGGCCAGGGAACCAAAGGCAGCGGAAACCATATCGCTCATAACGTCGCCATCATAATTCTTAAGGGCCCAGATAAAGCCGCCCCTGGAACGGACGCAGCGGGCAACAGCGTCGTCAATAAGGCTGTAGGTATACTCAATTCCGGCCGCTTCAAAGGACTGGCCATATTCGGTATCGAATATCCGCTGGAAAATGTCTCTGAACCGACCGTCATAGGTCTGGATAATAGTATCCTTGGCAGAGAACCAGAGGTCCTGACGAGTTTCGAGAGCATAGCTGAAGCAGGACCGGGCAAAGCTTTCGATGGAGGAGTCCTTATTGTACTGCCCCAGCACAACGCCGGGACACTCAAACTGATAAACCGCGCTTTCGCAGCTGCTTCCGTCCGGGCCAACCGAGGTGAGCTTTACCACGTCGCCGGTGTCGGCAGCAATATCCACCGCCTTGTAAATATCGGCATAAGCATGACGCGCGATGGTGATGGGCTTTTCCCAGCCGGGGATAATGGGCGATATCCCCTTAACGGGGATCGGCGCCCGGAACACTGTTCCGTCAAGGTAAGCTCTGATGGTCCCGTTTGGGCTTTTCCACATTTGAGAAAGGTTATATTCGCTCATGCGTCCGGTGTTGGGAGTGATGGTGGCGCACTTGACGGCAACGCCATATTTTGCGTTGGCAGCGGCGGCATCTCTGGTGACCCGGTCCTTCGTGGCTTCTCTGTTGGGCAGACCAAGGTCGTAATATTCGGTCTTCAGGTCCACAAAGGGGAGTATCAGCGCATCCTTTATCATTTGCCAGATAATGCGGGTCATTTCGTCGCCATCCATTTCTACCAATGGGACCAGCATTTTGATTTTTTCCATTTTGACCATCCTTTCTGATTGGTGCGACCGCCGGACAGGTCATCGGTCGCTTAGAACAGGCCGGTTATAAGATTATAAAGCGGAATATATACAAGGGGCATAAAGATGCAGGGCAACATATTTCCGACCTTGATTTTGCTTTGGCCGATGCCCAGCATATTAAGCCCAATACCTATGACCACAAGGCCGCCGACGGCGGTCATTTCGGCGACCACAGCATCGTTGAGATAAGGCGCGGCAACAGAGGCCAACAGGGTGATCGCCCCCTGATAAATCAACACTCCCGCCGCGGAAAAGGCAACGCCGATGCCCAATGTGGCCGCCAGAGTGCAGGCAGAAACGCAGTCGATAATGCTTTTCGACAGGATAATGGTGTAATTATTATTGATACCGGCTTCAAGAGAACCCATAATGGCCATTGAGCCGACGCAGAAAAGCAGCGTCGCGCCAACAAAGCCTTCGGTAAAGCTTCCTCCGTCGTCAGATTTGACGAATTTTGATTTAAGCGCGTTTCCCAGACTGTCCAGCCGGTCTTCGATCCTCAGCAGCTCGCCAACCAGTATCCCGATGACCATGCAGATTATCAGATGGATGGCGCTGGCGGTTTCCAGGGTGCTGGAAATGCCGATAAATATGACGCAAAGAGCCATGCCTGAAATAAGGGTCCGGGTGTAGCTTTCTTTGATTTTGCTTTTAAAAATGATTCCGATGGCGCTGCCCAGCAGGACCAGCGCGGCGTTGATAATAGTCGCTATCATAGTTTTTCTCCGGTTGAATAATATTCAGCAATATACACCGATTATACCATCTGCGCCGGAGCTTTGTCAAAGGATAAGCCCTTTGCCAAATGCAGAATATGCACGGGTAAAGGGCTGTATGTTTGGTCAATTCGACGAGCGGGCAGCCTTATTGCTCCAGAGGCAGTTTGAGCCAGAACACTATCCCGCCGGGTTCCAGCCGAACGCCATAAGGCTGCTCAAGCAGTTCCATGTTCCCCTTGACTATGGCAAGGCCCAGCCCGGATTCGCCGCCGGAGCGGGTCCGGGAGCGGTCGACCCGATAAAAGCTGTCCCAAAGCTTGGGAAGCTCGTCCTTGGAGATAGGCTCGCAGGTATTGAACATGGACAGCAGTATCTGCTGACCTGAAACGGAAATGGATATCTTTATTCTCCCGCCGTCTATGTTGTGGGAAATGGCGTTTTGCAGCAGATTGGTAAGGGTCTGCTCAACGGAGGTATAGTCCGAATAAACATATAAGGATTCGGGATAATCCTTTTCAACGGAAACTGTCCGGTTCTCGGCATAAAGGGAGAACGTGGATATGAGGTAATCCATGGTTTCGCATATATCGAAGCTTTCAAATTCCAGCGGGATGGAGCCGCTTTGCAGCCGATTCAGCTCAAGCATCCTGACTATGATGTTTTGCATACGGTCGGCTTCGTCAGAAATGACCTCGCAATAATCCTGAATGTCGCCGGGAGTTTGGGCCATGCCACCCTTAAGCCCTTCGGCATAACCGGAGATAATAGCGATAGGGGTCTTCAAATCGTGGGAAAGGTTTGAAAACAGAGTTTTCCTCGCCTGCTCAAGGCGTTCTTTTTCGACTATGTCTTTTTTCAGGTTGGCATTAGCCTCTTCCAGATCGGACACATATTTTTGCATTTCGTCAGACATCCGGTTGATGCTTTCCGCCAGCTCGGCATATTCCTCAACAGCCACCTGAGTGTTGCATTTGATGGAAAAGTCCTGGTTCGACATAAGCTTGGCAGCCCGGGACATTTCATAAACCGGGGCCGACAGCTTTGGCGACAGCCACATCATCAGCACGATCCCGATGACGATAGCCCCCATAGATACAAGGATAAAGAACGAAAGCGCCAGGCTCGCGACCTCGGAGATCGGCTGGGACGCGGTTTCGATAGTCACGGCAACATCGTCTTTCAGCAATCCGGCCAGAGTTATCCAGCGGTTGATAACCACATTGGTCGCCGAGGTGAAGTCCCGATAATCCTCGGTGGCAGTAACGTAATAATTCTCTTCCCCGGCCTCCTCAAGGGCGTCAAAAACCTCGCTGAGGGTCAGCTCGGCAGACCAGTATTCCTCGTTGCTCATAATAGGACGGGTGGAATAGAGTATCTCCCGGGTATCGACCTTGACCGCGGTTATAAGGAGATTGGAGGTTTCCAGCTTTTCCAGCAGCTCCTGGTCGTCAATACCGTGATCATACAGGCTGTTAAAGGCGGCGATAAGCTCAGTCTGCTTTTGCGTTATAAACACCCGCTCCATAAAAAGCTGGCCAAAAAGTATAACAATAAGGAGGGTCACGCACAAAAGACCGCAAACCGCAAGCATCAGGACCTGACGAAACGAGAATTGGTATTTCATAAAAATGACCCTCCGATATTTTGATTTTGCGTTGGGGCGCTCAGCCCTCCAGCTTGTATCCCCTGCCGCGAACAGTTTTCAGTATGCTGCCCTTTTCGCCCAGCTTCATACGCAGGTTCTTGATATGGGTGTCAACAGTTCGGGCATCGCCGTAATAGTCAAAATTCCATACGGAAGAAAGTATCTGCTGACGGGACAGGGCAACGTTTTTGTTTTGAGCGATATAAAGCAGAAGCTCAAACTCTCTGGGGGTGAGGTTGATCTCCTCGCCGTCGATCTTAACGGTGTGGGCATCAGGATCGATCTCGATGCCGTTGACCTCGATCTTGCCCTTGCCGGCTCCGCTGCGCTTCAAAAGGGCACGGACCCGGGCCATGAATATGGGGAACTTAAGGGGCTTTGAAATATATTCGTCGGCTCCGCAGACAAAGCCCAGAACTTCGCTTTCCTCGTCGCTTTTCGCGGTCACGATGAGGATGGGTACGTCGGAAAATTCCCTTATAGCCTGGCAGGCCTCAACGCCGTCCATCACAGGCATCATTATATCAAGGATGACCAAGTCGATCCCCGGTTCCTGACGGACGATATTAACAGCTTCCTGACCGTTTTCGGCATTGATAACGGAATATCCCTCGTTACGCAGAAAATCGGCAACTATGCGGCGCCAGCGTTCTTCATCGTCGGCTATGAGTATCTTAACTCCCATTTTTAAAAAATCTCCTATCGTTAACTGGTATCAACTGAATATCTTCTGGAACGCGACCAAACAGTGTTATCTACATAATAAGTAACATTTATGCACCTTTTATGAACAAAATGTGGCGCAAATATGTCATATGTATTTGATTCGACAGAAGTATCTGGCAAAACGGTGAAATCGATGTAAACCGGGTGAAGCTTCGCGAACGCCCCCGATCACAGATACGCTTCGCAGCGGTTGATGGGGGTGCCAAGGGAGTGGAACTTTTCCTCATAGCCGGTCATTATCCCTACAGGGCCGTTGGCGTGGAGATCGCGGGTGACCTCTTTAAGGGTAAATCCTTCGGCCTCGAACTGCTCCAGTGAGTATTCAAAAAGGTCGGCGTTGTCGGTTTTGAAGTGGATGCAGCCACCGGGAGCCAGAACCTTTTTGTACCGCTGGAGGAACAGCGGCGAAGTCAGGCGGCGCTTGGCATGGCGCTTGCCGGGCCATGGGTCGCAGAAATTGATGTATATAAGGTCCACCTCGCCGGGAGCGAAATATTCTTCAAGCTTTTCAACATCGGCGCTGATAAAGTGGCAGTTTGAAAGCTGGGCGTTCATGACCTTTTCGGCCGCCATGACCAGAGCTTCGGGAACACGCTCCATGGCTATAAGCAGGATATCAGGCTCGGCGGCAGCAGTCTCAACGGTGAACTTACCTTTGCCGCATCCGACCTCCAGCCGAAGCTGGCCTGCCTGCGGATAAAGGCTTTTCCAGTTTCCCCGGAGCTTTGCAGGATCCTCCGGAATAATGGGAGCGCATCTTTCAAGGCGGGGGATAAGGTTTGGTTTCTTTCTCATTCTCATGGGTCAGCTTGTCCTTTTCTTTTTATTCAAGCTATTGTAACATACCTGACGGCATACATTCAATCCAAAATTCCGAGAATCAGCTTCCTTTAAACATACATCCGCCACAGGCAAACGCTCCGGCGAACTATCAATCGTCCGCTGGAGCGTTTTGAAATATGCACGGGTCACATGTCGTATCCGCAGTCTTCTTTGACCTTGCGGCGATACGCATCTCTGAGCTTTGCCAGAGTGTCCGGGTCCTTGCCGCCGACAGGCCTGCCATCGATATGGCTTACGTTGGAGCAGAGATTGCTGGAGGAAGAAACGATTATTTCGTCGGCATCAAGCAGCTCATCCAGCTGGTATTCCTCCTCAACTACGGGTATCCCTTCCTGCTGACACAGGGCAATAAGATGCTTTCTAGTAATGCCCGGGAGGATAAGGTTATCCAAAGGAGCGGTTTTGAATACTCCGTCCTTCAAAAAGCTGATATTGCTGTGGGAACACTCGGTCACCCTTCCGTTCCTGTGAAGAACGGTTTCGTTAACTCCCGCCTCGTGAGCCTGCTGGTTATAAAGGACGTTGGGCAGCAGATTGAGGGTTTTGACATTGCAGTAATAAAAACGCTTATCCTCAGCGGAGATGAGCTTGTAGGTCGTCTCAAGGGGAGTGGGGGTCTTAGGGCTTATCATTACCCAGAAGCTGGCTCCTGTCTCAGCTCCGGAGAAGGCGTGGTTGCGCATACCGGCACCACGGGTGACCTGCCAGTAAACAAAGTTCACAGGGCTTTCCATCATGCCCGCAAGCTCAATAAGCTTTGCCTTCATTTCAGCCTTTTCCATGGGCGGCTCAATGCTGATAAGCCTCATGCTGTTGTAGCAGCGGTCAAGATGCTCGTCAAGGCCCAGCATACGCTGACCGAAAGCCAGACAGGCTTCGTAGATGCCGTCGCCGAAATAGCAGCCACGGTCCAGCATAGGGACCTTCATTTCTCTGATAGGGGAAATTTCGCCATTATAATAAGCAAGATCGGTGTATTTCATTATTAAACTCCTTAATTCTCTTCTTCGTCCAGCCATTTGAAGCTGGAATAATAATACATATAGGTATCTTTAATGGACTCTTTGGCCTCTTCTTCGGTCATGTAGGGAAAATCGGTGTAGGTATTTCCGTCGCTGTCGATAATCACAAAGCCATATTCCTGACCTTCCACGGCCAGATAAACTTCCTCTTCAAAGGGCATATCCTCGGGGAGAAATTTTGCTACCCAGCTTGCCATATAGAGAACCTCCATATAAATTACTGCGCTCATTATACTTCATTTGCAGGGTTTTTAAAAGGTCAAATTGCACTATATTATATCAATTATGTGAGCCGCATTTGACATATATTACATTAGATGGTATTATGTCGGTGGTTACTTTTATCCTATTTATAATATTTGGAAAGAGAGTGAAACAATGAAGAGATTAATTTCCGTCATGCTGGTCATTGCCATGCTTGCAGCCTGCACCACCGCTTTTGCAGCTGGTGCATCCAGCTTTGAGTATGACGAAGCTGCCGAGAGGTTGGAACACAGCTTCGACGGCCTGACCATCACTGCTGTTGAGTATGTGGATGCTTCCGCTACCGACAGCCAGTTGGCCACCACCATAACAAAGATCGTCTATGACGGCGGTGCTATCGATGTTCTCAGCGAAAGCTACAACGCCATCATGACTGTTGACGGCACTCAGGTAGACATTCTGCCCGGAACCTACGAGGGAGAAGTCGTTATTCAGCTCGTGGCCAAATCTCAGGCTGAAAGCGGATTTTCCAAATTCGACGGCGCAGGCGTTAAAATGACCTATTACAACACCGCTGCTGCTGTTGTGGCCGCAGGCAAGCTCCAGACCGGCTACAGCGCATCCTCTGCTCTTATCGGCGGCGAGACCACCGATACCGAGTCCAAAGGCGTTAAGATCGACTCCAACGGCAGCTTCTTCAGCGGCTACTACATCGTCGATTCCGACTATGCCATTTCCGACCTTAAAATGAGCCTTCAGGGCTACGGCGGCGACGACTTCCAGGGTTGGGGTGCCGGTATCGTTGTTACCGACAACGCAAACGTTACCCTGTCCGACTCCATCATCGCCACTAAAGGCGTTATCCGCACCGCCATCTGGGTCGGCGGCACCAAATCCCGCCTGACCGCCACCAACGTTGTGGTTTATGCCAACAACGACAATTCTGCTGTGGCCTACAGCCTTGAAGACAACTATGCTGTCCCCATGATGGAAAAGGTTCCCTTTGCTCTGGGCCTTGCCGGTAACATCCGTGCCACCAACGTTCTTGGCTCCGGCACCGCCGAATATATCGACTCCATCGTTGTATCCGACGTTTGGGGTTCTCTCAGCACCGACTCCGGCACCTCCGGAACCGAAGCTCTCATTGTAAGAGATACCCTTTCCGGTATCGGCACCCTTGAGCTTGCCCAGGAAGGCAGGGAATACACCGCCACCAAGACCGTAGGCGGCGTTACCTATGGTTTCAACGTCGGCTCTGCCGAAACCAGATCCGCCGGTTACGTCGTTTATGCCGATGCCGGCGTAAGAGACTCCTTCTACGGTGTCGAATTCTACGCTCCCGACTATATCGGCATCATGGCCTCCAGCACCTCCAATATGCACTTTGACGAAAACTGCTATGGCTATTCCGGCCGTGCAGGCTTCCTTATCCATCAGAACCAGGGTACCGCCGAAAACGGCGGCGGCCTGTACATCACCGGCGGCAAATACGACGTTGAAGACCAGTTCATCCTTGTTAAGGGCGGCTCTATCAACGGCTCCTACACCAAGACCAATGTTGATGTCGACGGCGCTGAGGTCAATATCTTTGGCGACAATGCTCAGTCCGGCGTATTCTTCCAGCTGATGCAAAACGACGACGCTGGCAGCCCCGGCGCCACCGAATACACCATCAACGACCTGTCCTACGCCGAGATCCTTGCCACCACCCCCGACAAAACTGTCGATGCCACCACCGGCACCTTCTCCAACATGACCATCAACGGCGACATCTATAACACCATGTCCCGCACAAAGCAGGCCCTTGGTGTCACCCTTGACAATGTGGTCATGAACGGCGTGGTATCCTCCGCTTACCAGTATCATGTTGACGAAAACGGCGAAGCCGTTAACAACAAAACCATCTATTCCGTCACCGGCTTCGACAGCGGCTGGAACACCGATTACCTCTACATGGGCCGTATCGTCAATGTAGCCACTCCCGCTGTTAATAACCCGGTTGAACTGACCCTGATAAACGGCACCGTCTGGAACGTCGACAGCATCAACTACCTCAGTATGCTGACCATCGACGAAACCTCCTCCATCGTTGCCGATGACCTGCACATCTCCGTTGACGGTCAGGAAGTCGCTCTGACTCCCGGCACCTACGAAGGCAACATCATCGTTGCCAACGGCGAGATCCCTGTCAGCTTCACCGACGTGCTTGAGGGCGCATGGTTCTATGAATATGTTATGGCCCTGGTGGACAACGGCGTTGTCAGCGGTTATCCCGACGGCACCTACCGCCCCAACGGCGAAGTCACCTATGGCGAAGCCCTTAAGCTGGTCGCCTCCGCTGCCGGTCTGTCCCAGCTCGCCGTTGATAATACCCACTGGGCCAGCGGATACCTGAAACTGGCCGTTGCCTATGGCATCCTTGACGCCGATACCGATCTGAACGCCGCCATCACCAGAGCCGACGTTGCCAAGATCGCCGCGTCTCTGCTGGGCTTCAAGGCCACCGGCGCTTCTCCCTTTGCTGATACGGACGACGTTTATGCCACCGCCCTTTATGAGGCCGGTATAATCGACGGCTATGTGGCCGAAGACGGCTCCCGGACCTTTGAACCTGACTCTACTATCAAGCGCAGCGAGGTCGCCAAGATCATCTATGTCATGATGGGACTTGACAAAGCCGGTGAAGCTCCCGAAGACGTTGCCCCCGAAGCTGCTCCCGCAGCAGCTGAAGCTCCCGCTGAGGACATGGCTCCCACAGCAGATGCCGTTCCCGAAGCTCCCGCCGATCTCCCCGACCAGTCGATATAGTACGCCGATGTCACACCTTTGATATCAGGCAACTATTGATAAAACCGAATAATAATACTCAAACCAGGTCGCGCCATAAGGCGTGACCTGGTTTTTTCGTTTGTGGCAGATCCTGTCGATCCTGATCCGAGCCGCGATTTAAGAAATGTCTTTTTGAGTATCATCGTTTATTTCTCTGTGATAATGGGACAGCAGGTATCTATAGAATATATTGTTTTCGCACAATGCTTCGTCCTGCGCCAATCGCGGCTGGAAGAAAAACAGCAGATGCTTCAGAAAATCGAATTCTATGCTGGACAGTACGTGATCCCGCTGCATGGCGATACCAACATTTCTCAGGCACGGCGGCTGCTCTACGTGAAGCACCTGATAAGGCGGACGGTTTGGGTCCATTCTTGGTTTGGACAGATTTTCATGAAGCGTTTCGGATATAAATGCAACGCCGCAGTTTTCAGAAACAAGCATGGATATGGTGTCGATGGACGGAGTTTCAATGACGATATTTGGATTAAATCCTGCGGATTTGCAAAAAGAAGTTGTGCATTGATGGAGATTTGTGCCGCTGAGGGTGCTGATAAATGGCGCGGAAGCCAAATCCTTAAGCTGGACACGACCGTTTTCAGACGGGATGTCCATATTGTTGGGCGCAATAAGCAGCATTTCCTCCTCCTTCAGCGAAAACCACACAAGGCTTGGGTGGTCAAAGGCCACAGGGGTCAGGCAAAAGCTGATGTCTCCATAGATCAATGCTTCCTTGGCAGACAACGTGTTGTTCCCATAGTCCTGTAGTATAACATCAGGATTTCGATGGTGATACGCTATGGAAACAGGTGTGAAAAATTCCGGCATGACGCTGGCTATTACGATCACAGAATTGATCTGGCCGGACATCTGCCTTATGGCAGAAACGGTGGAATCCAATTCCTTCAATATCCTGGACACTCTGTTAAAAAACACCTGGCCGTAATTAGTCAGTGACATTTTCCTGTTTCTCCGCTCAAAAAGCTGGACCCCCAGCTCCTTCTCCAGCCCGGAAACAGATTTGCTCAGCGCAGGCTGGGACACAAACAGCACCTTAGACGCTTTTGACAGATTTTTCAGATTACCAACAGTTATAAAATATTCCAGCTGCTTAAGTTCCATGTGTCGTCCCTCCGATAGTTAACTTGCAGTTATAGTTTACCCCACTTTATATGTATTTTACAATAACTATTTTTTGATTTATAATCAATCCACACACAAAAACAACACATGTGTACGTTCCTTCATTGGGATCTGCGCAAAAGAAAGGAGAAAATATGGGAAAAACAGGTGGAAACATTGTTATCATTGGCGGCGGCGCCAGCGGCATGACTGCTGCTATCCGGGCAAAACAGCTGGGGAGCGAAAGCGTCATCCTTCTCGAAGCCGCCTCTGAACTGGGAGGGAACGCGGTTTATGCGCCGGTACCCCTTCTGGACAAAGAAAAGCTTACAGATGAAGCCATTGAAAAAGAATACGTGGAAATGATGGAAATGAGCGACTGGACTTCCGATCCCCGTATCGTCCGCACACTGCTGGAAAACAGCGCGCGGATACCCCAATGGCTCGAAGAGTCCGGCGCAGAGCTGAAAGAAGGCGAAAAAGGCGGCAAGCTTGCCTCATTCCTGGCTCAAAAATGCGTTGAGCTGGGGGTGGATATTCGCCTGAATTGCTACGCAAAGAAGATAATAAAAGACGAAAACGATTGGGCCAGCGGAGTCTGGGTGCAGCAGGATGGAAAAAGCTATAGCATCGAAGCCACGGTCGTAGTTATGGCAACCGGCGGTTTTTTGGGCGAAAACAGCCTTATGAATCAGTTCTGCCCATATTATGACGAGGTATTCTTTGACGAGGTTGCCCACACCGGAAATCTGTATTCCGGAAACGGCGTCGACATGGCGATGAAGGCCGGTGCCGGTGACGAGGGCATCGTGACCTTTGTGTTTACCGACGACAAAATGCCTCACTACAAGGGCGAGCTTACCCCCTGTATTCAGGCAGTAGTCAACGACCCCAGCGCACTGGTGATAAACAATGTGGGCATTCGCTTTTCCAACGAAGCGCATCCCAATTCTCCCGCGACCTATTATCATCAGCCTAACAAGGATATTTTCCGCGTCTATTCTCTGGATACCATCGAAGCTTTGGCCAAAAAATATCCCGACGTGGTCAGCGTAGAAAAATTTATGGAAGATATCAAGCCGCTTATCGCAGCGGATCAGGCGCTCATAGCCGATGGCGAAAAGCCTATCGCCGCATGGATCCGGGGCAAGTACCACATCCTCAGCGGCGCTTTGGAAAAATATGCCAAATACACTCAGGCCGGTCATGATGACGATTTCGGCAAGGATCCTCAGCATCTGCTGTCCTTCGGTCAGAAGGGACCCTATTTTGTGTTCAGGAGCGGATTGGCCCTGGGCTTTACCATGGGTCCCATCAAGGTCAACCCCATGATGTCCTGCGTCACCAGATTTGACGTTCCCACCTCTGCCCTGTGCGCCTGCGGGAATCTGCTGGGAGACATTTTCACCTCCCACTTTGTCAGCCTTGAACGCTCCCGCTCCATCCGCTTTGCCATTGCGTCCGGACTTCTGGCCGGCGAACACGCAGATATGTTCACAAGAGGCGGCGCTCCCGCTCCAAAATACGTTTGGCCAAAATTCTCTGCTCAGCAGGTAATGGACGGGGATTATTACAACGTAGGAACCCCTGCCGGAGGTATAGGCCCCGTTCCCAAGGGGGCGGAGTTTGGCGCTACGCCAAGAGCGGATATGCCCGGATCTCCCAATATGAGCCGGTTGGCTCATTAATGGCATAGCCGGGAATAACCAGGTCATATCAACCCGTATTAAAAAGCAAAAATGATTGGAGGTACTGTAAACCACAATGAAGAAGAAAATGCTTTGTTTATTATTGTCAGCTGCTCTCCTGCTGGCCATAGTATCGGGCTGCGGAAGCACCACAACGCCCGAAGCCGAAGTATCTGAAAAAGCGGAAACCGAAACTGATGCCCCTTCTGCTGAAACCTCACCTGTAGAAGAGTCTGACGTCGCAGACGCAGAACCGGTAACAGAAACGGCCGAAAGCGCCCTCAGCTATCCTGTAGGTGACGGTTCTGAAACTCTTACATTCTGGACTACCATTCCCGGCAACCAGACCGATATCTTCCCCGATGGCTACAACGACCATTTCCTGATCGATTATGTAGAAGACGCTCTTGGAGTAAATCTTGATATCACGTCTGTTGCTCAGGTAGCCATGGGCGACTCCACCGCCTTCAACCTTATGATTGCCTCTGGCGAATGGCCGGATCTGCTTTCTGTCGATGCTTATAACGGCGGCAAATCTCAGGCTTATTATGACGGCGTTATTATCGAGCTGGACGAAGATATGCTGTCCACCAACGCACCGGATTATTATGAGCTGCTTATGAGCCTTGACGAAACCGTGATCCGGGCAACAAAAACAGAAGGCACATGGCTGGCAACCTACAGCATCAATTCCGGAGATGCATCCACCGCCAGCCGTGGCTGCGTGATCCGTACAGACTGGCTTGATGAGCTGAATATGCAGGCCCCCACCACCATTGATGAATTGACCGAAATCTTGAAAGCTTTCAAGGATGCATATGACCCCACATATACCTATTTTATCGAGGCAGATGCAGACCTGGTGTACCTTTGCGCTCCGTTCAATACCTCTACCGTTGGCTATTTCAATGGCGGCAGTCTGCCCATCTATCGTCAGGGCGATGAAATCATGGTTTCATGGGTAACAGATGAATATCGAGTTTTCCTTGAATGGTTCAAGGAGTGCTACGACTATGGTATTTTCGAACCCTCTTTCTATGTGACCGCATCTGACCAGTCCGCTGACCGTTATTCATATCTGATAAATGGTGAGATCGGCGTTTATGAGGACTCCCCCACATCCATTGCCGACTGGAGGCAGTATGCCTTTAATGGCGAAGAGGTGGAAGTTTCCTTCTTTGCAAATCTTGTAGATGCCGACGGAAAGAACACCTGGGGTGACGAGCAGGAAGTCCTGGGTCAGACCAATATATCCATCACTTCCACCTGCAAAAACCCCGAACTGGCTCTTCAGGTACTTAACTACTTCTATACTGACGACGGCGCTGTTCTGGCGAACTACGGTGTAGAGGACTATACCTTCGGATATGACAGCAACGGCGACATTTACTATACCGAGGTCATTACCAACAGCGAGTACCAGCTGAGTATGCGTGCACTCCATGGTCTGTACTGCTGGAATCTGTTCTCCTCCGTCTGCTATAACGACGCGCTGTATCCCATGTACACCGACGAAGTTATCAAAGCTATCGATATCATGAGTTCCGACAGCGTTACCTCAGAGCATTACTACCCCAGCGCGATCTCGCTGACATCTGAAGAAAGCGAGAGCATCGTTACCCTGGTTGCCGACATCTGCACATATGCTCAGGAGCAGCTTCTCAGATTCATGGTAGGCGAAGCTGTTCTGGACGATGCTTCCTGGCAGGCATTTATTGACCAGACATACGCTCTGGGTCTACAGCAGTGTGTAGACCTGTATCAGAAAGCTTACGACGAATATCTTGCAGGGGAAAGATAATCAAATATCAGACCCCCATCCGCCCCAGAGGAGTGCATCCGCGCTCCTCTGGGGCTGTTAAAGGCCCCATATTTTCACCAGTCGACCCCGGGGTTCTTTGGCAGACTGAACCGCTCCATCTCTTGCGACGGAGCGGTTTTTGTTGTATACTGGTATATTATGTAAAGAATCTACGGAGGAGACACACTTGAAGCCCATACGCCGCTTTATCAAATATTACGCACCATACAAAACCCTGTTTTTTCTTGATCTGCTGTGTGCGGTCATACTTTCCGCAGTTGACCTCGCTTTTCCGCAGCTGCTGAATATCCTGACCGGCGGTCTCTTTACTCAAAGCGCCGACCGAATACTCAGCGCATTGGGATTTCTTGCTGCCGGGCTGGTGGTCATGTACCTTATCCGGACCTTCTGCCAGTTTTTCGTCACGTCCTATGGCCACTGGATGGGTACCTGGATGGAAAAAGATATGCGTCGTGACCTGTTCGACCAGTACACCCGCCTGTCCTTTTCCTATTTCGACCAGAACAACACCGGCGAAATGATGTCCCGGCTGGTGACCGACCTGTTCGATATTTCCGAGCTTGCTCACCACGGGCCGGAGAATCTGGTCATCTGTTCTCTGAAAATCGTCGGTTCCTTCGTTATGCTTATGACCATCAACGTCAGAATGACCCTTATTCTGGTGGGTGTGACCATGCTTATGGTAATTTTTGCGCTGTTCCGCCAGAAGAAGATGCAGGCGGTTTTTATGGATAACCGCAAAAAGATAGCCGTGGTCAACGCCGGAGTACAGGACAGTCTTGCAGGCATCCGGGTCGTCCAGACCTTTGCCAACGAAGATGTTGAGCGGAAAAAGTTCGCCTCTGCCAACGAGGCGTTTAAGGAATCCAAAGAACACAGCTATATGTTCATGGGGCTTTTCCACGGGGGCAACAGCTTTTTCCAGGGTCTGCTGTATATAACCGTGCTTATCAGCGGCGGCTGGTTCATCGCCAACGGCAGTCTGGCCGTGACTGAGCTGGCCATCTTCGCATTGTACATTTCCGTCTTCCTCGGCCCCATCGAAACTCTTATCAACTTTACCGAAACCTTCCAAAAGGGCTTTGCGGGCTTTGTCCGCTTTCTTGAAATACTGGACACCGAGCCGGACGTTCAGGAGAAAAAAGAAGCTCTGCTGTTGGAAAACGTCAAGGGAAATATCGAGTACGAAAACGTATCCTTCAGCTACGAGGACGGGGTCACCGTGCTGGATAATGTAACCATTTCCGTCCCCGCCGGCAAGACCATCGCTCTGGTCGGCCCCTCC
>CAYLKH010000029.1:0-25425 GCA_964384255.1 uncultured Oscillospiraceae bacterium | reverse complement strand
TGGTAGCGGCAATCTGATTCGAACAGATGACACTCCGGGTATGAACCGAATGCTCTAGCCAACTGAGCTATGCCGCCGTATTTGCCGCCATCGGCGAGCATGGGTATTATATTACAGCTTGGCGTGTTTGTCAACAATTATTTTCGGTTTTTGATGATTTTTTTAAGAAAACGGGCCGGAACCACGAAGGCTCCGGCCCGGAACAGGTCAATCAGGAGTTTTTATCACGTATGCGGTGCAGTTGCGACGACCGAACTGCCAGCACTCATAGTCGGTGTTGAAGTAAAGGTCAACTATGTTGCCCTTAACCAGGCCGCCGGTATCCTCGGCGACACAATAGCCATAAAGGTATTCGCCGTCGTCGCTGATGATGATAAGCTCGCTGCCAAGGGGGATGAAGCTTGGGTCAACGGCGATGGTGCCGACCTTAACAGTGGTGCCGGTGAAGGTGGTGCGCCAGCTGTCGCCCTCGCAGGAATAGCCGGTGGCTTCGATAGCCAGAACATCGGTAAATTCGTATTCCTGGCCATAAAGGTTGAGAACGCCGGTATTGTCGGAGTTTTGAGAAATGACGTACAGGTCGCTGCCGTTGTGGTCGGAGGTGGTGATGTTCATGGGGTTAACAGTGCCGCGGGCGATTATTTCGTCCACCGGGTCTTTGGTGACCTCGCTGCAAAGCAGAGTGCGGGATATCTCGACCCCGTCTTTATAGCAAACCTCGTAATAGCGGATCTCAATACCTTCGCTGCCCTTGCGGACAAGGGAGGATTCGCCGTCGGCCACCAGGTTGCTGGTTACGAATTGAGAGCCGAAGGCGATGGAAACCTCTTCGGTAATGATCTCGGAATAGCCCGGTATGATCTCAAGAGTACAGTCGCGGGTTATCTGGTCGTCAAGAGGCATGGGAAGCTCGTCGTGGTCGGTGGTTGAGATCCCCAGCCTGTCAAGCAACTGGCCAAAGGTTTCGCTGTAGACAATGGCGTTGTATTCGTATTTACCATAAATCACATGAACGGCCTTGGCACGGGTTATGGTGATCTCGTGCCAGCCCTCTTCAAGATATTCGATTGTAACAATGTCATCCTCGCTGGGCGGGTCCTGAAGGCTTTCAAGAACATCGTAGGGCGATGCGCTGAAGCTGTAGTGGAGGGTGACGATACCGTCATCAGTTATTACGTATGTATATTGCACAAATGCAAAGCCGCATAAGATCGCAATGGTCAGGGCCGAGCAAATGACCACAGCCGCGATGCGGGATCTGAGGATAGGAAAACGCTGTAATAACCGTGACAACATGTCCCTTTTCATGTTACCACCTTCTGCCGTTAGGCACAGTATAATTACCTCATCTTACTAAAACACCTGAATTATATCGCTGTTCACCACTTTTGTCAAGTTTGGGCGGTCCTGACGGGGGTGCGACCCCCACTGCGGACTCAAAATTATGTCAACCTCTTAAAAAATGTCACCAATGTGTCATTTTTGTGTAATTACTATGCCACCCTGTTATTCTCCCGGTCAGGTGTCCCTAAACACAAGATACATGGCGGTTGTGGGCAAAACTTTTGGATATTAACATACATCTGGTAATATGAGGAAACCAAAAAATCAGGTGATAATTATATTTTATGGAATCAAATTGAGTCCCTGACGAAAAAATATAATAACTCTGGAATTATGGTAACTAAAAAAATTTAAGTTAAATTTATGTTACAAAGGGATTTTTGCGCACAAAAAGGGGTATTGACAGGAAAGTTTATTGATGATATCATACCTTGGTACCGATGATAATCAAGATAAAGCGATGACGAAAACGCGTCACAACATCCCCCGGCTTCAGAGAAGGGAGTCATGGCTGTAAGCTCCCTGCCGGCGTTTTGATGCCACCCTTTCCGAGCTGCCCACCGAACGGCTTTTGCTTAAGTAGGCTGGGACGGGTCCCGCCCGATACAGCGGCCATGAGCGGCGCTTTTGCGCAAGCAGGGTGGAACCGTGCGTTATCCGCACCCCTGATCCAGGGGCGCGGTTTTTATTTTTATATTCCGGTTTTCGACGGCGGAACTATATAAATGGTGATAATTAATTGTATTATATTTTGGAGGAACTGTTATGGTCAAAGTAACACTTAAAGACGGCAGCGAGAAGCTATATAATGAAGGCACTCAGGTCAAGCAGGTGGCCATGGATATCAGCGAGGGCCTTATGCGCGTGGCGCTGGCTGCCAGGATCGATGATGATGTGGTGGGCCTTGATGCCCCGCTTAAACACGATTGCACTGTCAGCCTGCTGACCTTTGATGACCAGGACGGTAAGGATGCTTATCGCCACACTGCGTCGCATGTTCTGGCTCAGGCGGTCAAGCGGCTTTATCCCGATGCCAAGCTGGCTATTGGCCCGTCCATAGCCGAAGGCTTTTATTACGATATCGACTCCGAATCTCCCTTCACCCCCGATGACCTCGAAAAGCTCGAGGCCGAGATGAAAAAAATCATCAAGGAAAAGATCGACCTGATGCGTTTTGAGCTTCCCAGAGACGAAGCTATTGCCTTTATGAAGGAACGTAACGAACCTTATAAGGTCGAACTGATCGAGGTCCTGGACGAAGGCGCTGCTATCAGCTTTTATCGCCAGGGTGAATTCGTTGACCTTTGCGCCGGTCCCCACCTGTCCAATACCGGCAAGCTTAAGGGCAACGCCATCAAGCTTACCTCCTGCACCGGCGCTTACTGGCGCGGCGACAGCAACAACAAAATGCTCCAGCGTATTTACGGTACCGCTTTTTCCAAAAAAGAAGATCTCGACGCTTATTTGCAGCGAATTGAAGAGGCTAAAAAGCGTGACCACAGAAAAATCGGTCGTGAACTTGATCTGTTTATGCTTACCGATGAAGGCCCCGGCTTCCCCTTCTTCCTGCCAAAGGGCATGATCCTGCGCAACGAGCTGGAAGCTTACTGGCGTCAGATCCACAAAGAAGCAGGCTACGAGGAGATACGCTCCCCCATGATCCTCAACGAAGAACTGTGGCACCGCAGCGGTCACTGGGATCATTATAAGGAGAATATGTACTTTACCACCATCGATGACGGCATATACGCCATCAAGCCCATGAACTGCCCCGGCGGTATGCTGGCCTACAAGCGCCGCCCCTGGTCCTATAAGGATCTTCCTCTGCGTACCGCTGAGCTGGGTCTTGTCCACCGCCATGAGCTGTCCGGAGCTCTCCACGGGCTGTTCCGCGTTCGCTGCTTCACTCAGGACGATGCCCACATCTTTATGACTGCCGAGCAGACCGAGGAAGAGATCGGCAAGGTTATCGACCTTATCGACAAGGTTTATTCCGCCTTCGGATTTGAATATATGGTCGAGCTTTCCACCTGCCCCGAGGACTTTATCGGCAGCGAGGAAATGCGTCAGTTCTCCGAAAACACCCTTAAAAACGTTTTGGAATCCAGAGGCATGGAATATATCCTCAATCCCGGCGACGGCGCTTTCTATGGTCCCAAGATAGACTTCCACCTCAAGGACTGCCTTGGCCGTACATGGCAGTGCGGTACTATCCAGCTGGACTTCCAGATGCCCGAACGCTTCGAGCTGGAATACACCGGTGCCGATGGCCAGAAGCATCGCCCTGTTATGATCCACCGTGTGGTCTATGGCTCCATCGAGCGCTTTATCGGCGTTATCACCGAGCATTTTGCCGGCGCGTTCCCCACCTGGCTGGCTCCTGTTCAGGTCAAGGTCGTCCCCATTACTGACCGCGCTCACGAATACGCCAAGAAGATCGAAGCTGTTCTTGACGCTGCCAATATCCGTGTTGAAGGCGACTACCGCAGCGAAAAGCTGGGCTATAAGCTGAGAGAAGCTATCGGCCAGAAGATACCCTATATGCTGGTAGTTGGCGACAAGGAAGCTGAAGCCGGTACCGTTGCCGTCCGCACCCGTGCAGGCGGAGACGAAGGAACCATGGAGCTTAGCGACTTTATGGTGAAGATCAAAGAAGAGATCGACAACAAGGTTATGTGATAAAAAATTCTGCCCTCACCGGCTTCGCCGATGCGGGCAGGATTTTTTATCAGGGGTTAGGATTTAGGGATTAGGGGGCGTAACTGCAAGTAATTGCGTTTGAAGCTGGTTTCTTCATTACGCAAGGGGTGAAATTGCCACGGGGCTTCGCCTCTCGCAATGACGCAACTTTCTACCCTGATGTTCAAAACTTTCCTACTGGAACCCTAGTCTCTAAATCCTAACCCCTAATCTCTAATACCCCACCCATTGCAGGCACAGGCCCTCCGGAGGTGCGGTGTATCCGGCAGATGAACGGTCTTTTGCCTCAAATATGGCCGGAATATCCTCTGGCGTTCGTTGACCAAGGCCGACCTCTATCAAGGTGCCGGTCATTATCCGCACCATAAGGTTTAAAAAACCGTTGCCCTCGTAGGCGATGACAATTTCGCTGCCGTGCTTTTGCAACGAAATGGAATATACCGTCCGGATAGTGGATTTTTTGAATCGGCGCAGACCACAGAAAGAACGAAAATCGTGGGTACCTGTCATATATGTCGCTGCCTGCTCCATAGCCGAAACATCCAAGGGCTGGGCCATGTTGTAAAGATACTTTCGCTCAAAAACATTGGGGACAGGGCTGTTGTGTATGCGATAAACGTAGCACTTTGATTTGGCGCTGAGTCTGGCGTGGAACCTTTCGGACGCTTCTTCGACGGAAATAACGGCTATGTCCCCGGGCAAATACCTGGCGCAATAGGCTAATATTTCGCCGCAGTCCGGTTCGGTTTCCAATCTGACGCTGGCAACCTGGCCTTTGGCGTGAACTCCGGCATCGGTCCGGCCGGAGCCATGGATATCTACCTTGCGGCCATCCATGCGACTGAGGACGCTTTGAAGCTTATCCTGAATGGTGTTGCCTGTGTTCCCCTGGACCTGCCAACCGCTGTATCGGCTTCCGTCATATTGTATTGTCAGCTTATAGTTTTTCATGGTTGTTCCTCAAAATATTGGCAACAGCCCCAGAAGGCCGCAAAGGCCACATATGGACACCACAAACGTCAGGCATTGGAATGTCCTGCGCTGGCTGGAACTAAAGGCAACTTCGCTGTATTCCCACAGACACGACAGGGTGAAGACCACCGCCCACACTCCGGCGCATATGAGCGTTTCAACACCACGGGACATGACCCTGACTGCAAACCAGCTTCCGCTTTTCAGCTGGAATGTCATGTAGCTTGCTGCCCCGTAAAGACACAGAAACACTACCGAGGGCAACGCGCAGGAATAGATGCACAGTGATTTTTTGCTGAATCGATTGCCGATATAGCTGCCTGCAAGGCCGGCATACAGCGAGCAGTTCAGCAGCAGCGCCCAGGAGGGGAAAATAAAGTTGTAGCCCACAAGGTCAAGATAGAACGCCAGAGCAAGCGCCGGAGCCACCAGCCACGGTCCAATAATTCTGGCCAGGTCAGCAAATCCCATGTGGATGGCGTAGGCCCTGTTGAACTCCCTGCCCACTGCAACAGGGTCGCCCAGCTCTTTGACTGCCTGCCTGACCGCGATTTCGGGTTCCTGCCAGGAATCCTCCACTGCGCACAGAATATGGTCTTCCAGCTGACTGTGGATCCTGTCCCTGGTAGCTTGACCTGCCTGGACCTCACGAAGAACCCTGCGTATGTAAAGCTCCATCAGTCTGCTCGATTCGTTATTCATAACTCAACCCCCTAAGCCATAACAGGGGATATCACCTGGTTGACCGAGCGGGAAAACTCTTCCCACTGGGCAAGGTGCTGGCGATATTTGCTCCTGCCTTCTTCGGTTATGGCATAATAGGTACGCAATCTGCCGTTTTCGGCCATTTGCTCATAAGAACTGACCAGTCCCTTGCCTTCCATCTTGTGCAAAACCGGGTACAGCGTCCCTTCTTTATAGTCAAAGCTGTCGTGACTGCGGGTTTTCAGCTCCTTTATTATCTGGTATCCGTACATATCCTGGCTGCGCAGCAGGCTGAGGATCAGCAGCTCAGAGCTGCTGCCGATAAGGTTTTTATCAAAGTTCATAACGACACCTCGATGTTCATAGCATAGGTTGATTATACCTTGAGCATCAATGCATTGTCAAGAGGTTGTTAGAGGTTAGGATTTAGGATCTAGGGGCCAGGGACGCATGAGGAAAGTTTTTGCACAGTGGGGTAGAATTGTCATCGCGAAGGAGAAGCCCGCGGCAATCTAACCCCCTTGCGTAATGCAGAAAGCTGTTTCAAGCGCAAATACTTGCAGTTACGCTCCTAATCCCTAATCCCCAGGTCCTAACCCCTAAAAAAACCGCCATCTCAAAGCGAGATGGCGATGTTTTGTTTCAGGATTTCAGTTTTACCCACAGATCGTTGTAGAGTTTCAAAATATCCTCAGGCAGGTTAAGGAAGGATTCGCAGCCGGAGATAACGTCGTCCTGCGGGTAAAGGACGGTATTGTTTTTGGATTCGTCGTCCAGCTGATCATAAGCGTCGGCCGATGGGGTGCCGTAGCCGGTGAATTCGCTGTTCAGGAGGGCAACCTCTGTAGAACACATGAAGTTGATAAATTCCTCAGCTTCGCTGACGTTTTCGGCTCCTTTGGGGATGCACATACTGTCGACAAAAATGTTAGAGCCTTCTTCCGGAGCGCAATAGGCCAGGTCGGGATTTTCGCTTACCATTGTCAGGTAGTCACCGGCATAGTAAGGCGCGATAGCCGCTTCGCCGCCGGTCATCTTGTCGAATATCTGGTCCATAACATAAGCCTGGACAAGGGGCTTTTGCTGCTCAAGAAGCTCATAGGCTTCGTTTATCTCGGCCTCGTTGGTGGTATTAAAGCTGTAACCCAGATATTTCAGGGCGATGCCAAAAGCGTCGCGGGAATTGTCGAACATAAGGATCTGCCCGGAATACTTTTCGTCAAACAGGCTTTTCCAGCTGGTTATTTCTTCGTCTACCATGGTGGTGTTGTAGATGATACCCACGGTACCCCAGGTGTAGGGGACGGAATACGTGTTGTCGGGGTCGAATTCCAGACCAAGGTAGTTTTCGTCCAGCAGAGAATAATTGGGGATGTTCTCAACATTGACGGGCTGGAGCATATCTTCGTCGATCATACGGGATATCATGTAGTCGGAAGGGATAACTACGTCATAATTGGCGCCGCCGGATTTGAGAACAGCGTACATGGCTTCGTTGTTTTCAAAGGTTTTGTAGTTGACTTCGATGCCGGTCCGCTCTTCGAACATATCCAGCACATCCATGTCGATATATTCGCCCCAGTTATAAACGTTGACTACCCGCTTTTCGCCGCTGCCGGACGAAGAACAGGCAGAAAGGGTCGCAGTAAGCATAAGCACAGCCAGAACGATGCAAATCATTTTTTTCAATTTTACATTTCCTCCGGGTCATAATCAGAATTGGCTGGAAGGAGAGCAGCTTCCTTGCGGGATTGAAGCTTCTCCTGCCGATATTGGCGAATGTTGACTATAAGCAAAAGAGTGAGTACGGAAACAAAAAGAATGGTTGAAAGCGCGTTGATCTTGGGGCTGATGCGTTTTCTGGTCATGGAATAGATAAGCATGGACAGGGTCTGGACATCGGTTCCGGAGGTGAAATAGCTGATAACAAAATCGTCCAGCGACAGAGTGAAGGCTATGAGCATACCGTTGACCACTCCGGAACGGATCTGGGGCAATACGACTTTGAAAAAAGATTGCAGCTTTGTGGCTCCCAGGTCCTGGGCAGCTTCAAACATATTTTTGTCCATCTGACGCAGTTTTGGCATCACAGACAGGATAACGTAGGGGGTGTCAAAGGTTATGTGGCTGAGCAGAAGGGTCCAGAAGCCCAATCGGGTGTGCAGCACATTGCCGATAGTGAGAAACAGCAGCATCAGGGACACGCCGGTTATTATCTCGGAGTTCATGACCGTAATGTTGTTGACCCCCAGCAGGAAGCCACGGGATTTTTTGCCCATCTGGTTAAGGCCAACTGCCGTTACAGTTCCTAAAACTGTTGCTATAACAGCGGCCAGAACAGACACCAGTATAGTCGTTCCAAAGGCTTCCATAACGGCAGAGTCTGAAAACAGCTCAACGTACCAGTCCAGGGTAAAACCGGCCCAGACAGTACGGCTTTTGGAAGCGTTGAAGGAAAATACGATCAGAACAGCTATCGGAGCATAGAGAAACAGGAAGATCAGGCCAATAAAGACCTTTGAAAGAACGCTGGAACGTTTCACAGCAGCACCGCCTCACTTTCTCCGTCGCCAAAGCGGTTCATCACGGCCATGCACACAACAACGATGACCATCATGACCAGACTGATGGCAGAACCCAGATGAGGGTTGTACGCATTGCCAAGGAACTGCATCTCTATCAGGTCGCCCAGCATCAGACTGGACCCACCGCCCAGCAGTTTGGAAATGATAAAGGTGGATACTGACGGGACAAATACCATCGTGATCCCGGAAAGAACTCCAGGCAGGGAAAGGGGGAAAATGATTTTTCTGAAAACCATGCCCGAGTTGGCCCCCAGATCCTGCGCCGCTTCGATAACGCTTTTGTCTATCTTGTCGATGACAGAATAGACAGGCAGGACCATAAACGGCAGAAAATTGTATACCATGCCGAGTACAACGGCGGCATCGGTATTGATGATATTGATGGAGGGCAGACCTATAAGGCCCAGGAAACGGTTGATAAGGCCGTTGTTTTCCAGCAGCGACATCCATGCATAGGTGCGAAGAAGAAAGTTCATCCACATGGGCAGCATAATAAGGAGCATGGCTGCCTGTTTAAAAAGGTCGGGCTGCTTGGCGATGATGTAGGCAAAGGGATAACCCAGCAGCAGACATATGGCGGTCGCTACCATGGCCAGCAAAAAGCTTTTGACAAAAACCGTGGTATAATCGCCCATATGGCTGAAATTTTCTAATGTTAACACGCCGTCGGAGGTGGTGAAGGCAAAAATGACCACCAGCACCAGAGGCGCGACGACAAAAATCGCCATCCATATGGTGTATGGGATGGCGATCGCTTTTCCTTTCATTGGCGGTCAACCTCCCGGGATTTTTTCATGATGTGGATATCGTCGGGAATAAGGAACATACCCACAAGGGTACCAACCGGCTCGCAAAGGGTAGAATGGACCAGCCACTCGTAGCCGTCGGATTCGATGACCATCTCGTAATGGACACCCTTGAAGGTCACAGAACGGACGATGCCGGTCAGCTGACCTTTGCCGGGAGCTACCAGCTTGATGTCTTCGGGCCGCACCACCACATCTACCGGAGCGTTGCTGCCGAAGCCGGAGTCGAGGCATTCGAAGGTGCGTCCGGCAAAGGTGACCACAAGATCCCGCTCCATAACGCCGTCGATGATGTTGCTCTCGCCGATAAAGTCGGCCACAAAGGCGTTTTTGGGTTCGTTGTAGATGTCTTCGGGAGTGCCTATCTGCTGGATGACGCCGCCGTTCATAACAACGATGGTGTCGCTCATGGTCAGGGCTTCCTCCTGATCGTGAGTCACGTAGATAAAGGTGATGCCCACCTGCTCGTGGATGCGCTTAAGCTCGACCTGCATATCTTTGCGGAGTTTAAGGTCCAGCGCGCCCAAAGGCTCGTCCAAAAGGAGTACCCGGGGATTGTTGACGATAGCCCGGGCAATGGCTATGCGCTGCTGCTGGCCGCCTGAAAGGGCAGTGGCCATGCGCTTTTCATAGCCGGGAAGGTTGACTAATGACAGTACTTCGGACACTCTTTTCCGGATCTCGTCCTCAGGCACCTTTTTGATGCGAAGACCAAAGGCCACATTGTCGTAAACGTTCATGTGAGTAAAAAGAGCGTATTTCTGAAATACTGTATTTATATGCCGCTTATGCGGAGGAACATCATTTATTCTCACTCCGTCAAACAGCACGTCGCCGGAGGTGGGGGTTTCGAACCCGCCGATTATGCGCAGCGTGGTGGTTTTGCCGCAGCCGGAAGGCCCCAGCAGAGTAAGAAATTCGTGATCGTTGATGTAGAGATTGATATTGTTTAAAACAACTTCACCGTCAAACGCCATAACGCAGTCGCGCAGGCGTATGAGCTCTTTGGACATTTATCCTCCTCCTCAGATGCAGGTGACGGAGACTGTCCGGCACCCTGATGAACCGATTTCCCATCCGCAGGGCAGACGGGTTCCATGTTATGATTGAATATTATATCCTTTTGCACATTTTGTCAATAATAATACTGTATTTGAGTAACTTTATTTTTATAGCTTATGGGCCGGGAGCAAATATAAATACACAGCAGTGAATACTGAAAAGCGGCTCTGCGCTGAAAATCGGGCCGGCTTAAGCTACCGGCCCGATGGAGTTATTTTATTGATCGCTCAGGTTCTTTTCGTCCCAGCGGCGCTTGCTCTCTTCGTTCCATTGTTTCATATATGCGTCGTTGGCCCGCTTTTTGCGGATGAGGTTGACGCCGGTGAAGCACAGAAGAACGATCAAAACCGAGAATATGCTAAGGTAGTTGCAGACCAGAGCCAGATCATCAGCGTGATAGGGATAGCCATAGGGACGGTATAGGCCCATCTGGAATATCAGGCTGTCGGCCTTTGTAAGTTCTTTGCGCAGGGAGGAGCTTGTAAACAGTCTGTCGGTAGCTTCCCTGAACTGGGATTTCAGCCCGTTTCGCTTCAGGGCGGTTTTGTAAAGCTGCAACAGCTGGTCTTCGTCGATGTAGCCGCTGACGGACTGACCATTGACTGTCATGGTCACATATCTGAAAGATCCGCCGGTAAGGTCGTTACTGCTGGGGGCGGGATAAGAGCGGAAATCGCAGGTTATCTCGTCACCGTGTTTAAGTTCGGTGTTGTTGCCGTAGGGCCGGGAATAGATAATAATGCGGTTGTTGCCCAAAATTGCGTTGGCCGGTCCGGTGCCTCGACGATAGGTGAAGGTTATGGGTTCGTCGACTGCGGCGACGGCAGTGTCGATACCCAGAGACTGGAGATATTCCAGATTTGAACCCACGTTGTCAGTAACGTCAAAGGAATATTGGGGGTTTTCGGTAAAGTCCGGAAACACAAGCTCTGCTCCATAAGGCACCAGCCTGAAAACGACTGCCAGCACCATAGCCAGGACGATGGCCAGCAGAAGCTGTTTGCCGGTCATTTTGTATTTGATATCATCTTTGAAGTAAGTTGTGCTGGAACTGTCGGTCGCGTCGGCAGCGGCCATAGCCGCTGTGTGATATTTGGTAAAGTTGGCCATGGAACGCTTAACGCCGTTGATACCGTCGGGTAGATACTTGTCTTCCGGAGTGAGCAGATCTGTGCTTTCCTTCAATCGCTCGCCGATGTTGTTGTTGTTGTTTTTATCTTCGTTCATGGTTACGCCTCCTTAAAACAGAGATATCAGAATGCAGACGGCTGAGAAATGTATTTAAATAATGATATGGCAAAAATGTGGCAAAAATGTGGCAATATGCAAATGGGGGCTGCTTTTAAAAATACATATCTTCAAAGTCCACCCTGGGCGCGCGGAACTCCATGCCGTTGAGGTATTCAAGAATTCCGGCATCGGTAGTAAAGGCGAATTTCAGCCGATAGGAATACAGCGCCTGATATTTGCGGCCATAGGGCTTATCCTTGGCCTGATTGCCGTATTTGCCGTCGCCCAGCAGAGGATGACCGGCAGAGGCGAACATGGCCCGTATCTGATGGGTACGCCCGGTGATCAGCTCACATTCCAAAAGCGACAGCTTTCCGTTGGTTTTCAATGTCTTATACAAGGTAACAGCGGTCTTGGCACCGGGCTGGGGTTTCTGCGTTACGTAAACCTGCTTCTTGACCTCGTCTTTAAATATATAGCCCTCGAGCCTGCCTTCTGGCGGTGTCATTTTTCCGTGGACTATGCAGAGGTAGTACTTTTCCATCTCACGGTCTTTTATCTTCTGGTTCATGATGCGCAGAGACTCGGCGTTTTTTGCGCATATGACGATGCCGCCGGTGTTCCGGTCTATCCGGTTGCAAAGGGCGGGAGTAAAGGAGTTTTCTTCACGGGGCCGCCATTCCCGCTTTTGATAAAGATAGGATTGGATGTGGGTTATCAGGGTGTTCTGCTTTTCGTTTTCGTCGGGATGAACCACCAGACCGGGACGCTTGTCGGCAAGAAGGATATTCTCGTCCTCATAAATTATGTCAACTCCGGGTTTTTCCACCCGCAGATAAGCGTTTTCTTCGGTGGGCATTTGAAAAAATTCGTCGTTGATATACATTTCAACCAGGTCGCCTTCGACCATTCGATAATCCCGTTTGCTGCCCTTGCCGTTGACCTTGATGCGCTTTAGGCGGATGTACTTTTGCAGCAGCGATGAGGGCAGAGAAGGTACAGATTTGGCAACAAAACGGTCAAGCCGCTGGTTGGCATCGTTCTTTCTTATGGTAAAGGCTTTCATGGCGCGGCTCCTTTGATAAATCAACAATTGTTAATCCTTTGAAAATATGATATCATATCAGGGCGGTGGATGTAAAGCGTGGGCGACGCTTTTCAATAATCCGCAGCCACAGCATGAATAACCGCTTCGATAAAGGAGAATTTAAACTATGGACGAAATGAAACTCATTCCCTGCGGGCATTGCGCCTGGTGTATCAAATGCACTCAGGGGATAGAAATCGAAAAAACCTTTGCCATATGGAACAGTTATGTTCAAACCGGCGACAGGGAAGCATTTTTGCGCCGATACAACGACCTTAAGGTCAAGCCCAGCCGCTGCGTCCGCTGCCGCCAGTGTCAGCTGCTGTGCGCCCGGAATATTGATATTCTTGATAAGCTGGCCATGGTGGCCCGGCATGGTGAAGACCGGTAAAATTTTAATGCAAAATGTGAAAATAGTGTTTGACATTGCGCACCATTTCCAATATAATAGGTAAGCACGACTGGAGACAGATAAATGTTACTGGATATTTCTTCTATCATCTATGTTGACGGGGGACGGATCCCCTTCAACGGGGAATTCGATTTTTCCGACTTCGATTTCAACGGCGAGCGCTCCGCGTCCGAACCCATATTGGCTTCGGGCCAGGTGGTCAACCGTGCTGGTGCGCTGGTCGTTCAGGGGAGCGTTGATACCACTATGCATCCCCGGTGCGATCGTTGTGCCCAGCCTTTTGCCAAAAGGGTCAGCATCCCTATCGATGCCCTGGTGGCGGTCGATCTGCCCGATGACGACTGCGACAGCCTTTTTCCCATTGTCGACGGCAAAATCGATTTGGAAGAGATCGTAACCACGACCTTTGTCCTGAATCTTGACAGCAAAAACCTTTGCAGCGAAGATTGCCTTGGCCTTTGTCCGGGCTGCGGGGCTGATCTGAACCACGAACCCTGCCGCTGCAAAAAAGAGATTGATCCACGTTTAGCTGCCCTCTCGCAGCTTTTGAAGGATAGATCCGACAACCAAGACAATTAATTTGTAAATTAATGCCCTATGGGCAGCTATGACCAAGGAGGTGTCAACATGGCGGTTCCAAAGAATAAAGTATCGAAGGCAAGACGTGACAAGAGAAGAAGCTCCCACTGGAAGCTTGACATGCCCGGCCTCGTAGCATGCCCCAAGTGCGGCGAATATCGTCTGCCCCACAGAGCCTGCAAGGCTTGCGGAACTTACAACGGACGTGAAGTCATTGCGGTCAAGGCTGAATAATTTGCGGTTTAACCGTTTAGCCGGTGCAACACTGGCGAAAAATCCTCTAAAGGGCGCCGTAGGCATCGTTTAGGGGATTTTTCGTATTCTTGTGCGGCTACCCTTTTGGATGTCTTCCGAACAAATCTGAAAGATGCGAGGTGTGGCAATTGAGTACAGTAATTACATCCATTGACGTGGCAAGCCCTGCCGAAAAGGCCGGAATAGCTGTTGGCGAAAAGTTGATATCAGTAAATGGTAAGCCCATAGTGGACGTGCTTGACTACAAATTCTATTGCTACGATCCAAAGCTGGATCTGGAGCTGGAAACTCCCTGCGGAGTCGTACGTAAGCTCCATGT
Source organism: uncultured Oscillospiraceae bacterium (assembly GCA_964384255.1). Classification (GTDB taxonomy): domain Bacteria; phylum Bacillota; class Clostridia; order Oscillospirales; family Oscillospiraceae; genus SIG469. The sequence goes on along the minus strand of CAYLKH010000029.1, from coordinate 11,369 downwards.
GGTCAAGCGCGAGGGTCAGGAGCTGGGGCTGAACTTTGAAACCTACCTTATGGACAAGGCTCGCCGCTGCGCTAACAACTGCATATTCTGCTTCATCGATCAGAATCCCCCGGGAATGAGAGAATCTATCTACTTTAAGGATGACGATTCCCGTCTGTCGTTCCTGCTTGGCAACTACATTACCATGACCAATCTGTCAGAGCGGGAGATCCAGCGTATAATTGATTTGCGTATAAGCCCGGTAAACGTATCAATCCACACCACCGACCCTGAGCTTCGATGCAAGATGCTGGGAAACCGGTTTGCGGGCCGGGGCTTTGAGCTGATGCAAAAGTTTGCTGCCGCCGGGATACGAATGAACGCCCAGATAGTCGTATGCCCCGGTTGGAATGACGGGGCGGCCCTGCTCAATACCATGCACGATCTGGCATCTCTCCACCCCCAGGTGGAGGGCTGTTCGGTGGTCCCCTTCGGAATGACAGATCATCGTCAGGGATTGACCCGGATCCAGCCGTTTGACGCTGTGTCAGCCCGCGCAACGGTTGAGCTGGTGGACGATTTTGGCACAAAATGTAAAAACTATTACGGCGATCGAATATTCTACTGCTCCGACGAGTTTTATATCAAGGCGGGTATGCCCCTGCCCGATGAGGAATACTATGAGGGATATAACCATCTGGAAAACGGCGTTGGTATGTTGCGCCTTTTGAAGGAAGAATTTATGGCGGCCCTCAGGTTTGAAGAGCCTGAGGGGACTCCGATGCCAGCGGCGATAGTTACAGGTCAGGCCGCCGCCCCTTATATCCGCGAGCTTGTTGACCTGGCAAGTGAAAAATGGCATAATATTTCAACAGAGGTATATGCTATCGAGAATGACTTTTTTGGTCACAGCATCACGGTTTCGGGCCTGGTCACCGGCGGCGATATCATAAGCCAGCTACAGGACAAAAAGCTTCCAAAGCGTATGCTGATACCTGAAAATATGCTCCGGTCAGGGGAGGATGTGTTTCTTGACGACCTGCACATTTCGGACGTGGAGGCGGCTCTTGGAGTTGAGATCACCGTTACTCCCTGCGACGGCGGAGCTTTGCTGGACGAAATTATTAAAAGCGAATAAGGCAGCCAGATAAAGTGCTGTTATTAATAATTCGCTCCACCGGATATCCGGCTCCTATCCCCTGACAAATCACAAAAGAAAGGAATGGTCATGCTATGTCCAAGCCTCTTGTTGCCATAGTTGGCAGACCAAATGTGGGAAAGTCGATGCTTTTCAACAAGCTGACTGGTAAGCGAACAGCCATAGTTGAAGACACCCCCGGCGTTACCCGCGACCGAATATATGGAGACTGCGACTGGAACGGCAGAGATTTCAGCATTGTTGACACCGGCGGTATCGAACCGAAAACCGACGACGAAATGCTCAAATTCATGCGCCGTCAGGCAGAGATAGCCATATCCACTGCCCACGTTATCGTCATGGTGTGCGATATCCGCACCGGCCTTACTGCTGCCGACAGCGATGTGGCGGCAATGCTGCTGCGGAGCAAAAAGCCGGTGGTGCTGGCGGTGAACAAATGCGATTCGGTGGGTTCCATTGACTCTGATATTTACGAGTTTTATGCCCTGGGGCTGGGGGATCCCATACCCGTTTCCGCTGTTCATGGCCACGGTACCGGCGACCTGCTGGACGAGTGCGTTAAATATTTCCCGCCTGCCGACGAATTCGAGGAAGAAGACGATATTATCAAGGTCGCGGTCATTGGTAAGCCCAATGTCGGAAAATCATCTCTTGTCAACAGGATTCTGGGCCAGACACGCGTTATAGTCAGCGATGTGGCCGGAACCACCCGGGACGCTATCGACACACGGTTTGATAATGAATATGGGAAATACCTGTTTATCGACACTGCCGGTATGCGCAAAAAATCAAAGGTGGACGACCAGATCGAGAGATATTCTAACCTGCGCACCACCATGGCTATCGAGCGCAGTGACGTGTGTCTGATAATGATAGACGCTAACGAAGGCGTTACCGAGCAGGATACCAAGGTAGCCGGCCTTGCCCACGAGGCGGGCAAAGCCTGTATTATAGTTGTCAATAAATGGGATGCCGTGGAAAAAGACGGCAAAACCATGGATATCATGCGCGAAAAGGTCCGCCAGGGCCTGAGCTATATGACCTATGCACCGGTGCTGTTTATTTCGGCGCTGACCGGTCAGCGGGTCGACAGACTGTTTGAACTTATCAACTATGTTTATGACCAAAGCTCCATGCGCATCACCACCGGTATGCTGAATAATGTCCTGGCTGATGCCACTGCCAGAGTTCAGCCGCCTACAGACAAGGGCCGACGGCTCAAGGTTTATTACATCACCCAGACCGGTATCCGGCCACCCAATTTCGTGTGCTTCTGCAATGATGCAAAGCTGTTCCATTTTTCCTATCAGCGCTACATCGAAAACCAGATCAGAGCCGTATTCGGGCTGGAAGGCACACCTGTACGCATGGTCATTCGCCAGAAGGGTGACAACGAATAACCCAGTATAAAACCAGAGGAAGTTGAAATATGTTGATACTCAGCGCAGTTCTCACAGCTGCCGCGGCATATCTGCTGGGCGGCATCAACGGAGCCATCATAATATCAAAACACATATTCAAAAAGGACGTTCGCAGCTTTGGCAGCGGTAACGCCGGACTTACCAACTTTATGCGGGCCTTTGGCCGGGGTTGGGCGGCTGGAGTCATCGCTATCGACTTCCTTAAGGGGGTCGCTGCCTGCGCGGTAGGCGGGATACTACTGTCCCGGCTGGGGTATGGTATTGAAGGCAAGGCCCTGGGGGGATTGTTTGTAATCATTGGGCATATGTTCCCGATTTATTACGGGTTCAAGGGCGGAAAAGGAATTATGACCGGAGCCGCTGTGGGCCTGATGATCGACTGGCGTATTCTGGCGACGATACTGCTGATCTTTATTCTGGGAACAGCTGTCAGCCGCATTGTGTCGGTCGGCTCCATCCTGGCGGCGGCAGGGTTTCCCCTGTCCTGTCTGGTATTCCATATTGGCGGCGGCGTGGTTCTGGCGCTGACCACCGTTATGGCGGGTATGGTCATATTCATGCACCGGGGAAACATTGTAAGGCTGGTCAAAGGACAGGAAAACCGGCTCACTGTAGACCAGTTCAGAAAACGGTGAGTCCAAAAGGAGAATCGCATTGAAAATCAGTGTTATAGGCAGCGGCAGCTGGGGTACTGCTCTGGCACTGCTGCTGTGCAGCAATGGCCATCAGGTGACCATGTGGAACAAGAACCCTCAAAGGGTCGATGAAATGAAAACTACGGGATACAACGTCAGGCTGAAGGATGTTCCGCTGCCCAGTCAGCTTGGACTCACGTCTGACCTGTCCTGCGTTGCCGACAGCGAAATGGTGGTCATGGCGACCCCGTCCTTCGCCGTAAGGGAGTCTGCCCAGGCCATAACGCCATATCTTGGACACAAACCGATGATAGTCTGCGCGTCGAAAGGAATCGAAAAAGGTACCTCCATGCGGCTTTCCCAGGTGATATTTACCGTTACCGGCCTGGAAAGCGCTGCCTTGCTGGGGCCGTCCCACGCGGAGGAGGTGGGCAGAGGAAAACCCACAGGCTGTGTTGCTGCGGCTGAAACCGAAGCGCTGTCCTTTGCTGTGCAGGATGCATTTATGAACGAAAGATTCAGAGTATATTCCAGCAGCGATATTATTGGGGTTGAGCTGGGCTGCGCATTCAAGAACGTTATAGCGCTGGCCGCCGGTATCAGCGACGGTATGGATTGCGGCGACAATGCCAAGGCGCTGCTTATGACCCGTGGATTGAAGGAGACTGCACGGCTGGGAGTTGCTCTGGGGGCCAGAGCCGAAACCTTTTCCGGACTCAGCGGCGTTGGGGACCTGATAGTTACCTGCACGTCACGCCATTCCCGCAATCGTTCCTGCGGCCTGCTTATCGGCCGGGGGATGACTCCTAAGCAGGCGATGGAAGAGGTAGGCGCGGTGGTGGAAGGCTATTATGCAGCCAGGTCAGCTATGGAACTGGCCGCAAAGACCGGCGTTGAAATACCTGTTACTGCTGAGGTATATAACGTGCTTTATGAAGGCAAAGAACCACGGATGGTCATAAGCGACCTGATGACCAGAGAAAAGCGCCACGAAAACGAAAGCTATTGGATGTAGAAAAATCGCCGTGAACGGTTCAGGCCGTTCACGGCGATTTTTAGGGATTGGGTTGTGTGTTTACAACACGTTATATCATTGCGCAAGGGGTTAGAGCGCTACGGCGGCGGAGCCGCTTCGCAATGACATCGAAGTTTTTTTCTGCTTTTTGTACTCTGTTATCTGACAAAAAACAAACCGGCCTGCAAATGCAGGCCGGAAATGTTATGATCAGACAGCGCGTTCAACCTTGTTGGAGCGAAGGCACCGTGTACAGACATATACATGGCGCGGAGTACCGTCCACGATAGCTTTGACGCGCTTGACGTTGGGCTTCCAGGTTCTGTTGGAACGCCTGTGGGAATGGGAGACCTTAATGCCAAAGGAAACGCCCTTTCCGCAAACATCACATTTTGCCATTTGCTGCACCTCCTCGCCTGTGATAATGATCGCAAAATTGCGCAGTCACTATATTACCAGACTTCTGTCAAAAATGCAAGCATTATTTTTGAAAAAAGGATGGATATTTTGCCGGATACCGGCTGCTGCGGCGGCAGAGCCAAATTTAATAAAAGGTTACGATTTGGTTGCAAAAAACCGCTGTATTGTATATAATAAAGTAACCGGGGGGTCGGCTTCCTGCGAAGGAAGCCTGATCAGAGGACAGACGGTCCCTTCGCTGCCACATGCCGGACGGCTTGCCGCCATGGCGATCTCTGCCTCTGAGATCAGAACAGTTTCGTACAAAGTGTACAAACCTTTTCCATACTCCCGCCTGAATCCTGATTTTAAAAACTTTTCGGAGGATGAATACTCATGGCAGAAAACGGAGTACCGCTTTCCCAGCTGGTGGAAGAATTTGAACTGGAGGTCATCTATCGCTCCAGCGACTTTGACAAGATAATCATAACAGTAGACGATGTCAACCGCCCTGGTCTTCAGCTGTCGGGGTATTATAACCACTTTTCCAGCGACCGACTTCAGGTCATCGGTCTGGTGGAAACCTCGTACCTTAACGGGCAAAGTGAGTTCGGAAGGTACAATGCATATAACAACCTGTTTGCCCATGGCATTCCCGGCCTGATAATTTCCAGAGGTCAGCAGGTCCACCCGGAATGCCTGTCTGCCGCTAAAGAAAACGACATTACGGTCATGCGCACTCAGCAAAGCACCAGTGAGATCCTGTCCACCCTTATAGCCACCTTGAAGGTATATCTGTCGCCCAAAATCACCCGCCATGGAGTTTTTGTTGAGGTCGCCGGTGAGGGCGTGCTTATTATGGGCGAAAGCGGAGTTGGTAAAAGCGAGACGGCTATCGAACTGGTCAACCGCGGTCACCGCCTTATTGCAGACGATGCCGTAGAGCTGAAAAAGGTCACCGCCCGGTCTATCGTGGGTTCGGCCCCGGAGCTTATCCGCCATTATATCGAGATTCGGGGCATTGGCGTTATTGATGTCCGGCGCCTGTTTGGCATGGGCGCTGTTAAGGATTCGGCCGAGCTTGACCTGGTGGTGCAGCTGGAGGATTGGAACGAAAACACTGCTTACGACCGGTTGGGCATTGAAAGCCAGTATATTGATATTCTGGGCGTTATGATACCGACTATCACGGTTCCGGTCAAGCCGGGACGAAACCTGGCCGTTATTCTTGAGATCGCGGCCATGAACAATCGTCAGAAAAAGATGGGGTATAATGCGGCGTTGGAATTTACCAACCAGATAAACCGGCATTTTGACCAGGTGCTGGGCATTGGCGAAGACAATTCTGAGCAGTGAGGCAGTTATGGACGGATTATTTGAATTTGCGACTTTGCTGATGGAGGCTGTACCGCAGCTGGAACTGAAAAAAGACGAACCTCTGAGCCGGCACACGTCCTTTGCCGTTGGCGGACCGGCGGCTCTTATGGCGTTTCCTTCGACCATGGAAGAGCTGATCGACACCTATGGCTTCTCCGTTTTTGCGCACATGGATCCTGTTATACTCGGCAGTGGTACCAATGTGCTGGCTCCCGACGAGGGAACAAAGCGCATGGTAATCTCCACCCGGGGGGTTAACAGTATCAGCCATCTTGGCGGCGGATTGTTTCGGGCAGAGTGCGGAGCAACGATGGCCCGCCTTGCCCAGATCGCTGCCAGAGAGGGATATACCGGCCTTGAGTTTGCCCATGGAATACCCGGGTCTGTGGGCGGCGGAGTCCTGATGAACGCAGGGGCCTATGGCGGTGAGATTAAAGATGTTTGCGTCAGTGTCAGGATGATGACAGGGCGCGATGATATTCGGGACATTCCGGCAGAAGATGCAGGCTTTTCCTATCGGGAAAGCATTTTTTCCCGGGAGGGCGGGCTGATCCTTTCCGCAGATTTCCAGCTTGCTCCCGGAAACGGCGAAGAGATAAAGGCGCGGATGAACGAGCTGGCTGCCAGAAGAAGGCAGTCTCAGCCTCTGGATATGCCCTCTGCCGGAAGTACGTTTAAAAGACCGGTGGGAGGATATGCCGCTGCCCTCATCGATCAGGCGGGGCTGAAAGGCTGCTCTGTAGGTGGAGCGCGGGTTTCGCCAAAGCACGCGGGATTTGTGGTCAACACCGGCGGGGCGACCTGCGCCGACGTGATGGAGCTTATCGAACACATTCAACACAGAGTTTTTGAAACCAGTGGTATCCGTATAGAACCGGAGGTCAGGCTGCTGGGACAGTAGCGGGGAAATACCAATGAAGTTTTTAATAATCTCCGGCCTTTCCGGAGCGGGAAAAAGTAAGGTCGCTTCCATATTGGAGGATCTGGGCTTTTACTGCGTTGACAATATGCCGGCGGATCTTATTCCGCAGCTGGCCGGGGTCTGCCTAGCTACCAAAGGCAGATACGACCGGGTGGCGCTGGTCACCGATGTCCGGGGAGGACAGAATTTTGAGATACTTTTCCAATCCCTTAAGGAACTGGAAAAAATCGGGTGCGACTACAAGATAGTATTTGTAGAAGCCTCCGAGGATGCTATCATCAAAAGATATAAGGAAACACGCAGGAAACATCCCCTGACTATCGACGGCACCAGTCTTGTTGATGCTGTTGCCCGGGAGAGGGAGATACTTTCTCCTGTTCGGGAGAGGGCAGACTATATTGTCGACACCTCTACCTTTTCCACCAATAAGCTCAGGGGAGAGATCATAAGGCTTTTTGCGTCGGAACAGAGGGAACGCACCATGGCGGTAAACGTCGTATCCTTTGGATTCAAATATGGCGTTCCTATTGATGCCGATCTTGTGTTTGATGTCAGATTCTTGCCGAATCCTTATTATATCGACAGTATGAGAACACTCAGCGGACTTGATGCGCCGGTAAATGATTTTGTCATGTCCTTTACTCAGACAAATGACTTTCTGGAGAAACTCAGGGATATGCTCAGCTTTCTTTTGCCCCTTTATACCGAAGAGGGCAAAAGCCTGTTGACAGTGGCTGTTGGCTGCACGGGAGGACACCACCGCAGCGTTACCATAGCATCTCAGCTGGGGACTTTTATTAAATCGCGTGGCTACGAAACTTCGGTGATCCATCGCGATCTGTCAAGAAGTTAGCAACTTTGGAGTGGATCAATGTCAGTTAGTAAAAATAATGGACCTAAAATAGCGGCCATCGGCGGTGGACACGGCCTGTCTGCCATGCTGAGGGGACTGAAAAATTATACTGAAAACATAACGGCTATCGTTACAGTAGCCGATGACGGAGGCGGCAGCGGAGTTTTGCGCCATGATATGGGTATGCTTCCTCCGGGAGATATTCGCCGCTGTATTCTTGCGCTTTCCAATACCGAGCCTGTTCTGGAACAGCTGCTGGATTTCAGATTCAGCGAAGGGTCATTATCGGGGCAGTCGCTGGGAAATCTGTTTCTTGCGGCGCTTAACAGTACGTCCGGTTCCTTTGACGAAGCGGTTTTAAAAATGTGTCAGGTTTTGAACGTCAGCGGCAGGGTTTTGCCGGTGACAAATTTTGACGTGTTTCTTGAAGCTGAATTTGAAGATGGCAGCCGGGTCCTGGGAGAGCATAAGATATTTGACCAGAAAAAACGCCGCAAATGCAGAATTAAGCAGGTGCGTCTGGTCCCCGAAAAGCCTCAGGTACTTCCGGCTGCTTCGAAAGCTATCAGAGAAGCCGACCTGGTAGTGATAGCTCCCGGAAGCCTGTATACCAGTATCATTCCCAATCTGCTGGTGGATGGCGTGGTCGAGGCTATTACCGGTTCCCGGGCAAAGTGCGTTTATGCCTGCAACCTGATGAGCCAGGAGGGAGAAACAGAAGGATACACCGCTGCGGACCATATCAGGGCGCTGCATAATCATTCCGTTCCCGGTCTGGTGGATATCTGCATAGCAAACGACCGGGATATTTCGCAAAAAATGAAGGAAAAATACGAGCTTGAAGGCGCAGAGCGGCTCATTGCTGACCGGGACGAATTCAGAAATATGGGAGTTGAGCTGGTGCTTCGTCCCCTGGTGGCCGACGAGGGCGACTATGTGAGACATGACGAGGATGCCCTGGCCAGAGCCATAATGGAAATCATTTGATAACCCTGCGGAGGTGGCAAAATGTCCTTTTCATCCGAAGTTAAAGACGAAATGTGCCGAACGGCCATCGGTAAAAAATGCTGCGCACTGGCTGAGTGCTACGGAGCTTTTTTATACGGCAACACCTTTACGTCCGACGAAATCAAAATAATAACCGAAAACCGGGCCTTTTCCGAGCGACTGCCCAGGCTGATGAAAAAAGCCTTTGGATTCGAGCCGGATATGCTGCCTGATGAAAAGAAGGGCGGTAAGCTGATCGTTTCGGTCACGGACCCCGAAAAAACGGAACTGGTCCTCAGGGCTTTTGGATACAGCTGGGATACCAGCCTGTCCCACCACATCAATCTGGCCATGCTGGAGAATGAGTGCTGTAAGGTTGCTTTCCTGCGGGGAGTGTTCCTGGCGGGAGGTTCTGTTACAGACCCGGAAAAGCGCTACCATCTGGAACTGGTGACCAGCCACAGAAGCGTCAGTGGAGAGCTGTATGCCCTGCTTCTGGAAATGGGATTTGAACCTAAGGAGACGGAGCGGGCAGGCAGCAAAATAACATATTTCAAGCAAAGCAACTACATCGAAGATCTGCTCACCCTTATAGGCGCGCCGGTGGGTTCCATGAAGATAATGTCGGCGAAGGTGGAAAAGGAGCTTATCAACGATGTTAACCGCCGCGTAAACTGCGAAACCGCTAATATTGACAAAGCTGTTGCCGCGTCTGCTGAGCATATGCGGGCTATTACGCTTATCCACAGGCATCAGGGGCTGGACAGCCTGCCGGAAAAACTGTACGAAACGGCGCTGCTGCGTATGGCCAACCCGGAGGCATCATTGGCTGAGCTGGCGTCTCTCATGGATCCGCCTATAACCAAATCTGCCCTTAACCATCGGCTGAGGAAAATCGTCCAGCTGGCTGACGAGATAGAAGAATAGCCCCTTTCAAATCGCCGGAGAAAATCACTTACAGAGGTGAGAATATGTCTTTTGCCCATCTTCATGTTCATACCGAATACAGTCTGCTTGACGGGGCGTGCCGGATAAACGGACTTATCCCGCTGGTAAAGGAGCTTGGCCAGAGCGCTGTTGCCATAACCGACCATGGCGTTATGTACGGGTGCGTAGACTTTTATCGCGCCTGTAAGGCAGAAGGCATCAAACCCGTGATCGGCTGCGAGGTATATGTTGCACCCGGCAGTCGTCTGGATCGGAGCCGGGGGACCGACGGAGAACCCAGACACCTGGTTTTGCTGTGTAAAAACGAAACGGGATACAGAAACCTGTCATATATGGTGTCGATGGCCTTTGTGGAAGGCTTTTATCAGAAACCCCGTATCGACATGGAGCTGCTGGAACAGTATCACGAAGGGCTTGTGTGCCTGTCGGCCTGCCTTGGCGGTGAGCTGCCCAGACTTATTATGGCGGGAAACTACGACAGGGCGAAACAGACTGCTCTGGAATATGACGCGCTTTTTGGCAGGGGCAACTATTATCTTGAGCTTCAGGACCACGGCATTGCCAGCCAGCGTGAGGTAAATTCTGCCCTTATACGGATAAGCGACGAAACAGGTATCCCACTGGTGGCTACTAATGACTGCCACTATTTGAAAAAAGAGGATGCGTATGCTCAGGATGTTCTGATGTGTATCCAGACCGGTAAAACCGTCGAGGACGAAAACCGGATGCGGTTTGAGACTGAGGAATTTTACGTCAAGTCCGAAAAGCAGATGCTCGAGCTTTTTCCCAACTGCCCCGAGGCTATTGAAAACACGGCAAAAATCGCGGAAATGTGCAACATGGATTTTGAATTCGGGCATTACCATTTGCCGCAGTTTAAGCTCCCTGAGGGCAGAGAAGCCAACGAATACCTTGTCGACCTGTGCCAGCAGGGATACAAAAAGCGATATCCCAACGACCCCGAAGGATACCATGACCGGCTGGAAATGGAGCTGGGGATGATCCAGAAAATGGGGTTTGTGGATTACTTCCTCATAGTTTGGGATTTTATTAACTTTGCCAAAAGTCAGGACATTCCTGTGGGTCCGGGCAGAGGCTCCGGCGCGGGGTCTATGGCGGCGTATTGTCTCGAAATAACCGACGCCGATCCTATGAAATATGACCTGCTGTTTGAACGCTTCCTTAACCCGGAACGGGTCACTATGCCCGACTTTGATATCGATTTCTGCGTCAGAAGGCGGCAGGAGGTCATTGACTATGTTTGCCGCAAATACGGCTCAGATCACGTGGCTCAGATCGTTACCTTTGGCACTATGGCCGCCAGAAACGCCATTCGGGATGTGGGCCGGGCTTTAAACTATACCTATGCCGAATGTGATGTTGTGGCCAAGGCCGTTCCGTCGACCCTGCATATAACCCTTGAAGCCGCCCTTTCTGCTTCGCCACAGCTGAAAGAGATGTATGAAAGCGACGAGCGGGTCAGAAAGCTGATAAACGTGGCCAAAACCCTTGAGGGTATGCCCCGCCACGCATCTACCCATGCTGCGGGAGTTGTCATAACCAGACTTCCGGTCCACAATTACGTACCATTGTCCAAAAACGAGGATTCAGTGGTGACCCAGTATCCTATGACTACGCTGGAAGAGCTGGGACTGCTGAAAATGGACTTTTTGG
>CAYLKH010000028.1:0-25608 GCA_964384255.1 uncultured Oscillospiraceae bacterium | reverse complement strand
GAAGTTGTGGACGCTACCTTCGAGATTCTCGATGGCAGCTATGTTGCAGAGCCTGTTGATGTAACCGACCTTCTGGGTACAGACGAGCTTATCGACCATCAGAATCAGCTGGTTTCCTTCAAAGGCATGACCGTTGAGGCTTCCACCGATGCCGACGGCAACGAAGTCGCTTACCTTTACAAATGGGACGGCTCCGGCCAGCAGGGCGACGACCTGTACTTCAACGTTTCCATCGGTGGCAACACCTACAACTTTACCGTCGAATCCTACCTGTGCGACAGCAGCACCGAGGTTTATAAGGCTGTTGAGGGCCTGAGCATCGGCGACGTTATCGACATGGAAGGCTTCCTTTACTGGTACGAGGGCGTTAACCCCCACATCACCTCCGTTGTTGCCGCTCAGTAACAGCGAACATAAATAAAACACAGGCCCATGCGGATCGCTTCGCATGGGCCTGTGTTTATTGCGTTTTTTCCATCAGATCCTCAATATCGCAGTAAAGATGCCTTGATAACGCCACAAGACACTGCGCCTGAGCTTTGTTGATGTTCTTTTGAGCCTGCTCATATTGCTGAATAGTGCGGACCGGAACGCCTGACAGCTCCGCAAGCTCCCGTTGGCTCAGACCGGCCTTCTGCCGCAGAAGCTTAAGGTTTGTTTCCGGCTTTGCAGCGTTGTACATGGCGTTAACTTTATCTACGAATTGACGGATATCCATTTCGTGGTACGGGGAGTAAAGAGCCAGAATATCCCTGATAGGGACGTATCGCTCAAGCTGGGCAAAGCTGATGGATGTTTCCCACTGGAAATACGCCAATGCCCAGCCGGTCCAATATTCCCTGCTTCTGCCTGCGGTATAGTTGGGAGTGATACGCTGATGCTCTATGCCGGACTGCTCAAGTACGGCATAAGCAAGCTCCACACCGGACATCCCGACGATAACGGCAAAGTCTCCCGTTTCAAAACGGTCTGCGACGCCGGAGCTTATAAACAGGTCAAAAAACTCAGCAATATCATATTTGAGGTCATACACCGCGAAATCCAGCATACGACCGAGGACAGTCCGGGATTTATCGAGATAAACCTTATCGTAAGCGTGGGTCATCAGCTGTCATCTCCTCATCCATTATCTGGGTGATATACAGATCGCCCCGTTGGCGGCGGTTTCTGTCCACGTCGAAGTATTCACGGCGGGCAGTCCTGTCCCGCAGCATCTTTCTTGAGTACCATTCATCGCTCCTCGCGATCTCGCTGTCGACAAATCTTATTCTGTCGAATGCGGTCCGGCTTTTGAGAACAAATTGACGGCCCAGCTTACCGAGGTGCATTGCATTATTGAGCTGGCGGTAAGAGATAGTACCGTTTATAAAGTCCTGGGCAAAGGAAAAATAGCTGTCATCAGCACGATAACCGACAATAGCGTCATAGCTTTCATAGCCGACGGCAAAATTTGCAAGCAGGTATTCTTTAGCCTCCAGCGCAAGGCCGGAGGGGACGTCGAATTCACGGTTTTTCAAAAGCACGGTCAGCCAATGGAGAATGCAGAATTCAGATCCGTTAAGGTCAAGAATATCCAGACCGTCACACTCCATCTCATAACAGTTGGCATATCCGTTCCGATCTTTGCTGACACCCCACTCTTTTGCCATTTCAAGACTCTCAGTGCAATAAAAGCCCAGACCATAATCGTTGTAGGGCTTGCCATATCCAAACAGCGGAGCTTCAATTATGCGTGAAGAGCCGTGGTAGAGTTTTTTGATCACAGGTATATCATCTCCGTTTCATGCCTTAATTATACTCCTGTGGGAGTACAATGTCAAACATGAGCTTTGGAGTTTGAACAAAAAAACCCGGCCGGTAACTGCCTGTCCAGACGTTACGGGCCGGGTCGATGTTTATTTATTCGCTGGCGGCTTCCAGCGCGTTGTAATATTTGGTGGCGCACTGGGAATACAGCTCAAGAAACTCGGGGTTGTCTTCTTTAAGCCCCATTACGTAATCGTGGGGTTGAAGCTGGGTGTCGCCGGTGTCCATCAGGGTTATGGCCAGATTGGAGCAGTGATCTGCCACGCGCTCGAAGTTGGTTATGCAGTCGTTGAAAATAAAGCCCAGCTCAAGGGTACATTGGCCGCTTTGCAGGCGCTGAACGTGGTGGAGCTTAAGCTCGGTGGTAAGAGCGTCGATGACCTCTTCCAGCGGTTCGACCATGTGGGCGGTTTTGACGCTTCCGGTGCTGATGACCTCCTGAGTCAGCTGAGATATCTCAAGCACGGCATCAACACATACCTGAAGCTCCCGGCCTGCCTGATCCGAAAACGACATCTGCTTGCTGTTCAGTTCCTGGGCCAGCTCTGCGATGTTGACAGCGTGGTCCGAGATGCGCTCCAGATTGCTCAGGCAGTTCAGGTATCTGCCGGAGATCTGGGTTTCTTTTTCGCTCAGGTCCTTGCGGGTCAGGAGAATAAGGTAAGCGCCCAGCTGGTCTTCGTAGTGATCGACTCTCTGCTCACGGCCCATGATCTTGTCAAATTTCAGCTGGTCAAAGCTGCTGAGCAGAGAGATGGATTTGTTAAGGTTTTTGAAGGCGGCGTTGGACATCTGGATCAGGGTCTTGCCGCATTGCTCAAGAGCGACTGAAGGATAATCCAGAAAACGTTCGTCCAGCAGAGTGGTTTCTTCTTCGTCGTCCTCGTCGGTTTTCTTCTCCTTGATGGTAAGAGAGGCCAGCTTTTCCAGCAGGGATGCGCAGGGGGTCAGGATAATCGTCGCTGCGACTTTATAGACGGTGTTGACCACGGCGATACCAAAGCTGGTGGCGGGGGCGTACATAAAGTCCAGCCCTATGGCAGCATGGACAAGGTAGAAGGGGATCATTAACAGAACTGTGCCGATGATGTTGAAGTAGAGATAGATGAAAGCGGCCCGCTTACCGTTGACGTTGGCTCCGATGGCCGAGAGCAGAACCGGGACGCAGGCTCCGATACACATACCCAGAACCATAGGCACAGCCACGTCGTAGCGGATAACGCCGGTAATGGACAGTGCCTGGAGGATACCTATGGAGGCGGAACTGCTCTGGATTATGGCGGTTACAAGGATGCCTATGACCATGGCGACGAAGGGGTTGGACGCTGCCGAGATAAAGTTGATAAAGGCTGCGCTTTCTTTGAGAGGGGCCATAGCCTCGCTCATGGCCTGCATACCGTCCATCAGGACAGAAAACGCAAGGAGTATCATGCCTACGTTTTTGGCAGTGGTCTTTTTGCAGAAGAAATAGAGGATTATGCCGATAAAGGCGACAAAAGCAAAAACAGTGGCCGAGGAGAAGCCGGAGCTGCCCTCAACACCGGCCAGCACCAGGATCCACCCGGTGGCGGTGGTTCCCACGTTGGCACCCATGATAATGCCAACAGCGTTAGACAGCTTCATGATGCCGGTGTTGACAAAACCGACTACCATGACTGTGGTGGCGGAGGACGACTGGATAACCGCCGTGACCAGAGTACCCAGCAGGACACCCCGGAAGGTGGTGGAGGTGAGCTTTTCAAGGATCAGCTCAAGCCTGCTGCCGGCGACCCGTTTCAGGCCCTCGCCCAGCAGGGTCATGCCAAACAGAAAAAAGCCAAGCCCACCCAGCAGCATGATGCTATTTGCAATGCTCATAATCCGTTCAAACCTTTCAGTTCTGTTGTAGTATTGGTTGCGCGGTGATCGACTCAAGTGTATACACTGATACTATACCACACCTGGCCGTCAATTTCACTCTTTTTTGATAAAACAGGTCAGATTTTTTACCAGACAACCCATGACCAGGTCATCCGGACGTAATTCGATCCCGATCTGGTCATGGGTAATCTGAATGTTCAAACGGAAAATTATCTGCTGCCATAGCCTGTATGCTGAACTGAGAAGCATCTGTCAGAGCGTAGACAAAGGCAGATAGGTGCTGATTTGGGGCTTATCAGCCAAAGCGGGCCGAAATATAGTCATTGTCGGTGGGGAGACAGCTGCGATCATACTCGCTGACAGGGACGGCCACTGAACCGGTGGTGTTCAGGCTGCTGCCAAAGCTGCCGTAATAGATCATGCCGGTTTTGTCATAAACAGCGACGTAAAAATCAGCGGTGCGATGCCATAATTCGGTGCTGCCCCGGGCAGCGTCGGAAATCAGCAGACGGCCGGTTTCGCTGTCGTAATCCATGGCGGCTGAGGTTTCGATATATGGGTCGGGATAGATGATGTCATCCTGCTTCAAATAGGAATCTATGGTGTATTCTAGCCGGTATCCCTCCGGCTGGCGGAAGATGACAGAAAGCTCCGAACCGTGGCATATAACGATCAGATCGCCGTGGATGTGATAATCACACCCGGCGTCATCGCTGTCCAGCTGGCAGATGCTCAGCTTTTCCAATGTGGCAAAGCTTTCGGTATCCACAACGGTGAGCATGAGCTGGCCGGATTCGACGGTGAACAGCAGCAGGCTCTCTCCGTCGCTGCTGAGCAGCAGATTGGATATCCGGACCTGAGGGTCCAGAGAATAGACCATGCGGATATTGCCCGGGTCAATATCGGTCGCGCCGTATTCGTCGGTATAACAGGGGATGGCAAATATCCCATATCCGTCAGGCAACTGGCTGGTATCAACCACCTCGCCCTGTTCGCTATGGGCATCAAACACCAGAAAACACTGGTCCCTGCCCAGAACGTTTATGGTGTTCAGGTAAAACCTGTCGCTGTCGGTGGTGCAGTAACCTGCGCTGTAGACATTGTTGTCAACATGTCGTGAAATGTCGATGCTTAATGTCTCGCTTTCCAAAACCGGAATTTTGAAATAATCGGTAAACAGCCGGTAATATCCGGTGTCGGTTCCGTCAAAGCTGATTATGGTCGGTCCCAGGTTTATGCCGTCGGCGACTATGTAGTTTTCGCAAAACTCTGACTTGCAGTTCGGCAGATCCAGCGTCACCGCAACAGGATAATAGTCGTAATAATCCGCCAGGTTGATAACCGCTTCCAGCTCCTGTCCCGGCTGAGCCTGCTGATACAGCTGGTAAAAGGCAAGATCCAGACCGGTCCTGTCATCAACCTTTGTCAGATCGAGGTCAGACGAAAGGTAGGGATACAGTCCAACACCGGTGAATTCTGTTTCCCTGAGCTGGTAGCGGCTTTTGGAAGAAAAGCTGAATTCGGTCGTGGCAGGCTCGCCGCTGCCCACAACGTAGCTGGTGTCCCAGAAAAGGTGGTAGTCATAGTGGGTCGAAAGCTCTACGGTTATGCCCTCCGCTGCCAGCGGATCGCCCATAACCATGTTTTCGCTGATCACGACCTGATTCTGCTTTTGACTTTCCACCCTGTGGACCCAACATATCCCCGCCAGGGAGAATATAATAATACACAGTGTCAGCAATATGGAATTTTTCATAACTCGTCGTCTCCATCGGTCAGACTGTCCAGAGCCTGACTTACCCGGTCTGGCCTGTAATTACAGGTTTTTTTGATATGGGATACCAGATCTGTGTTATGCTCCTCAAGCTCAGGGGCAGTAACGTCAGAAATGATCGAGCCGCCGCGGATAAGTATGGCCCTGCCGATAAAGTCCGAAACCTCTTCAATAAGGTGGGTGGACAGCAATATGGTTTCGTGAGGTTCCAGTATCCCCAGCAAGACTTTGTAAAAATCCTCCCGGTTAAAAATATCGTTCCCGGCAAAGGGTTCGTCCATCAGGATATAGTCGGCCCCCTGACACAGTGACAATATTACCTCAAACTGGTTTTTCTGCCCGGTGGACAAATTACGCAGGGGCTTATTGCGGGGCAGATCGAAGAAATCCATCAGCGCTCCAAAGCGCTTTTGGGAAAAATTGGGGAAATGCCCGCTGTAAAACTGGCGGTGACCTTCGGCTGTCAGGTTTGGAAAGAATGAATGTTCACTGGTGGCAAAGGACAGCCTTTCGATATTTCTCCTGGTAACGGGCTGACCGTCCAGAGTGATCTCGCCCCTGTAGGGCAGCAGCCCCAGAATGCATTTCATCAGGGTGGTCTTGCCTGCGCCGTTTTCGCCGAAAAGTCCCACTATCTCGCCCTGGGGCAGGGTAAGGCTGATGTCCTTAAGGGCCGCTCTGGTCCCGTAATGTTTGTTCAGGTTTTTGATTTCCAGCATTGCTTAGATCGCCTCCCATAGTTTAGTCCACTGGCCGGGAGCCAGACATTGCTCCGGGGTGAGCAGCATATACAGGCCAAACCATATCAGCAGCATTATGCCTGCCGACGCCAGCATCACCAGCGAAGCTATGATCGGCAGACTGACGCATCTTTTGTGCAGCTCCCACCGATCGGGCAGACGGCGCATGGTGTAAATGCTTTTGCTGCCTATATGGTGATATGCGTAATGATATGCTATAAGCAGCAGCATACACAGCGCAAACACAACGAACATAATAAGGCATTTATCCAGCACAACATAAAAATCCACCATGGTCCTGCCAGGGTCCAGGACCCTGCCGGAGACCGTGTGGTCATACAGCTGTGACCGATAGTTGAAATAATCTATCAAAAAGGTCTGGGCATACAGCAGCGAAAATATCCACCCGGAAATAAAAAACCGCCGCTCATGCTTCAGCTCCAGCCCCGGGGGAGCCAGCCGTAACAGGTCAGGCTTTTTCATCGTCGACCTCCTTTAATAATGGAGCGTAAACGCTCACAGCCCCTACGCACAGTGAAAGCAGGATCATAAGATAGTCCGTATCGAAGCTGCCCGTTTCGCCGGGGAAGAACACCAGCACCAGACAAAGCATGGCCAGTATCCCGATGCCCGGCTGCCCCCGGTGGTTGCTCCATACGAACCTGGCCGAGGCTGCTCCCAACGCAATGACCATCATAAGGTTGCGGACATATCTGGAGGTTTCGCTCAGGGGGAGCAGGCTGTGAAGGAACTTCTGACGGTAGAAGGCCAGCATTATGGCCTGACCACTGGTTTCGCCGGCTACGTGGATATACCATCTGCACAGTGCCAGAGCTATCCCCAGCTGCGCTGCCCAGAGAGCAATATAGCAAACCGTATCAAACAGCCACTGCCATATAAATACGGCCCGTCTGCTTATGCTCAGACGGCTGAGGGTGTATCCCGGCCGACCGGAAAAATTGCAGCCCGTCAGGCAGAGCTGAACAGCCAGCAGCACCAGCGCCGGGGCAGCAGGCCAGAACACCCTGCCGGAGGACAGAACATATTCCAGAGTATACAGGCCCCCGACATCCGGAGCAGCTGAAATGGCTCCCCTGAGACTCAGATAAAACAGCACCGATTCTGACACAGCCAGCAACAACAGCAGCAGAAGAAGCTTAAAAACGCTGCTGCGCGCAAAAAGAGCAAAAACTGACAGATGTTTTTTCAAGGTGTATTCCCCCTATCCCACAGATCATCAATAAGAGCCAGCGCCTCCTGACGGGATATCCCCATACCCTTCATGGACTGAACTGCGGCCATAGCCTCGTCCCGAACCAGCTGGGCCCGGATAGAGCTGACTATGGAGCTGTCCAGAAGCATATAGCTTTTGGCTCCGGTGTG
Organism: uncultured Oscillospiraceae bacterium; assembly: GCA_964384255.1. Classification (GTDB taxonomy): domain Bacteria; phylum Bacillota; class Clostridia; order Oscillospirales; family Oscillospiraceae; genus SIG469. Next base: position 18,045 of record CAYLKH010000028.1, on the reverse strand, counting down.
GGACCGGATAAGCCCCTCTTCCTCAAGCTGGCGATATGCCTTCTGAACAGTGTTGGGATTAACGCCCAGCAGGGCGGACAACGCCCGCCGGGAGGACAGCTCGTCGCCGTCGGTGACATCTCCGGATACTATACCCAGCTTAATATGCCGCAATATCTGCGTATATATGGGGACGCCGCTCTGGATATTAAAACTGTCAAAGGAAATCATGGCCGATTCTCTCCTTTAATAACTGTATTGTGCGCATAATACGGTTGTAACTGTATTATACACATAATACAGTCGCCTGTCAACAAAAAAATCGCTCCGGATCCATAATCGTCCGGAGCGGGATTGGTGGGGCGGTGATTCAGGTATCAGTATTTTAGTGATTAGGGAATATGAAGGCGATCAAATATCGATATCCAGGTCGTCGTTAAGAAGCTCGCTTACCCCAACTCCACGATCTCTGCGTACCAGCTCGACCTGGTCGTGGATAAGCTCTTTCACCTCCCGGGGATGGAGGACGTTTTTGATTTCGAGAGAGGGGTGAGTTTTGTCGTTAGAGTGGATGGTGATAGTCCCCATGCCAAATATCCTTTGCCACAGGGTGATGTTCAGGCTGATATCCCGAACACGATAAAGCTGGATCTCGTCTGCATTCATGTTCAAAAGCCCTTTTTCAAGGAAAAGACGGTCATCGCTGAGAGCGTATTTGGTGAAGCTCAGGGGCATTCCCATTCGGCGGCGGCGATCCTGCCACAGGTATTCGATGTTAACTGCCATAATGTTCCATCTCCGTTTATAATTATTACTGTGCCAAGTATATCACAAAAATCACCGGGATGGAAGAAGGTCGGTGTAGTTTTTGTGAAAACGGGTCATATAAACGAATTATGGCGTGGGGATAAATTGACTTTGCCTGCCCGGTAACATATAATGTTTAATTAAGGAATTATATGGGAGCTGATAGCTTGAAAGCACGAAAGAAAATTTCCCTGGTCCTGCTGGCTGCCGGTGCGGCATCTGTATTAAGCGGCTGCTTTTTGCTGCCTCAGGAGGCTGAGGCGCCTCAGCTGCCGCTGGTGACATCGCAGATCGAAGAGGACTACAAAACAGAAACGGTCAAAACTGGAGATCTTGAGCTGACGGCGGACATAACCTTTTCCAGCGTCCCTTTGCAGGAGGAAGAGCTGAGCTTTCAAGTCAGCGGTCAGCGCTATGGGGGGATATATGTCCAGACAGGCGACAGCGTAATGGCTGGCGACCTGGTGGCCGAGATGAACAATTCTGCCATCAACAGCCAGATCGCCCAGATCGACGAGCTTTTGAGCCAGTTGTCTGTTGAGCTGGATATTGCGGCTCAGAGTCTGGACGTTGCTCAGAAGCTCAGCAGCCAGACCGGGCAGGACATCTCCGATTATGAGCAGAAGGTCACGGAGCTTGAGGACCAGATATACATACTGGGCCTTCAACGCGCTGAGCTTGAGGACGAAAAGGAAGGCCGCAGGCTCTATGCATCTATTGACGGCACCGTTACTTATGTCAAGTCTATCGGTGCGGATTCGGCGACTATCAAGAATTCCCCGGTGGTCACCATAGCCAATCGGGAGCAGTATATCCTCAGCGCCTACACTCAGTATTATGACGAATTTGAACCCGGGAAAACTGTTCAGGTGGCCATAAGCGACACCGCTTATGAGGCAGTGGCTGTAAAACCGGAAGACCTGGGCTTTGAACCGGAGAGCCGGGACAACAAGGGAACAGCCGAAGAAAAGGTTTACCTTGTACTGACCGACGAAACCGCCTGGTTTGAAAGCGAAAGCATACGCGGCACCGTCCATCTGGTGCTGGATTCAAGGCAGAGCGTTTTGTGGCTGCCGTCCAGAGCGGTCATCTCTATCGGCGGTCAGCCCATGGTTTATTATCAGGACGAAACGGGGCTTCGCAGCGCCAAGGCTGTGGAGACGGGATTGGAAGCCGACAACGGCATAGAGATCATTTCCGGACTGGAATCCGGGGATGAAGTGATTATCAGCTGACAGGGGGAGAATGATGAAAAAACTGATTTGCCTGCTTTTGCCCCTGCTGATGCTTTGCGGGTGCGGCGGAAAGGATAATGCCCCTGAGCTGCTTGAGCCTGCAAAGGTCGAAGCAGATGTGGAAACCGCCAGCCGGGGCGAAATATTCAACATCGTTATGTACGAAGCCACTATCGAACCCCAGGTGACCGGCCAGGGATTCGCTTCCGGCGGAACGGTCGATCGGCTCAATGTGACTTTGGGAGACGTTGTATCAGCCGGTGATGTGCTGGCCACCATCGACATGACTCAGGTCCGGAGCAAGCGGGATGAGCTGGCCGCCGAGATCGAGTACAAAACCACTAATCACGATTTTGATATGCAGCGTCTTGAGCTTCAGGCTCAGCTTGAGGAAAGCTCAGGCGGCTCCGGAGCGCTGGAAGCTCAGCTCATTCGGCTACAGGCTCAGCAGGAGCAGCTGCTTTTCGATATCGAGCTTGAGAGCCTGCGGCAGCAGCTGGAAAGCTATGACCGGGATCTGGAAAACAACGAGCTGAAGGCCCAGGTCAGCGGCACGGTGGTCAAGATGGATGTGCAGCCCGGCGGCAGCGTCCGTTCAGGCTCTGCCTGTATCTACATAGCTGATGACGACACCCATGTGATATCCTGCGAATATATCCCCCAGGCAGACGTGGAAAAGTGCGACCGGGTGTATGCATCTATCGGCGGAGTGGAATACGATATTGAGTATCAGCCCTATGACCGGGAGACATATTTGCAGCTCAGCATATCCGGGGCGGAGATGAGTTCGACCTTTACCATCACCGATCCCGGTCAGGAGATAAAAAACGGTATGTTTACCTGCGTCTATCTGGTGACCGACTATGTGGAAAACGCCCTTAAGATACCGGCCAACGCTGTTCACAAAGATTCCGGCGGAAGCTATGTTTACCTGGCCCGGGACGGGCAGCAGGTGAAGCAATATGTTGACACCGGGGTCGTGACGCCTGCCGAGGTCCAGATAATCTCGGGGCTTGAGGAAGGGGATGCATTTTATGTGGCGAGCTAAGATGGCCGCGGTGCTGGCAGCGGCGGCGATGCTGACGGCGGTTTCCGGATGCGGAAGCACCCAGCAGAAATCGGCGATGCTGGCTGAGGCCGAAGCCTCCGGCGGAGCCAATTATCGCACTGCCGTGGCTCAGGTGGGAGATCTTATCAAAACCTCGGAGCTTTCTATCGAGCCGACATATTATCTGAGCCAGACCCTTTACTGTCAGGAAAGCGGGCTTTACTTTGACAGTTTCAGCGTAAGCCGCGGACAGCTGGTTGAAGAAGGTCAGCTTATTGCGACCTTTACCCGCAAGGGCAGCGAAGCAGAGCTTGAATCGGCAAAGCTTGCGCTGCAAAGGGCTGAGGAAGAATACGAGAAAACCTCTGCCCGACTTCTGGATGAGGTATCCGCAGCCGGAGCCAAAGGAAGCATATACGTTCAGCTGGCTCAGCTCGAACTGGATCAGTATGAATACAACCAGTCGGTCCAGCTGGAAAAGCTCAGAAGCGATGTGGCCGATGCAGAGGCCGCCTTTGAAAACGAATACATATACGCTCCCTTCGACTGTATAGTTTCCAGTCTGGCGTCTCTGGATAAGGGGGCCGAGGTGGATGTTGGAAAAGAGCTGGCGGTGCTGGATCAGGCCGACAGCCTGGTGCTGCTTTCGTCATCCACCGCAAAAAACTTCCTTTACAACATGAACGTTACCGTGGAATATGGCCGCAAGGACAGCAGAAAAACTGTCACCGCCCGGGTGGTAGCGGCGGATTCGGTCCTGCCGGAGGGCGTGGCCGGAACCGGACACACTTATTTCAAGCTGGACGAAGCTCTGACTGAGGACGAGCTGACCAAGCCGTCGGCTTCGGTGACCACGGTCCAGGCGCAGAACGCCCTTCTGGTCCCCCGCGGGGCCGTTGAGGTGGAGGACGGTAATTACTACGTTTCCGTCCTTGATGGGGGCATGGTCAAAAAGCGTTATGTCATCAGGGGCATAACCGGCGGCACCGTGGGCGAAAGCTGTACAGTGATCCTGGCCGGACTCAGCTCCGGTCAAACCGTTATTCTGAACTAGGAGGGCGCGTATGCTGCAATTTGTGCTGCAAAAAATGAAATGCCGCAAGTGGCTGGTGGCCAGCCTGCTTATTGGCAATCTGCTGCTTATTTCCATCGCGGCCTCGAGCCCCATGTATACAAAGGCCGCCCTGTCCCGTATGCTCAACAACGACCTTAAGCAATACGTGACCGATAACGGGAAATATCCCAGCGTTGTCCACCTTTATTCTTCGGTGGGTTCCGGCGGGATCGACCAGTTTTATGCCGACCGGGAGATGATTAACAATATCGATCAGGAATTTGGCATCGAGGCTATGCACGTCATAGAAAACCTTTATCTCGACAGCGTAACCCTTCAACCTCAGCTGGAAAGGGAGGGTGACAGCGGCGACAGGGAATTCCGCATAGGCTATTTGAAGGATATGGAGCAGCATATCAATATCATCTCCGGCCAGCTTTATGACGATGCTATTGCTCAGGACGGGTCGGTGACCGCTATCGTCAGCCAGAAATGCCTTGTTACCCAGAACCTGCTGGTGGGCGAAACACTGGAGCTGCCTACCTTCAAGTTTACCAACGGGGAATGTCTTAAGCTGAAAATAGTGGGCGTTTACGAAAACTCCGACCCCGGGGACGATTACTGGTATAAAGGCCCCGACAGCTATTACCGGGATATTATGATATCCGAAGCGGCCTTTAACAAGCTGTTTATGAGCCAGGCTACCGGCGGCTCCGGAGTTAAAGGGCTGTGGTTCGCGGTCATGGACTATAACGATTTTACCGTGGACAACTGCGAAAATATCCTCAATATTTCTCAAAACTATCGCGAAACATTTTTGAAAGAATATAACCACAGCTATAACGACTATTTCTCGGCCATTATCGAAGAATATCTTGAAGAATCCACCAGGGTTACGGTCACGCTAAGAATACTCAGCGTTCCCCTTTATGCTCTGCTGGCAGCCTTTGTGTTTATGGTTTCCCGGCAGATGCTGGATCAGGAGCAAAACGAGATATCCGTTATCAAAAGCCGGGGAGCGGGCAAAGGCCAGATCATCCGCATTTACCTTATCCAGAGCCTGCTGGTGGCGGCAGTGTGCTTCCTTATGGGCGTTCCATTGGCCATGCTCATATGCCAGATAGTAGGCTCATCCAACGCTTTTCTTGAGTTCGTTTCCCGCCAGTCTCTTAAGGTCGAAATAACCGGGACTGTGCTGCTTTACGCTCTTGCAGCGGCGCTTCTCAGTGTTGCGGCCATGGTACTGCCGGTGTTCAAATACGCCGACGTGTCTATCGTTGCCCACAAGCGGACAAAAAGCACCAGGTCAAAGCCCTTCTGGCAGAAGCTGTATCTGGATCTGGTGCTGCTGGCTCTGGCCCTGTATGGGCTTTATACCTTCAACGGTCAGAAGGATGTTCTGGCCCAGAAGGTGGCGGAAGGAGCGGGGCTTGACCCGCTGCTGTTCCTCTGCTCGTCGCTGTTTATAATCGCCTGCGGCCTGCTGGCCTTCAGGATCATCCCTGCCATAGTATGGCTGGTGTATCGCTGCGGCAAAAAATGGTGGAGTCCGTCCATGTATTCTTCCTTCCTGTGGGTGCTGCGGACCAAAAACTCTCAGGCATATATAATCGTGTTTATGGTCGTGACCATTGCCATGGGCGTATTTAATGCCCAGACCGCCAGAACGGTCAACACCAACGAGGAAGACCGTATCCACTATATGGCGGGAGCGGATATCGTTATTAAAGAATCCTGGTCCGACAATGCTCAGGCGGTAGAGGATGACCCCCTGGGTATGACCGACCTGGCATATACCGAGCCGGATTATCGCAAATATCTCGAGCTTGAGCAGGCCGAAAGCGTTACCAGAGTGCTGTATGACGACAGCTGCACTGTCAACGTGACTAACGACATGGGCGGCAGCGTCAAGGTGACCCTTATGGGCATCGACACTCAGGAATTCGGCAACACCGCATGGTTCAAGGACGACCTGCTGCCCACCCATATCAACAATTACCTCAACGCCATTTCCCAGACGCCAAATGCTATTCTGGTTTCGTCCAACTTTAACGAGCTTTACGGCTATGAGCTGGGAGATGTTATCAGTTATAAAAATTCCGGCGGCGATTCAGCCCGGGGCGTGATCTATGGATTCGTTGATTATTTCCCTACCTACAACAGCGAGATCCAGGTGGAGGGGAAGGACGGCCTGACCGAAACCCAGAACAAATTCCTCATTGTTTCAAACTATGATTATCTCCGCTCACGCTGGGGAGTCCGGCCCTATGAGGTCTGGATAAAGGCCGCTGACGGCACGGGATTTATTTATGACTTTGTGGCCGGGAACGATCTGGAGCTGGTAAAGTTTGTGGATTCCGATGCCCAGCTGGTCCAGCTTAAGAACGACCCTGTGTTCCAGGGTACCAACGGCATTTTGACAGTAAGCTTTATCGTTACCCTGCTTATATGCTCGGTGGGTTTCCTGATCTACTGGATACTGTCCATCAATTCCAGATCGTTGCAGTTTGGCATTTTCCGCGCCATGGGTATGACCATGAAGGAAGTCATCGTCATGCTCATAAACGAGCAGGTCTGGATATCCGGTCTGTCCATAGCCCTTGGTGTGGTGGTGGGCATTGCCGCATCTCAGCTTTACATCCCGCTGGTGCAGCTGGCCTATGCCTCTGCCGACACTGTTATTCCCCTGCGGGTGGTTTCCGAAAGCTCCGACATGGTGCGTCTGCTGGCGGCGGTGGCGGTGGTCATCGCGGTATGCATGACGATAATTGGTATGCTGATATCTAAAATGAAGATATCTCAGGCGCTTAAGCTTGGGGAGGATTGATTATGAGCAATATGATTCTACAGGCGAAAGCAGTTAAAAAAGGCTACAAAACCCCCGACGGCGAAACCTTTTGGGCATTGAAGGGGGTAGACGTGGATATCCCCGAAGGCAAGCTGACCATTCTCAAGGGCCGCAGCGGCAGCGGAAAAACCACCCTTATGAACATCATGGGGGCTTTGGATGACCCCACCGAAGGTCAGGTGCTGCTCAGGGGCCAGAGCTACCAGCAGCTGTCCGATGCCGAAAAGACAAAGCTCCGCAGAAGCTCGATTGGCTTTGTGTTCCAGTCGGTGGCGCTTATTCCCATAATGACAGCCTATGAAAACGTTGAATATGCTCTGCGGCTGGGAGGATACGAGGGCGACCGCCGGGAGCGGGCGATGGAATGTCTCGATATGGTGGGCCTGTCCAAGCGGGCAGAGCATATGCCCCAGGAGCTTTCCGGCGGCGAACAGCAGCGGGTAGCCATCGCCAGAGCCATCGCCCACAGGCCGGAGATAGTATTTGCCGACGAGCCTACCGGCGAGCTGGACACTAACACGGCTATTTCCGTGGTCAAAATATTCAAGGAGCTTAACGCTTCCCAGAATATCACCATAGTCATGACCACCCACGATACCGGTTTTATGGAAATAGGCGACTGCGTATATGAGCTTGAGGACGGGGAGATAAAGCTATGAGCGAACAGGAATATATCATCGAGTGCGACAACCTTGTCAAAATATATAAGACCGAGGATATTGAGGTCATGGCGCTCCAGGGGCTGGACTGCAAGGTCCGCCCCGGGGAGCTGATGGCTATCATCGGCAACAGCGGCAGCGGCAAGTCCACCTTTCTCAACATGATAGGCGGCCTGGACCGCCCCACTGCCGGCAGGCTGTATGTGGACGGGAAGGACCTTTTCAAGTTCACCGAGGACGAGCTGGTGCAATATAAGCGCCACACCGTAGGCTTTGTATGGCAGAATAATGCCAGGAACCTCATATCCTACCTGACCGCTTTGCAAAACGTTATGATGCCCATGCTGTTTACCAGAGAATCCGAAAAGAAGCAGCGGGCAGAGTATCTGCTGGAGCTGGTGGGCATGAGCCACAAAAAGGACAGCCGCCTGAGCCAGCTTTCCGGCGGCGAGCAGCAGCGCATCGCCATAGCTATCGCCCTGGCCAACGACCCCAAGATCCTGCTTGCCGACGAGCCTACAGGCTCGGTAGACCCCAAAACCTCGGCCTATATCTTCGATACCTTCCGCCAGCTTAATAAGGAGCTGGGACTGACTATCGTAATCGTTACCCACGATATGTCCGTGGCAGGGAAGGTGGAACGCGTCGTCTCCATCAGAGACGGAAAAATAAGCTCGGAACGGATAATGAAAAGCGACTACCTTGACCGGCTTCAGGAAAGCTCCCTTTTCGACGGCGCAAGCCACGAGGAATATGCGGTGCTGGACAGAGCCAACAGACTCCAGATCCCGCCGGAAATGCTGTCCCAAACCGGTGTTGAGGGTAACAGGGTAAAAATGTCGGTAGAGGACGGAAAGATAATAATCAGCCCTCCGGAGCATTGAGCTGCAAAAGGTGATTATTTTTATATCGAAGTATCAATTTTAATAAAAAGGTTGAATTCTTATTTGATGTCTATTAAAATGGATGGGATAGTACCAGAGCGTAGACAAATGCGGATAGTTGTCACAGCAGAATTGAAGGCAGGGGAAAAACCTGTCAGGGCTGTCTTCTGCAAGCTCCGCAAAAACAATTACGCAGCATCGTCGATTCAGTGGTCGGCGTGCTGAACGGGTTTAAGGGTGCCGAGTATGCCTAAAATGCTGAAATATATAATCAAGCGAATATTGGTCGCCATCCCCATTTTTCTGGGGATAACGGTGGTGGTTTATGTCTTTTCCTGTCTGGCGCCGGGAAGCGTGGTCGATATTATGGCGGGCGAGGGCAACATGACCAAAGAAGCTTACGAGGCTGCCGTTATCGCCCACAACCTTGACAAGCCGGTCATTGTGCGTTACTTCATGTGGCTGGGCAAGACCCTGTCGGGGGATCTGGGATATTCGGCCTATACCTCTCAGTCGGTGTGGACAATGATCTCGGCCCGTCTGGGTCCGACCCTGATATTGACTGGCACATCCCTGGCCCTGTCGGTGCTGATCTCTGTTCCTCTGGGAGTCATGTCAGCCTATAAGCCCTATTCCATCTGGGACAATCTGTCCACTGTTATTACCTTTATCGGCGCGTCGGTGCCAAACTTCTTCATGGGGCTTATCGTTATCTATGTTTTTGCGGTCAAGCTCCAATGGCTCCCGTCCCAGGGGATGTACACTACCGGGGCCGAAGCCAGCTTTGGCGACCTGTGCCGCCATCTGGTGCTGCCGACCATAGTTCTGTGCGTTCAGCTTATGGGCAATTACCTTAAGCAGACCCGGGGCAGCGTATTGGAGGTAATGAACGAGGAATATATCAAAACCGCCAGAAGCAAAGGCATAAGCGAGTTCCGCGTCATGGTCAGGCACGCCCTGCGCAATGCGTGGATACCTATCGTCACTACCATCGGCATGAACGTCCCGTTCCTTATCGGCGGGGCTGTGGTTACCGAGCAGATATTCGGATGGCCGGGCATCGGGAGCCTGATGATGACGGCTATCGACACCCGGGATTATAACCTCATTATGGGTATCACAGTGCTTATCTCGGTCACAGTGCTGGTGGTCAACATCCTGCTGGATGTGCTTTATGCATACCTTGACCCCAAAATCTCTCTGGAATAGGTGCCGCCAATGAATAACGGTTTTTTCAAAAATCTCATAAAGCACAGGGCGGCAGCCGTATGCCTTGTTATTCTGGCTGTTGAGCTGCTGGCCATTTTGCTGCTGCCTCTGTTTATGGAGCTGGATCCCTACTCCTCGGATGTGCTTAATATGAACAGGGCTCCCTCTGAGGCCCATATTCTTGGGACCGATACTCTGGGCCGGGATATTTTTGCCCGCCTGGTATATGGCGGGAGAAACTCCCTGTTTATCGGCATCGGTTCGACCGTTATCAGCGTACTCATCGGCCTGCCTCTGGGCCTGCTGGCGGGATATTATCGGGGATTTCTGTCCAACCTTATCCTGCGCATTGCAGATATGTTTATGTCTTTCCCTTCCATGGTGCTTATACTGGTGGTGGTAGCCCTGTTTGGCTCCTCGGTATGGAGCATAACCATCATAATCGGTGTGCTGGGATGGCCCGCTGTGGCCAGACTGCTCAGCGCCAATGTGCTGTCCGAACGTGAAAAGGAATATGTTCTGGCGGCCAGGACTATCGGCACCGGAAACTGGGCCATATTATGGCGCCAGATCCTGCCTAACGCTGTGTCACCCCTGTGGATGAGCCTTGCGTTTCGCATTTCTCAGGCCATGATAATGGAATCCGGCCTGAGCTTTCTGGGCGCGGGCGTCCAGCCTCCGGAATCCTCATGGGGAAACATCATCCAGGCGGCCAACAATATCGTCGTCCTCAGCTCCCGCTGGTGGATATGGGTCCCGGCAGGGCTGTGCCTGATAATCACCATCGTGTGTATCAACTTTGTGGGCGAGGGAATAAGAGATGCCCTTGACCCAAAGCTTAAACGAGTTTAGGAGTAAGCCAATGCCTATCCTTGAAGTCGAAAACCTGAGTGTTGCCTTTAAGGCAGACAGAAAAACCAGACAGACCGCTATCAGAAACGTGACCTTTTCTGTTGACAGCGGTACTATTCTGGGCATAGTCGGCGAGTCCGGCTGCGGCAAATCCGTAACGGCTTCGGCTATTATGGGGCTGCTCCCCAGCGCTACCGCTGAAATAACCTCCGGCAGCATCAGGCTTGAGGGCCGGGAGCTTACCCGGCTGAGCAACCGGGAAATGCGTGATGTCCGGGGCAAAAAAATAGCCATGATATTCCAGGACCCCATCACATCCCTAAACCCCGTTCATAAGATCGGCGCACAGCTGGTGGAAATGCTCAGGGCTAACGAGAATATCAGCAGAGCCGATGCCTGGCAGAAGGCGACCGACCTGCTGAAAAAGGTCGGAGTGTCCGACCCGGAGCGCCGGATGAAAAGCTATCCCCACGAGCTGTCCGGCGGCATGACCCAGCGTGTTATGATAGCTATGGCGCTGTCTGCGCAGCCCCAGGTGCTGATAGCCGACGAACCTACCACCGCGCTGGATGTTACTATTCAGGCTCAGGTGCTGGAGCTTATTAAAGAGCTTCAAAGTGAGCTGGGCGCCGCCGTTTTGCTCATTACTCATGATATGGGCGTTGTGGCAGATATGGCGGACAACGTTATGGTAATGTACGCCGGAGAGGTAGTTGAATTTGCGCCGGTGAAGGATATTTTTAAAAACCCCCGCCATCCCTATACCCGGGGTCTGCTGCGTTCGCTGCCCCGGCTGGACAGGGACAGCGGTCAGCTGTATTCCATCAGCGGCACAGTCCCCCCTGCCGGACAGGAAATGCCGGGATGCAGATTCGCTCCCCGCTGCGAAAGCTGCATGGAAAAATGCACCGCGTCCAAGCCTGAACTGACCTGCGTTGGCAGCAGTCAGGTAAGATGCCACCTGTACGACGGAGGTGAAGCCCATGAGTGAACCGTTGATTTCTGTCAGAGGGCTGAAAAAGCATTTTATCGCCAGATCCAGCCTGATCCCGGATAAGCGGGTCTATCTCAAAGCGGTGGACGGAGTTGACCTTGAGATATTTCCCGGTCAGTCGCTGGGGCTGGTGGGCGAGTCCGGCTGCGGAAAATCTACCCTCGGACGCTGCCTTCTGGGACTTTACGACGTGACCGAGGGAACAATAACCTTTGACGGCCACGAGATACAGGGCCTGAGCAGCAGACAGCTGCGGCCATATCGCCAGAAGCTTCAAATGATTTTTCAGGACCCCTATTCTTCGCTGAATCCCAGAATGACCATTTTCCAGTCGGTAAAAGCACCGCTGGACGTGTTTAAGCTGGGAACGGAGGAGGAAAAGGACGAAAAGGTCCGCCAGCTGCTTTCCTATGTTGGCCTTGAAGAAGAGCAGATACACAAATATCCCCACGAAATGTCCGGCGGCCAGCGCCAGCGGGCGGTCATAGCCCGGGCGATGGTGATGGAACCCGCCTTCGTCGTGTGCGACGAGCCGGTTTCGGCGCTGGATGCGTCAGTTCGCTCCCAGGTGCTTAACCTGATGAAGCAGATGCAAAAGGATTTTGGCCCGGCATATCTGTTTATTTCCCACGACCTGAGCGTGGTCCGCTACGTTTGTGACACTGTGGCGGTCATGTATCTGGGCAGGATCCTCGAAACCGGTACCCGGGAGGATATATTCGAAAAAGCTGCCCACCCCTATACTCAGGCCCTGCTGTCGGCCATACCCATCCCGGATGTGGACTCCAAAAGGAGCCGTATCGTTCTTCAGGGCGATGTACCCAGCCCCCTGGATCCGCCCCGGGGATGCCGGTTCCACACCAGATGCCCCATGGCGCAGGCGATTTGCGCCCAGTCAGAGCCGGAGATGGTAAAGCTGGGTGAGCAACACTGTGTCAGATGCCACTTTGCGGGCAAATAAACCGTAAGATCAGCACTTTGTGCTTTTCTAAAAATAAAAATCTTTGAAAAGAGGAAAGTTTTAATGAAGAGAAAAATCAGTTTTCTTCTGGCTCTCGTAATGCTGCTGGGCATACTTTTGGCTGGCTGCTCCGGCGAGACAACTGCCGAAGAGAGCGCACCTGCCCAGCAGAGTGATGCTGTCTCCGAAACCGACGGCACCATCGTCTGGGGTATGAGTACCCTTTGGTCCGGCCTGCTGCCCTTTAACAACACCAACTATTATAACAGCATCATTATCAGTATGCTTTATGACCAGCTGGTTTACGTTGACGTTGAAGGCAACATCGGTCCCCGTGGAGCAGACAGCTGGTCCATGAGCGACGACGGCAAAACCATCACCTTCAACCTGAATAAAGACGCAAAATTCCACGACGGAAGCGCCGTTACCGCTGCCGACTGGGTATGGAGCCTCCAGCTGCTTACCAAAGAGGGCGTGGGCTTCAGCGACCAGAGCCTTATGAGCGTTTTTGAAGGCACCGACGAAGCCGGTGTTGAGGTTTCTGAAAACTCTCTGGCTGCTGTTGCAGTAGACGACTACACCCTGGAGCTGACCTTCAAGCAGGTGACCAACATGGAATCCTTCCTGATGAGCAATTCCTATTTCATGGTCGTTCTGCCCAGCGCTCTGCTTAAGGACATTCCTGTGGCCGAAATGCTGACCAACGAATTCTGGTCCGCTCCCATCGGTTCCGGCCCGGCCAAATTTGTAAGCCAGACCGCCGACGCCACCGAGCTTACCCTTGCCAGAAACGAAGATTATCACATGGGCGATGCCAACTGGACCACCATGATCTTCAAGCAGACTGACGCTGCTTCTGCCTCCTCTGCCATGCTGACCGGCGAGATCGACATCGCTTATTCCCCCATCGCCAACGACGAGGCTCTGGTTATGAACGGCTCCGAAGGTATCACCATGGATATGCGTGACGAGGCTACTCAGGTTTATGTCATCGCTATCAACAATACCATCGTTACGGATCCCCGCGTCCGCCGCGCCGTCAATTACGCTATAAACAAAGAAAACCTCTGCACCCTGCTGACCGGCGAATCCGAGGTCAGCCTTGCAACTCCCATGGAGCTGTATATCACCGATTCCAACAAATACTATCCCGAAGACATTCAGTACAGCTATGATGTAGATAAAGCCAAGGCTCTGCTGGAAGAAGCCAAGGCTGACGGCTATGACGGCAAGTTCGTTCTTGCAGCCCCTGCCGCAGGTCAGCGTGGCGAGATCGGCGTGCTGGTGGGCCAGGACCTTGAAGCTGCCGGATTCGAAGTGGAGATCGTGACCATCGACGCTTCCACCATGATGGCTGACCTTAAATCCGGTGAAGAAGGCACCTACGACGGCGGCCTTATCATCTATGGCATCACTCCCGATCCCATGAGCCGCAACGATATCATCAGCGCCTCTGACCGTACCGTCCTCAGCCTGGTCGACACCGCTTACGACACCATGAAGGACGTTATCGCCAGCGAGCTGGATGAGGAAAAGAGAGCCGAACTTATTAACGAGTTCTACGATTATCTGTATCAGCAGCAGCCCGCTATCTGGCTGGTCGGCAAAAAGCAGAACTACGTTTATTCCTCCAAGCTGGGCAATGTGACTGACGACCTTATTGAGATCGCCCGCCGCAACGTTCCCGTCTGGAACTGGAAAATAGGCTAAGTGAATATAATCTCACCCCCTTCTGGCTGTGTGTCGGAAGGGGGTGAGATTTTCAGTTACTCAGGAGTTTTTATATATTTGTGATAATGACCGGCGATGGCCCCGATGATAAAGCTCGGGAAGGCGCAAAAGAAACCGGCGAATCGTTATCAACACACATAGCCGGATCTGGCTCTCTGACCCCTGATTTAACTGACGGCCGCACTTATCCATTGCGTAATTTGATACGCTGTGTTATAATAATTAGCGTTCAAACAAATTTGAAAATGAAGAAAGGAAAACGAAAATGGCAAAGTATGAAAACCTTTTAAAGCCTGTTAAAATCGGCAAAAACGTCGTTTTGAAAAACAGACTTCTTTCCTCTAATGGCCTTCCCCATTTTCTCCAGGGTCCCGAAAACTGGCCCAACGACCCCATTATGCTCTATCAGGCTCAGATAGCTAAAAACGCTGCTATCGTGACTATCGGCAACTGGACCAACCTCAAGCAGCGGGACAGCATGGGCGACGGCGCTCACTTCCCCATGTTCAACATTAAGGACCCCGCCGTTGAGAACTCCCTTGCTCTTTACTGCGAAGTTATCCATATGTATGGCGCCAAGGCTACCATCTCTGTCAACGCATCGGCTCCTGCGGGATACGGCGTGTGCGACAGCGAAGGCGGCGGCATGATGATGGGTCCCCCTCCCGGAGGTCCCGGCGAAGAAGATGATGACGTAGCTCCCGGCGGCGGCATGATGGGTCCCCCCATGGACGAGGACATGACCGAAGAGCAGAAGCAGAAGATGATGGAAGACATGATGGCCATGATGGGCGGCGGCAGCAAAAAGGCCGTTACTCCCGAGATCATGCAGGACATCATCAAGCAGGTCGTCAAAGAATGTAAATACTGGAAGGGCATCGGCTTCGACGGCGCATCCTTCCATATGGCATATCAGGGTCCCCTGTGCGCTCAGTTCCTCAGCCCCCTGTGCAACAAACGTACCGACGAATACGGCGGCAGCATCGAAAACCGCGCCAGATTCCCCCTGGCTGTATGCGAAGCTGTTAAAAAAGAGCTGGGCGAAGACTTTATCGTCGAAGTCCTTATGTCCGGCAAAGAGGCTCCCGGCGGCATAACCATCGAAGATACCGTGGCCTTTGCCAAGCTGGCAGAGGGTAAGGTAGATATTCTCCAGATCCGTGGCGGCGACGGCGACGAAGCTCATCCCACCACCTTCAACTCCACCAAGATCCCCGTCACCCTCGAAGTTTCCGAAGCTGTTAAGAAATCCGGCGCCAAGATCCTCACCGCTCCTATCGGCGGCCTTCAGGACCCCGATCTGGCAGAACAGTGGATAGCCGAAGGCAAGATGGATATGATGGCCGCTGCCCGCGCATTCATCGCTGACCATGACTATACCAAAAAGATAACCGAAGGCCGTGGGGACGATGTTGTTCCCTGCATCCGCTGCAACAAATGTCACGGCGCTTCCATGTCCGGCCCCTGGATCTCCTTCTGCTCCGTCAACCCCACCATCGGTGTTGACCACATGACCGAACGCCTGTTCAAGCCCGCTGACAGGGTCAAAAAAGTCGCCGTTATCGGTGGCGGCCCCGCCGGTATGAACGCGGCCATAAACCTTGTTGACCGCGGACACAAGGTCGTGCTGTTCGAACGTGAGCAGGTCCTTGGTGGTCAGCTTATCCATGCTGATTACGCAACCTTCAAGTGGACCATTAAAGACTTTAAAAACTGGCTGGCATACCAGTGCGGCAAAAAGGGAGTCGAGGTTCGTCTTGGCAAGGCTCCTACTGCCGACGAGATCAGGGCCGAAGGTTTCGACACCGTTGTCGTAGCCAACGGCGCAGAACCCAATATTCCCGACATCCCCGGCCTGGTCAGGGAAGACGGAACTCTGGCCGCCAACGTGTTTACTCCCATTTCCGTATTTGGCAATGTGGATAAGCTGGGCAAGAAGGTCGTCGTGGTGGGCGGCAGCGAAATAGGCTGCGAGACCGGTATGTATATCGCCGAAAACGACCGTGACGTAACTGTTATTACCCGCCAGACTACTCTGGCTCCCTCGGCCCAGAGAGTCCATTATAATCTGCCTGCTCTGGGCTATCACGGCCTGAAGCGCAAGACCGGCTGCACCACTACCAGATACGAAGACGGCAAGCTGACTTATGTAAACTACAAGGGCATTGAGAAAACCATCGAGTGCGACAGCGTCGTCATCTCCGGTGGCCTGAATCCCCGCCAGGAAGAGGCTCTTGCATATTATGGCGCAGCTCCCGAGTTCTATATCTGCGGCGATGCCGCCGGTGACGGCGAAGGCAACATTGCCAAGGTCATGAGAAGCTCCTGGTCCATCGCATCCATGATATGATTTGATACGTTGACCGTTATTTTGAGCAGCAGAGCGCATCGCGCTCTGCTGCTTTGGCTATAGACAAAGGAATAAAGTAGCCGCAGCGGAAAGGAAGATAGTGTGAAAGAAACCCATCAGGGGTGTCTTTCGCGTTCAATAACCCGCCGCAGCGGCAGGAACGAACTTTAGTTCGTTCCGCATAACCAGTATACAAAGCCCCCAGGTCTTTGTATACTAGTTGTTCAGGGCGCTACTTAAAGCGCCTTGCTTTGTCATAAAAGGTGCTTTTTGCCATATTGCATTCCGCTGCCGCCTGATCGGCGGTTATCTCTCCGGCTCGCCATGCTTTGCATATCTGGTCAAAATTGTCAGGCAGCGGCGTGGCTGGCCGTCCAAACCTGACTCCCCGTTCCCGGGCGGCAGCGATGCCCTCGGCCTGACGCTGGCGTATGTTGGCCCGCTCGTTCTCCGCTACAAAGGACAGCACCTGCAAAACTATGTCGCTCAGGAATGTTCCCATCAGGTCCTTGCCCCTGCGGGTGTCCAGCAGCGGCATATCCATAACCACTATGTCTACCCCTCTGTCCCGGGTCAGCTCCCGCCATTGCTCAAGGATCTCGCCATAATCCCGACCAAGGCGGTCGATGCTTTTGACGTAAAGCACGTCGTCCTTTTTCAGTCTGCGAACCATTTTCCTGTATTGGGGACGCATAAAGTCCTTGCCCGACTGTTTGTCGATATAAATATTCTTTCTGCTTATCCCGGCAGAG
The DNA here is from genome assembly GCA_964384255.1 of uncultured Oscillospiraceae bacterium. GTDB lineage: Bacteria > Bacillota > Clostridia > Oscillospirales > Oscillospiraceae > SIG469. The sequence goes on along the minus strand of CAYLKH010000028.1, from coordinate 682 downwards.
TCCATAGCTGCCAGCTGCCTGCTTTCGTTCTGATCATAGCTGCTGACTCTGACGTATCCATATTTCGACAATCCATATCCTCCTGTTTTGGTTTATTGACAAAGGCATGACTTTTGCCAATAAAAAATGTCCGAGCTTCCGAAAAATGCGGAAGTCCGGACATATTTTATAATGGATGATAAGGATGAAAAGTGGTGCAGCCGGGAGAATCAACTATTCTGCCAGGAATTTTTCCAGCCGGTCCAGCCCCTCTTTGATGTTTTCGAGACTGGTGGCATAGGACCATCGGCAGTATTCGGGAGCGCCAAAACCGGTGCAGGGAACGGTCGCCACAAGACCTTCTTTCAAAAACAGGTTGGCAAAATCGTCGGCATCGTTGATCACGACTCCGTGAAGCTCTTTGCCAATGAGCTGCTTGAGGTTCATCATAACATAGAACGCGCCCTGGGGCTTGATACAGCTTACGCCGTCGATAGTGTTCATGCGGCTGACGATATAGTTCCGCCGCTCCTCAAAGGCCTGGCGCATGATCTCCCGGGACTGCTGCGGTCCGCCAAAGGCTTCGGCCGCACCCTTTTGGGCAAAGGTGGCCGGGGCGCCGGTGGAATGGCTGAGATAGTTGCCCATGAGCTTTGCCAGCTGGTCGTTGGCCAGAGCGTAGCCTACTCGCCAGCCGGTCATG
>CAYLKH010000027.1:0-27154 GCA_964384255.1 uncultured Oscillospiraceae bacterium | reverse complement strand
ATTGCACTGGGCCGCGGACCCAGCTTTGTCCATGATCTGTGGGTAAAGCTGAAAGGGCAGGAATTATAAAAAACGGTTGGGCGCCTCCGGCCATGGGCCGCAAAAGGTTCGTAAGGACTTTTTGCGGCCTTATTATTTGCTTTATTCCCTTGTGATATTTGCGGATTTATGGTATTCTTTGTGGTGGAGTGTTGAAATTCTGACATTGTTGCCGGGATAAAAACACATTAACACATCAATTGGAGGAACACACGATGAAAGAAAAAATCCTTGACATTCTCGAAGGCATCCACCCTGAAATAGATTACGAAACCGAAGAGAACCTGATAACCGATGGCCTGCTGGACTCCTTTGCCATCGTTTCCATCATTAATGCCCTTAACGAGGAATTTGGTATCGAGGTCACCATCGGCGAGCTGCGCCCCGAAAATCTTAACTCGCTGGATAATATGGTAGCTCTTGTTCAACGCCTGATGGACTGATATGTACAATCTTCTTGAATATCTTGAGCAGACTGCCGCCAGGTTTCCCAACAAAACAGCCTTTGAGGACGTAAACGGTTCGGTGACCTGGTTTGAGCTTGAGCAACGGGCCAGAGCCGCAGGAACCGCCATCGCCAAAAGGTCAGCCGCCGGTCGAGCCGTGGCTGTCTGTATGGAAAAGGGCGTTGATGCGGTGGTGGCGTTTATGGCGGCCATGTATGCCGGCTGCTTTTACTGCTTTGTGGACCCGAAGCAGCCTGCCGCCAGAAACATCGATATGCTTCGGCCTGTTGAGCCGGAGCTGGTGGTTTTTAATGCCGGAAGCCAGAAGGCTGCTGCCGCTCTGGAAGTAAGCGGGATGGATATTGGTCAGATGGTGGAGACTCCTGTTGACCGGGAACTGCTGGATAATATTCGCAGCAACCATATCGACCTTGACCCGGCTTATTGCAGCTTTACCTCCGGCTCAACAGGAACCCCCAAGGGGGTGCTGGTCAGCCACCGGTCAGTCATCGATTTTATCGACGTGTTTACGCCCCTTTTCGGCATAACCGATGCCGATATGCTGGCCTGCCAGTCTCCCTTTGATTTTGACGTCTCTGTTAAAGATATCTACAGCTGTCTGAAAACAGGTGCGTCCTGCTTTTTAATACCCAAGTATTATTTTGTGTTCCTGCCCAATCTGCTTGAGATGCTGGCTGAAAAGAAGGTCACTACCCTGATTTGGGCGGTGTCGGCCCTGTGCCTGCTGTCCCAGCGGGATGCGCTGGGCTTCCAGACCCCGGAACACCTTGACAAAATACTGTTCAGCGGAGAGGTCATGCCTCCCAACCATCTGCTTTATTGGAAGGACCATTATCCCCGGGCGCGATTTGTCAACCTTTATGGCCCTACGGAGATAACCTGCAACTGCACATATCATATTCTGCCCGACGACTATTCCGGCGGCGAGATACCCATGGGGCGACCCTTCCCTAATGAGCGGGTGTTCCTGCTGGGAGAGGACGGGACGCGGATCACCGAGCCGGACCGGGTAGGTGAAGTGTGCGTCGGCGGGACCGCTGTGGCCCTGGGCTATTGCGGTCTGCCGGAGAGAACGGCCGAGGCGTTTACCTCCGATCCGCTGACCGATCTGTGGACTGGACGGATATACAGAACCGGAGATATGGCCCGTTATGGAGCCGACGGTCTGCTGTATTACAGTGGACGGCGGGATCATCAGATCAAGCGGCATGGACGCCGGGTCGAGCTGGCCGAGATCGATCGGGCGTTGCACAGCGTCGAGGGAGTCGAGCGGGCCTGCACCGTGTATATTAAAGACAGCCAGACTCTGGTGGCTTTCCTCAGCGGACAGGAACCGGAGAAAAAGGTGTTTGCCAAAGCGCTTGCCAGACTGCTGCCGGATTATATGATACCGGACCGGCTGGTCTGGCGGGAGGAGCTGCCCCTTAATGCCCACGGCAAGCTGGACAGGGCAGCTTTGACCAGAGCATATCTTGAGGAAACTGAAAATGGATGATTTTAGTCTTTTGAATATTGCCAGCGAATTTGGCACCCCCGCTTATGTTTACAGCGCCGACGCTTTTGCCCGGCGCTGTAGCGCCGTGACCGAAGCGCTTGGAAGCCGCGTCAGGCTGTGCTTTTGCGTAAAGTCTGGCGGGTTCCTGCTGAATTGCCTGCCGGAAACGGTAGGGGCGCTGGAAGTGTGTTCTCCCGGTGAGCTGGAACTTTGCAGACGGGCGGGAGTTGACCCCAAAATGATCGTTTTTTCCGGACTGGTAAAGACCGAAAAAAGCGTTTCCGACGCCGCAGAATTTGGCGTGGGAGTTTTTACTGCCGAAAGCCCCGGCCAGCTGGAGCTTATTAACAGCCAGGGCCTGGGACAGAAAACAGCCTTGCCGGTCCTGCTCCGCCTTACGGCGGGGGACCAGTTTGGGATGGATCCGGCTGAGCTTCGCCGGGCCGTTAAAAACCGGGAATCTTATCCCGGAGTTGAAATGGTGGGGCTGCATTATTTTTCGGGAACGCAGAAAAACAAGCCCGAAAAGATAATTAAAGAGCTGGACTATGTTGCCCAATTTGCCGATGGGCTGAAAGAGGATTTTGGCTTTGAGGTCCGGCGGCTGGAATTTGGGCCCGGCCTTTTTGCCGATTATTTCGGCAGCGATGCCGACAGCGCAGAGCTTGCTGTTCTCAGAGCCTGCGCCGATGCTGTTGAGCGGGCGTCACAGCGTTTTGAGCTGACCGTTGAGCTGGGCCGGTTTCTGGCTGCGCCCTGCGGGACATATCTGACCCGGGTGCTGGAGGTCAAGGATAATCATGACGACCGTTATGTTATAGTTGACGGAGGGACCCATCAGCTGAACTACGACGGACAGATCCTGGGGCTGCGGGTCCCACCAGTGAGGGTACTTAACGGCGGCGGCGCACCGGAAACCTACACCGTTTGCGGAAGCCTGTGCGCCATAAGCGACAGGCTGGTCCAGCGCGCCCAGCTTCCGGCGGTAGCGCCGGGGGATATATTTGCCTTTGAGCGGGCGGGAGCCTATGGCGTGACCGAGGGCAAGGCGCTGTTTCTGAGCAGGGAGCTGCCCCGGGTGGTCATGGTAAGCGGCGAAAAGGCTGTTCTTCTGCGGGATTTTATCCCTACAGACCCATTTAATGGATAATTACCGAAAGGGAAAAGAAAAATGAGCATTTCGACATTTACGTTTTTCTTTTTTGTGATTGCGGTTTTCATACTTTATTTCTGCTTCCCCAAAAAATGGAGATGGACCGTTTTGCTGGCGGCATCGGTGGTGTTTTATGCCTTTGCGGATATAAGATACTTCCTTTATATCGGCATAACGGCGGTTTCGGTTTACTTTGCCGCCATTGACCAGCAGCGGCTCAATATCCGGCGGGAGCAGGAACTGGAAACGTTGACCGACAGAGATTCAAAAAAGGCGCTGCGGGCAGAGTTTAAACGCAGAAAGCGGCTCCATGTGGGCCTTTGTGTGGGACTCAATCTGGCGATTTTGGCGGTTTTGAAATATACAAACTTTCTTGTGGGCGAGTTCGAGGCCCCTGCCTTTTTTGCCAACGAGGCCGGGACCGGGCTGCTTATGCCCATGGGCATCTCGTTCTATACCTTTCAGGCGGTGGGCTATCTGATAGACGTTTACAACGGCAAGGTGGAGGCGGAACGCAATTTTGCAAAATTTGCCCTGTTCGTTTCGTTCTTCCCCCAGATAATCCAGGGGCCGATCAGCCGGTTTGACAAGCTGGCTCCCCAGCTTTATCAGGGCCACAGTTTCGACTTTGACCGCATGAAGGCCGGCCTTGAGCTTACGCTCTGGGGATATATGAAAAAGCTCGTTATTGCCGACCTGACATTTTCCTTCGTGTGGGAAATAGTCTGCGATTATCAGGATTGCTCCGGCACAGCCATAGTTTTTGCCATGCTGCTTTACAGCGCCCGGGGCTTTGCGGATTTTTCCGGCGGGATCGATATTATGCGGGGCATTTGCCAGGTTTTGGGCATTGAGCTTCCGTCCAATTTCCGACAGCCCTATTTATCCCGCTCCCTTTCCGAATTCTGGCGGAGATGGCATATTACTCTGGGAGAATGGTTCAAGGATTATCTGTTCTTCCCGCTGGCCACTTCCCGGCCATATAACGCTCTGGGCAGACTGGTGAGAAAACGGTTCAGCCGCAAAACGGCTGACCGGGTATGCACATCAGTAGTCTCGCTGATAACCTTTGTGCTTATCGGGATGTGGCACGGGAACAGCTTCGGCTATGTTATCTACGGCTTTTGGCACGGGTTGATAATCGCCACATCTACCATGCTGACTGACGTGTTCCCGGTGATACACAAAAAGCTGCACATAAACCCCGAGGGATGGTATTGGAAGCTTTTCCAGATAGCCCGGACATATGTCCTTGTTGTTCTGGGGCTGTATCTGGTTTTGCCCCTGAACTATATGGACGGGTTCGAAATGCTTAAAATGAGCTTTACCGGCCCGTTTCAGGAACTCAGCTCCCTGCGTAATGTGCTTACAAAATACCATTTTTACCGGGAGTTCCCGGTGATCATGGCCGGTATCGGGGTAATGGTGGCATCGGCCATACCTGCCGCCTTTGGCATCGACCTGAGGGAAAAGCTTAATAAACTGCCGTTCCCGATCCAGTGGGTCATACTTATTGCGGGCATAATATATGTTTGCGTCTTTGGGGCCTATGGCGATGCCTACGACGCCACATCCTTCATTTATCAGGTGTTTTAGGAGGCTGGCAGAATGAAAAAGAAGCATAATTTTATCCGTTCCGCAGCCTTTGTTGTGCTGACCCTTTCGATCCTGGCCGTTATTGGCCGGGCTATAAGCAGTCTGGCGGTCAACGACCATATGTTCTGGAGACTTACCGGATTCTATCTCGAAAAGGATAACACCCTGGACGCTGTTATCGTTGGACCCAGCGCGACCTATGCCTATTGGGAGCCTACTACCGCCTGGGAGGAATATGGCATTGCCTGCTATCCCTATTCGACCGCCCAGCAGCCCCTGGCAGCGACCAGATTCATTATCGAAGAATGTCGAAAAACCCAGCCGGATGCCGTGTTTGTGCTGAACATCAACCTTTATCTTATGGAAGGGGTAACATCGGCGCAGATACACTTCCTCTCGGACCTGATGCCGCCGTCACTGAACAGACACAACATGATCCAGTATCTGGCGGAGAAGGGGCAGTATAACAGCGCGTACCAGCTGCTTGAATTCTACCAGCCGGTGTTTGCCATGCACAGCCGCTGGAAGCGGGCTCATCTGCCGTCAAAATATATCAGTGGTCTGGGAATAAAAGGGGCTTCTCTGGACCCCCAGTTTATCAAGGGGTCTGAGGATGTTTCGGGCCTGTTTTCCGAAAACGATGAGCGCCTGCCGATCACCGACGATGCCATATATGAGTTGGAGCTTTTGTTTGACTATATCGAGGAAAACGATGTCCAGGTCTGCTTTTTCTATTCGCCCGCTGTGGTCAGCTACGACGTTATCCCCTATATGAACACCCTTATCGACTATATCCGCGACGCGGGATATACCCTGTATGACGGGGTTGAGAATTTTAACGAAACCGGGATCTATCCTCCCACCGATTTTATGGACAGATCTCACACAAACCTGTTGGGAGCCAGAAAGTTTACCAAATGGCTTGGAGGCAAGCTGGTTGAGGATTATGGGTTTGAGGACAAGCGGGGAGATCCGGATTATGAGTCGTGGGACGAGTCGCCGGACAAATACGACCGAATGGTCAGGATAATAGGATTTCAATAAACCGATCCCGGGTCCGGAGTTCCGGCTTTTTACGACGGTTTTGACAAAAACAGGCTACCCCTCCATCTGAGCGTTGAACGCCCGGATAGAGGGGTAGCCTGTTGGTAAATGGGGGGATATCAGTAGAGCTTTTCTTCGCCCTGGCCCATGTGGAACACGACGGCGGACATGTCTTCGAGATACAGACATTCGTGGCGCCAGCCGGTTTCTTCGTTGTAGGTGTTTTTCAGGAAGGGAGAAGCCTGGAACATGGCGTCCTGGACCTCCTGACGGGGGTCGAGAACAGCTTTGCCCCGGATGCGGATAAAGGCGCCCCGGTCAGCAGTACTCATGGCGCAGATCTCCACATTGGGGTTCTTTTCCAGCTCGGCAAAAGAAGCCTTGTGGGTACCCAGACCGAAATACATCTTGTCCTCGAACATCATTTTGAAGCCGAAGGGACGGCAGCGGGGAGCGTCGCCGTCAACGGTGGTGAAATAAAACGCGTTGCAGCCGTTGAGAAATTCAAATACCTTTTCCATTTTGTTTTCCTTTCTTTTCTTCCCGGTGGCCGATGGGTCGAGCATCGGACGACCTGTTGTTACATTCCTTCGATGGTCCGCATTGCCAGAATGGTCTGCTCAAAGAGCCTGTCCAGTTCCCAGCCCAGCAGCTCCGCGCCGTTTTTGATAACGTCCCGGGAACAGCCCTGGGCAAATTTTTTGTCTTTAAACTTCTTTTTCAGAGAGCTGACCTCCATGTCCTGAACGCTTTTGCTGGGGCGCATCAGGGCAGCGGCGCCAATAAGGCCGGTAAGCTCGTCGGTGGCGTAGAGGACCTTTTCCATCTCGTGTTCGGGCTTGATATCGCAGCAGATGCCCCAGCCGTGGCTGGCAACAGCCCGGATAAGTCGGGGATCGATATCCCGCTGGGTCATAATTTCCTGGACCTTAATGCAGTGCTGGTCGGGATACATTTCAAAGTCCAGGTCGTGAAGCAGACCGACAACGGCCCAGAACTCTTTTTCGTCGCCATAGCCCAAAAGCTCGGCGTAATATTCCATGACGCGGCTTACGGTCTGACTGTGCTTAAGGTGAAAATCTTCGTGGTTATATTCGTTCAGCAGATCCCATGCCTGCTGGAGGTTGGGGATGTATGACATAGGAGTTCAGCCTTTCAGTGTTCGTCGTGATGGCAGTGGTCGCAGTCCATGTTGCAGCCAACATAGGGTTCGGGGTCGATACCCTGACGGGTGTAATAGTCGGTCAGCGCAGCCTTGATAGCCTCTTCAGCCAGCACGGAGCAGTGCATTTTGACCGGGGGCAAACCGTCCAGAGCGTCGGCCACGGCGCGGTTGGTCAAAGCCAGGGCTTCTTCAACAGACTTGCCCTTGACCATTTCGGTGGCCATGGAGGAGGTGGCGACGGCAGCGCCGCAGCCATAGGTTTTGAACTTAACGTCCTCAATGACGCCGTTTTCGATCTTCATATACATTTTCATAATGTCGCCGCATTTGGCGTTGCCGACCTCGCCAATGGCGTTGGCGTCTTCAAGCTCGCCCACGTTGCGGGGGTTGGCAAAATGGTCCATTACCTTGTCGGAATACATCTGTGACATCAGTTATTTACCTCCTTGGGTTTGTTGTTTTCCCACAGCGGGGACATATTGCGCAGACGCTGGACGATAGGGGGGATCTGCTCCAGCAGATAGTCAACGTCTTCTTCGGTGTTGATCTCGCCCAGGCTCAGACGCAGAGAGCCGTGAGCGCGCTCGGCAGGAAGACCGATACCCAGCAGAACATGGGACGGGTCGAGGGAGTCGGAATCGCAGGCGGAGCCGGTGGAGGCGCAGATGCCTGCCATATCCAGCCACAAAAGGATGGATTCGCCCTCGATGCTTTCGAAGATGAAAGACGCGGTCCCGGGCAGACGGTCGGTAGGATGACCGGTAAGGTAGCTGTAGGGTATGGTTTCGGTTATGCCCTTGATGAGCCTGTCCCGCATTTTGGTGAGACGGGCGGTGTTTTCGGGCATGTTTTTGACAGCCAGTTCGATGGCGGCGCCCAGACCCACGATACCGGGAACGTTTTCGGTGCCGCCACGGACGCCCTTTTCCTGGCCGCCGCCGTGGATAAGAGCAGGCAGCTTAAGGCCCTTGCGGCAATACATTGCGCCAACGCCCTTGGGTCCGCGGAACTTGTGAGCCGCCATGGAAAGAAGGTCGATATTCATGGCCTTAACGTCGATGGGGATATGGCCGGTGGCCTGAACAGCATCGGTGTGGAACAGGACTCCCTTTTCGTGGCACAGAGCGCCGATCTCGGCCACGGGCTGGATGGTGGCGATCTCGTTGTTGGCCATCATGACGGATACCAGAATAGTGTCGTCACGGATAGACTTTTCCAGCTCGGTCAGGGATACCTTGCCATAGTTGTCGACCGGCAGGAAGGTCACGTCGATATTGTTTTTGCTGAGCCATTCGCCGCTGCGGAGCAGGGCATGATGCTCGATGGTGGTGGTGATGATGTGGCCGCCGCCCTTGCGCTCGGCCACGCCCTTGAGGACCCAGTTGTCGGCCTCGGAGCCGCCGCCGGTGAAGTAGATCTCGTCCGGCTGGGCGTTGATAGCGGCAGCGACCTTGGCCCTGGCTTCGGCAACGGCATCCTTGGTGGTGTAGCCAATGGAGTAGTGGCCTGATGGGTTGCCAAAATGCTCGGTGAAGTAGGGCTTCATGGCCTCGAACACTTCGGGAGCGACAGAGGTGGTGGCCGCATTATCGGCATATACAATTCTGGACATTATTTATTCAACTCCGTTTCGGTGGATCGTATAGGGAAAGCACAGGTAACGTCGGATCAAATCACCGGTTACTTATCCTTTAACATGTTATATTATACCAACTGGTATTCAAAAGTCAATCCGGCGTGGGAAATCACGCCCGTTCGGGCTTAAAGCTGACTATTTGGAGCATCGGGCGCAGACCGCAGACCGGTGAGCTGCTCCGCAGCCGCCAATAATGCGGGCTTTTGGTTAATGAGCCTGCCATTAATGACCGCGTCCAAAAGGGCGTTAAGCACCTGACCCAGGGCGGGGCCGGGGCTGATGCCGAGGGATATCAGGTCTCTGCCGCTGATATCCAGCTGGGATATTCGACAGGGGATGCCGCTGGTGAAAGCGGCCTGCAAAAGCTCTGTGGATATACCCTGAGCGTTAAAATATTCAGTCAGCCGCCGATGATCCTCCCGGTCTGTCTGACCCATCAGGGACAGAGCTTCGGGCAGAGACTGAGGGGGACGGGCGGCTTGAAGGGCTGCGGCAGAGGCGATCAGGGACCTGGGAGCCTTGAGCCGGGTCAGGACGGCAGGGGCGTTTTCAAAGGCGAGACAGAAGGCCACGGCGGCGTCACCGCTGGTGGTGATAAGCTCTCTTGGCGGGCTTCCGGCAGCAAGGGCAATAACGTCGCCAAATTCCGAAACGATCCGGGGGCAGCTGTCGGCGGTCAGCAGTTTTTTGAGTTCAATGAAAACACGCTCTACCGAAATATTTTTCAGCAAACCGGCCATTTTATGCGCGGCGACAGCGGTTTTGGATTCGATTTGAAAATCAAGAACGGCGGCGAATCGCAGCGCCCGCAGGATGCGCAGAGAATCTTCCCCAAATCGCTTTTCGGCCTGACCTACGCAGCGGATAAGTCCGGCACTTAAATCGCTTTGGCCGTCAAACAGGTCCAGAAGCCCGTCGGTCCGGTTGTAGGCCATGGCATTGATGGTAAAATCCCTGCGGGCAAGGTCTGTCCGTACATCGGAAACGAAGCTGACGCTGTCGGGCCGACGGTTGTCGGAATATGCGCCCTCGGTGCGGCAGGTGGTTATTTCCAGAGGCTGACCCTCCACGACGACGGTAACGGTTCCGTGCTGTAGGCCGGTGTCGATCACGTGAAAATCGGTTTCAAAAAGCTGGCGGGTCTGGTCGGGCAGGGCGGCCGTGCATATGTCCCAGTCGCCGGGGGTCCTGCCCATAAGGGTGTCTCTAACGCAGCCGCCCACTACCCAGGCTCCATATCCGGAGGCGTTCAGCCTCTCCAGCGCCAGGGCGGCATAAGAAGGAACGGTTATAGTCAGCTTTTTCATAACGCCTCCAAATAATAGTTTATGCTATCGACTGTCTATAATAATAGCATTTTCCAAACCCTCTGGTCAACTCCGCAAAAGGAGCAGAAGGATCCATTGCAGCGTGTCAAAATAGTCCGATGGACTATTTTGACACACTGGGATCCGTTATTTATTTTTGACCGTCCTATTTCCCGACGGGTTTCATTGATTTCCTTTGCTAAAATCAGGTCAAGATATTATGTAAAGCAAGGGAGGACCTGGAAAATGGAAAACACCGGAGTTAAGCAATGGTTTGAACAGCTGAAGGAGGGTCTGCTGGGCGACATCCCGCCGGTGACCGGAGCGGCCATATTCAGAGCCGCCGAATGTACCATAAGATTTGTGGCATCATTTTTGCTGGCTAACGCCCGGGTGCTGGGATCCTGGCGCCCCTTTGCCATAGCTATGGCGGCGGCATCAGGGGTCGGGATCGAGGGATTTTGCGCCCTGATGGGGGCGGCAGCGGGGTTTGCTCTGCTGGGCGGACTGACCGGAGGGGCTAAGCACGTATCAATAACGGTTCTGGTATCTGCCCTGTCCTTTGTTTTAAAAGGGCTGCGCTGGTGCGAAACCAGACTGTTCAGGCCGCTTCTGGCCGGAACGATAACGGCAATCATCGGATTCGTGTTTTTGCTCGACCAGGGGGTCAGCCCGGGAGGAGTGATAATGCTGCTGGGAGAATCCGGGGCGGTGGCCGGGTGTACATATCTGTTTGCTCAGGCTCTTGCTGACAACGGCAGCGTTTCGGGCAAGGCGGGACTGTTTTTGCTGGCGGCGGGACTATTGGCCGCCCTGTCGCCCATTGAGCTGATGGGGTTTATCTCTATCGGCAGAATGATTGGCTGCTTTCTGGTACTGCTGGCGGCCCACGGAGGGGGATGGTCCATAGGCGCGGCCATAGGAGTTGCGGCAGGTTCGGCGATCGATCTGTCTACCGGTGGGACGGGCCTGTTTTCCCTGTCCTTTGGGCTGGGAGGATTGGCGGCGGGACTGCTGAAAAGTCAAAAAAGGTATCCCGGGGTCCTGGCTTTTCTGACCGTGGTGGGCATTTGCCTGCTGTGGCAGGCCAAAACGGCTCCGGTGGCGGCTCTGTTTGAGTCATTTGGAATGTGTACGCTGTTTATGCTGCTGCCTTCGGAGCTGCTTCCCCGGGAACACAGGGAAAAGGACAGCGAAAAAAAGACCGCTGCCCGGCTGGCGGTCAGGCGGCTGACGGATATGGCGATGGTTTTTGCAGAGCTTTTTGAGTCGGTTTCGTCGGCGCTCAAGTCGGAAAACTCGGGAAGCACGTCTACCGCGTCGGTTTTTGACAGGACTGCGGAGCGGGTATGCAAGCGATGCGTAATGAACCATGTGTGCTGGCAGCGGGACGGAGAAGCTACCAGAAGCGCCCTCAACGATGCATCCATCCGGTTCAGCCGGAGGGGACAGGCTGACGCGGCGGATTTCCCCGGATGGTTTTCGTCCCGGTGCAAAAATATGCCCAAGTTCGTGGCGGTGCTCAACGAGGAGATAGCGGCCCTGGATTATCGGCGGCGCTATGAAAAGCTGGCATCCCAGGACAGACAGCTGGTGGCTGACCAGTACGGTGAGCTGGCAAAAATGCTTGATCGGGCAGCGCAAAGGGCGGCTGCCGGGCCTTCCGGCGAAGTGAGGCTCAGCCGACGGGTGGAAAAATATCTGAAAACTCTGGACATGGACATGGGCAGCAGGGCATACCGAGATGGCCTGGGCAGATTGTGTGTCGAACTGGACGGCACCGAGGCAGGAGCGGCGGCAGAGCTACAGACCGGGCTTTCGGCCATAGTGGGAACAGAGCTGAGAGGACCCCGCCAGGTGGCTGGAGGGGTGATCTTTACCGAAAAAGAGCGGTTTACCCCTATGGTAGGCGTTGCGGCAAAATGCAGGAAGGAAGAGGAGGTTTGCGGGGATTACGGGACCTGGTTTCGAGACAGCGATGGGCAGCTGTTCCTTATCCTGTCAGACGGCAGAGGCTCCGGAGAGCTTGCTCAGGCAGAAAGCCAAAGCGCCGTAAGGGTGCTGGAAAGGCTGCTTCGGGCAGGGGCTGAGCCGGAGTCGGCTGTAAGGACGCTGGACTCGGCCTATATTCTTCGGGGCGGCGGTGGAGGCTTTGCCACGGTAGATCTGCTGGCGGTGGACCTGTTTTCGGGAAAAACAACAGCGATCAAATGGGGTGCGGCACCGTCATATATCCGCAGCCAGGGTCAGGTGACACGGCTGGGTGAGCCGTCTCCCCCGCCGGGGACAGGGGGAGAATATGAAAAAACCGAGCTTATTTTGCAGGAAGGAGACTTTTTTGTAATGTGCAGCGACGGGGTGGCCGACAGGGACAGTGACGGCTGGGTGCGTCAGCTGATCGGCCAATACGAGGGGACCAGCCCAAGGGAGCTGGCGACCCGGCTGGCAGCAGTGGCTGAGCAGACCCGTGGAGCGGGCGACGACATAACGGTCATGGCTATGACTGTCAGCCTGTCAAAATAGCTCGGCCATGACCCTGTCCGCAAGCTGAACACAACAAAGGAACTGCCGGGTATGGCAGTTCCTTTGTTGTGTGCGCCAATGGCGTATTATTCGGCTTTCCACAGGCCGTGGAGATTGCAGTAGGCATAGGCGGCTTCGACTTCGTCGCCTTCGCAGAGCATGAAGGTCGCAACGGGGGGAGTGTTGGGGGAGAGACATTTTCTCTGATTGCCCTGCCTGGTCTGGAGAGAGATCCACTCGATATAATGCTCGGGACTCATGGGATGTTCAACAGAGCCGACAGATACGGTAACCTGATTGCCCTTTATCTCGATAACGGGGACGTGCTTTTCGTGAGCGCCGTCGGAGGTGCCGGGGACAAGCTCAGTCATTTTCTGGCCGCAGCACATAACGGGTACTCCGCTGGACTTGGCATAGGCGATGATGTTTCCGCAATGATTGCAAATATAAAATTTCTGTTCCATAATAGTTCTCCTTATGATGTGATTCAGATAGGTTGTTGTATCGGATGATTTGTTTGTGCAGATGCTGATGGAGCAGCGGTTACTTAAACATTGCCTCGATGGCTTCTTTGGATTGAACGCCCACAGAACTGGCCACGGCTTTACCGCCGCTGAAAACCATCAGGGTGGGGATGCTTGCGATGCCGAACTGAGCGGCCAGAACAGCCTGCTCGTCAACGTTTATCTTGCCGACCTTGATCTTACCTTCCTGCTCCTGGGAGATGGTATCGATGGTGGGGGCCAGCATACGGCAGGGACCGCACCAGGAAGCCCAGAAATCTATAAGCACAGGTACGGGAGAGTTAAGGACTTCGGTATCAAAATTGGCAGCTGTGATTTCTATTGACATTTGGATCTTCCTTTCGTAAACAGGGGATTTCTTAACTGTGGCTTCATTATAGCACGCTCCGTCCCCAGGTTATGTGACAAAATCACATTTACGAAAAAATTTTTAAAAAAGTTTCAGAAACGCTCATCCGGCCAGGAGCTTAAGCCCCTGAGGGTCGGTTATTATGACCCGGCCCCGCTTGAGGACAATAAGCCCGTCATCAGAAAATCGCTTAAGCATACGGGTAACGACCTCCCGGGCAGAGCCGGTGAGCCTGGCGATCTGGTCATGAGTCAGCTGGATGTCGGTGGAGCCGGTTTTCTCAGCCTCAGTGGTCAGGAACAGGGCAAGCCTGCGGTCAAAGCCCATAAACAGCAGCTGCTGCATGGCCCACATGACCTCGGAAAAGCGCTCTGTTGCCAGCTTATAAAGGAAGCACTCCACGTGAAGATTGCTTTCTTTAAGCTGCAAAAAGGCGTTGGCCGAAATAACCAGGACCTCGGTGTCCTTTTCTGCCACGATATGAGCGTCGAAGGTCAGCTGGCTGATAACGCAGGAGGCGGCCAGAATACATATCTGACCGGGTCCCAGCCGGAACAGGGTCACCTCCCGGCCTTCCTCGCTTAAAAGATAGGTCCGCAGCCCGCCGGATTCGACCATGACCAGACCTACGCAGCTGCCGGTGCAGCTGTGGACATGGGCATCTTTGCTGTATTTGACAAAACGGGTGTTGTTTCTGAGATATCCCTGCTGGTCGCCGCTGAGATCGTTCCAAAACGGCAGCGACCGGATAAGCTTTTCTTTTCGTTCGTCCACTGATATGTCCTCCCTGGGCTGCTGCGATCACCGGGCGGTGGAGTATTTTGCACAGATGCCCATGACCAGAGCCTGATCCAGCCGGGAAAAGGGGATGAAGGGGGGAGGCGGTACGGCATGACTGCCAACAGGCAGATCCAGAAACAGGGTGTCTCTCCATTGGCCAAGCTTGTAGCCGGAGCGCTTGTGTATGCCGGCATAGCTGAAGCCCATTTTCTGGTGAAGGGCTTCGCTGGGGGCGTTGGGAGCAGAGATAACGGCGGTCAGATGCTGAATGTTCTGGAGCTTCAGCAAAGGTATGAGGGCGCTGTACAGCGCGGTACCGATGCCCTGACCGCTGTGGCCGGAGCGGACATAAACCGAAAGCTCGGCAAACCAGTCATAGGCCGCCCGCTCCCTGGCACGGTGGGCATAGGCATATCCGATCACCCTGCCGTTTTCAACAGCGACCAGATAGGGATATTGGTCAATAATATCCGCAACTCTTTGACGGAAGGCGGCCTCTGAGGGGGCCTCGTATTCGAAGGTGACTACGGTATCGGTAACATAGGGAGCGTAGACGGAAAGCAGCTCAGGGCTGTCGTCCGGACTGACGGGACGAATAATATAAGACATAACAGTTCTCCAATTTGTAGATAGATCGGCTGACTCCGGTGACCGCGGATCAAATCAGCGGTGGATCAGATGTCCATGGCGGCTTCGTAAGCAGAGCGGACAGCGTCAGCTATAAGACCGGCCTGACGGCAGTCGCCAATAACGTAAGCTTTTGGCGCGCAGGCCATAAAGGGTTCTGCGGCGGCAGAGTTTTCGACCATGCCGCTGGCGTTGATAACGGTGTCGGCTTCGACCTGACGGCCATCTGCAAGCAAAACTCCGGCCCCGGTTATTTCGGAGCAGGCAACTCCCTTTATCTGGCATACTCCCAGCTCGGCGAGGGTAATAAGGTGGGTGTTGACGTTCTGGCCGTCGCCCTTAACATAGGCCATGAGCTGGGGGTTGCGGCTGATAAGAGTGACCTCCCTGCCCAGAGACTGCCAGTGGATAGCGGCTTCGCAGCCGGTCAGGCCGCCGCCAATAACGGCTACACGATGGCCGACCTTTTCCGGGGCCATATAGGCCGCAAAGCTGTCAACAGCCAGCTCTCCTCCCTCAATGGGCAGAGCCTTTGCCTTGCCGCCGGTGGCGATGATGATGCCGTCGGCTTTTTCGGCGGCTACGGCGTCGACAGTGGCTTCTGTACCCACACGCAGCTCAACGCCCAGATTCCTGACCCGGTTAATCATATGGCCCAGCCAGCGGGAAATATCTTCCTTGTGGGGTTCGTTTTCGGTGTATCTGAGGATACCGCCCAGCTGAGGCTCCTTTTCAAACAGGACTACCTGGTGGCCGCGTCGGGCAGCGACCTCGGCAGCCTTAAGCCCGCCGATACCACCACCAACGATGACCACCTTTTTCTTCTCGGCGGCGGGAACGATGTGCAGGGTGCTTCGATCATCGATCATCCAGTCCACGGGGTTTACGGAGCAGTAGCCGTTGCTTCGGCAGCTTACGCAGCGCAGGCAGGTATTGATCTCGTCGTCCTGACCGGCCATAGCTTTGTTGGGGAATTCGGGGTCGGCAATAAGCAGCTGACGGGCCATGACCACGAAATCGGCCTTGCCAGATGCGATTATGTCCTCGCACAGGGCGGGATCGGACAGGGAGCCGACCACGGCCACGTGGAAGTTTTTGACGGCTTTTTTTACTGCGGCGGCACACTGGACGTTCATGCCCATGGGCCAGTAGGAGTTGGCTGTTACCCGGGTGTTCAGCGCCGGGATAACATGTACACCGCCGGAGATGTGGGCAATATCCAGCAGACCGGGATGCTTGTCGACCTCTTTGAAGAAGGCCACCGTATCGTCGATAGTCAGGGTATCTTTAATGTATTCGCGTTTGCTGATGGGATTGATGTTTTCTTCGCCGGAAAAACGAAGCTCAACAATAAAATCGTCGCCCACGGCATCGCGAATGCGTTGCAGACACATGATGGGGAAACGGGCGCGGTTTTCGGCGCTGCCGCCGTATTTGTCCGTGCGTTTGTTGGTGCGCTTTGAAACGAACTGGCCAAACAGGAACCCGTGACCGCCGTGGATTATCATGCCGTCAAGGCCGCATTCCTTACATACCCACGCACAGTGGGCATAGTTGTCGGCGATCTCGTTCAGGTCGGCTTCGGTAAATTCGCCCACGACCTTTCCGTCGTTGCTGGGTGCTCGGAAATCGTATTTCGTTATGCCGTCGTGAGGCTCAGAAAGGGTCATGGCGCTGGGACCCTTGACCTCTTTGGGCATTTCGTAGGCAGTTCCGTCGGCTCGCAGGGGCATCTGGAACATGGGCATACCGCCGCCGGGTCCGCCGGGACCATCACCGGGACCTCCGGGTCCGCCTGGACCACCCGGTCCGCCGGGCATATCGCC
Organism: uncultured Oscillospiraceae bacterium; assembly: GCA_964384255.1. Classification (GTDB taxonomy): domain Bacteria; phylum Bacillota; class Clostridia; order Oscillospirales; family Oscillospiraceae; genus SIG469. Next base: position 10,623 of record CAYLKH010000027.1, on the reverse strand, counting down.
GCCCATGGCCCGCATATATATACCCATATGGTTGAAGGAGGTAAAAGCCAGCGCGCCATGACGGTGGCAGGCATCGGCATAGGTCTGGATGCTCTGCTTGAAGGCGGGAGCGGGAACATCGACGTAGAAATTGTACATTCCCCGCACGGCGGTACCGGGGCTGATGTCGTTTTCGCCGGAGCATACCCGGGCGCAGCCCCCGGCGGCAACATCTTCGTAAAATTCGATCCCGCGCTGGGTCATGGCTCCGCCGTTGTCGTCTTCCTCGATGCCCATGGGGGCGACCAGTATCCTGTTTTTAAAGGTTTTTCCCCGGATAGTAACCGGGCTGAACAGATGGGGGTATTTCATCGTATCCTGTCCTTTCGCTATTTTCTTCCATACGATTATATCACACTTTTGCGCTGTTGAACAATGGTTATTAAGAAAGCCGCAGAATTATAAGACTAAGGGCGGCCGCGTGGGCGATAATTAAGCTGATCGTGGGTTGCCGGAGCTTATGGCGAAATATTTACAGTTTATTAATCAATGGAACGATTCGGCGTTATAAAATATACTGAAAACAAGTGGACCGAAAGGTCTGTCACAGGAGCGAATTCCCATGAATAATGATGATTACCGTCACGAAAACGAAAATCAGTATCCATACAGCAGCTATTACGACAGCGCAAGTTATACCTGTCAGGATCCGGAGGGACGTCGCCAGAGAAACTATAAAGGCCCCTTTTTCCTGCTGCTGTTCGTTATTATAGCGGTTGCTGCTGCCGCGGCATTTGTCAATTTCCGCTATGATGTCCAGCTGTCCCGCAGCGGCAATGGGTGGTCACTGGCTGTTGCCCCCCGGGAAGAACAGGCCGGGACCACAGTTGCTCCCAGCGAGGACGAAAGCGCTGTTGTGGCGGTCGCGTCCTCGGCGCTGGCGGCAACGCCCACCGGTGACGGCACTGTGCTGAGAATATCCCAGCCCGCTGATGAGCCGCTGCCCCTTCAGGAGATATACGTTAAGGTCATGCCGTCGGTAGTGGGAGTCATGTGCCAAAACTCCACCGGGACCACCACCGGCACCGGGATCATTATGAGCGAGGATGGTTATATCATAACCAATTGCCATGTTATTTCCGGAGCCAGGGAGATAACCGTCGAGCTTAGCGACGGAGAGTCCGCAGGAGCGATCATTGTCGGTTCCGACGAGCTTAGTGATCTGGCGGTCATAAAGGTCAATGCCACGGGGCTGACACCGGCAGAGTTTGGGGATTCCGACCTTTTGCAGGTAGGAGACGAGGTCGCCGCCATCGGCAATCCGCTGGGGCTTGAGCTTAAAGGAACTCTGACCAACGGCATAATCTCGGCCATCAACCGGGACATCGAAACCGACGGCAGGACCCTTACCCTTATCCAGACCGATGCCGCCCTTAACGAAGGGAACTCCGGCGGCCCCCTTATTAACAGCAGCGGCCAGGTGGTCGGGGTCAACACGATGAAAATGTATTCTGCCTTTTCGAATATTGAGGGTCTGGGCTTTGCTATCCCCATCAGCCTTGCAAAACCCATTATCGACGAGCTTATTGACAGCGGATTTGTCAGCGGTCGTCCGGCCATTGGCATAACCGGCAGCGATGTCAGCGACAAGGCTTCGGCCTATTACCACATCCCCAACGGCGTATTGGTCAATGATGTCCAGCACAACTCCGATGCTTACGCAAAAGGGGTCGAGGCGGGCGACGTTATCGTCCAGGCCAATGGCATCGAGGTGGGTTCCATGGACGAGCTGAACGAGATCAAGAACAGCTTGCGGGCGGGAGAGAGCATTACCCTGACCATCTATCGCAACGGCCAGCTCATAGACTTTGACATAGCCCTTATGGATGCGGCCGACACAAAATAGCGAAAGGGCAAAGCGGCTGTAGCGATCCTCTAATTCAACATACAGGCTACCCCGGCAGAGTTACTTTTCCTGCCGGGGTCGTTTTTGCCTGTTTTGGGCATAATAAGGATAAAGATCTCTATGGAGGAAAAAAGTATGACTTGTCAAGAACTGATAAATGCTGCTGCCGTTACCGTTTCGCCGGGGGAAAGTGTGCTTCTGGCGGCCAGACTCATGAGCCGATATAACATAGGTGCGCTGCCGGTAGTGACCCGGGCCGGTAAACTGGTGGGGATAGTCACCGACAGAGATATTGCCCTCAGATGCGTGGCGGCAGAAAGCGACCCCGGCCAGACCCAGGTGGAGACGATCATGTCCCGTCATCTGGTAACCGTGGACTGTCAGAGGGATCTGGCCGAGGCTGGCCGGATAATGGCTCAGCGACAGGTGCGGCGGGTGGCGGTCACCGGAAGGGACGACCGGTTTTTGGGAATAGTGTCTCTGGGGGATATGGCCAAAATGAAGGGATATGAGATGGAGGCGGCAGAGGCTTTGAGAGAAATAAGCTCAAATCTGCGCCGCCTGTAGGGCAAAGGCTACAAATGAACAGAATCGTTTGCTCAAATCGCACAAATTGTAGCTACAAAATTTGACATTTATACAGAATCCTCCCCTGGTTTATTTACAAATTGTTGCCTGTAGTTTATAATTGATGCATCTAAACGATTTTTACCAGACGGGAGGGCTGGGAATGCCGGAACGGATAGACGCTGGATTTTCCATTGAGGAGCTTGATGGCATTTTGCCCGAAGGCTACATTCCCGAGGGCAGCGGCACAGAAGAGCGCCTGACCCTGACATCTAAATATCTTTATTCCGAGTGTTTGCGGCTTCAGCGCAGGCTGAACGCCAGGGAGCAGCAGCTGCGGGAACTGGCCATCGAAAAGCTGCTTTGGGGCAACGCTGTTGACAGCATGACCCCTGCGGCGCTGGCTGAGAAATATGGCCTCAATATTGACGACGGTATATTCCTGCTGGTGCTTACCCGGTTGCCGGGAGCGGCAGCGGCCGAGGCTTCTGCCGCCCGGGGAATACTGGATGGGCTGCTGTCCCACCGGTTTGGGCTTAACCACTTTACTGCCCGGGGGGAGAACATTATTCTGGTTTCCGCCGGTGCCAGACTGCCGGCCGACGAAGCGTTTGACCTTGTGGTCGAAGCCTGCCGCCAGGCAAGCATAAGCATCGGAGAACGGTGCCGCGTCGGCCCCGTTATATGCGTGGCCGGTCCGGTAGAAAATGCCGATGCTCTCCGGGGGGCGTTCCAGTCCCTGATGGATATGAGGGAATACACCATGTCTCTCCCTCCAGGTGCCAGAATACTGACTATGGAGGATTTTCCCAACTATTCGCCCCAGGACCCGGATTCGCACCAGTTTATGACCATGAGCGTCGAAAAGCAATACCTCAACGCCGTTGTGGCCCATGAATTTGACGTGGCATTTCAGCTGACCAGAGACAAGATCCAGGAGCTGCTTGAAGACGATCTGAGCGGAAGGCGGGCGCTGAAACCCTTTATCGAATCCCGCATCGAGGCGACGGCGGATCTGCTTATGATAACGACCTCGGCTGTGTGCGCCCGGGGCGGCAGCATTGCAGAGGACCTTGAAAGCATCAAGTCGGCCAAGGACCCGAATCAGCTCATTGCTATCGTTGAAGAGGTTTATCTGAAGCTGGACAGCTTTTTTAATCACAGCGACAGCGAAATCAAAGGTACCGCCGGTAAGGTGGTCCGGTTTGTTGCGGCCAATTATCAGAACCCGGCCCTCAGCGTCGAAATAATCTGCGACGAAATGGGCAAAAGCCGCAGCTATCTTTCCCGAATGTTTAAAGAAAGCACGGGCATGAATCTGTTGGATTATCTCCATACTACCCGCATTAGCGAAGCAAAGCGGTTGCTTACCGGGACCTCTCTTTCGGTGGCAGAGATCGGAGAGCGGGTGGGATATTACAGCGGATGGACCCTTGCCCGGGTATTTAAACGCTACGAAGGTATTACCCCCAGCGCTTACCGGGACGCCTATCGGGCGGCGGAGGACAGCAGGGGATAGAGACTACCCATCAATAATCAGCACAAACGACTGCAAAGGGACTGTTGCCAAAGTTGCAACAGTCCCTTTGCGGTTATGGTGAAATGGGTCATTCGGCGATTTTTGCGGCATATTCCAGAGCTTCGTCAATGTGGGGCAGGAAGTTTTCGCGGCCTACCATATCCACAAATCCGGCCTTTTCCATGGCGGCCATGGGCTGCTCGTTGACGTGGGAAAATATCAGGACGATGCCCTGCTTTTCCAGCCGTTGATAAAGGGATATCAGCGCGTTCATAGCGGTGGCATCTATGGCGGGTACGCTGCGCATACGCAAAACCAGACAACGGGTAAAGCTTTTTACACTTATGCGGCCAATGCCTTCGGTGGCACCAAAGAACAGGGGACCGCTGATCTCGTAAATACGGACACCCAGAGGAACAGGACGGAGATCGGAGGTATCGTCAGTCTCGGGTTCAATATACTGCCAGCCACGAACCTCGGCTTCGTCGCCCATGCGCTTCATAAACAGCACGCAGGCGAGGACTATGCCAACTCCGATGGCAACCACCAGGTCGAACACGACCGTTAATACAAAGGTCAGCAGCAGGACAAAAATGTCGCTTTTGGGAGCGGTTTTGACAAGGCTGACAAAGGGCCTCCACTGGCACATATTGTAGGCAACGATGAAAAGGATGGCCGCGATGACCGGCATGGGGATAAGGGAGGCATAGGGCATCAGCAGCAGAAGGATAAGCAGCAGGACCACAGCGTGGACCATACCGGCCACGGGAGTACGACCGCCGTTTTTGATATTGGCGGCGGTGCGGGCGATGGCACCGGTGGCGGGGATACCGCCAAACAGGGCGGAACCCAGATTGCCCAGACCCTGGGCCACCAGCTCGGCGTTGGAACTGTGCTTTGAATTGGTCATACCGTCGGCCACAACGCAGGACAGCAGGGATTCGATGGCCGCCAGGACTGCGATGGTAAAGGCATCGGGAAGGACAGAGCGGGCCAGACCGTAGGACACGACGGGAAGGTGGAAGGTGGGCAGACCGCCGCTGACGGAATAAAGGTCGCCAATGGTGTTTACCGGCAGCCGGAAGAGCCTGACCATGGCGATGCCTGCCAGAACGGCTACCAGTGAGCCGGGTATCCTGCGCAGGCCGGGTATCATGGGCCAGACAATAAGGATGGCCAGAGCCACGACACCTACGGCTACGGCCCAGAGGTTCAGGGTTGAAAAGTTTGAGACAACGGCCTCGATTTTTTCGACGGTTTCGATGGGGCTGAGTCCGGCGGGATAGGTGAGCCCAAAGAAATCCTTAAGCTGACCCACCACGATGGTCACGGCGATACCGGCTGTAAAGCCTGTGGTAATGGTGTAGGGTATGTATTTAATAAGGCTTCCCAGCTTGAAAACGCCCATGAGGATAAGGAGTATGCCGGCCATGATGGTGGCGAACACAAGACCGTCCATGCCGTTTTCGGCAACTATCCCCGCGACGATGGTGGCAAATGCGGCGGTGGGTCCGGCGATCTGGACGGTGCTGCCGCCGAAGAAGGATATCAAAAATCCGGCCACAATGGCAGTATACAGACCTTCCTCCGGGCCTACGCCGGAGGCCAGGGCCAAAGCGATGGACAGGGGGAGAGCAATGATGGCGACAATAACGCCTGCGATAAGATCGCTTACAAATTGCTTTTTGCTGTATCCCTTCATGGAACGGAACAGCATGGGTTTCAGTTCGTTCATAACCTGAAGTCCTTTACATTCAATTATCTGTGGTCACCATGGATCACGGCCATTAATTTTAGCAAAATTTCAGCACGAGTACAATTGGCAATAATGTATGAAAAGAACGAATTTTGATACGAACTCCATATGCAACAATAAAGCTTATTGGGCGGCGATCTGCTCGGCCAGATCGGTCAGATAGACCCAACGCTCGGTTTTTTTGTCCAGCTGGGTTTGAAGCTGCTGTAGCTTTTCCGTAAGCTCCATTACCAGAATATAGTCGCTGGCGGCGGCGGAAATGTCGCTTTCGGTTTCGGCGATCTGCTGCTCGAGGGCGGCGATATCGCTGTCGATGGTTTCGTATTCCCGCTGCTCCATATATGAAAATCTGAGCTTTTTCTGGGCGCTGTGGGGCCGGGGCTGAGCCTTGGAGGAGGCTGGCTTTCCTTCCTGCTCCCGGGGCCGCTTTTCCAGATATTCGGTGTAGTTGCCTACGTATTGGGTCACGGTCCCGTCGGATACTTCAAATATGACAGAGGAGGTTTTGTCAAGGAAATATCGGTCGTGGGAAACGGCGATAACTGCCCCGGGGAAGGTATCAAGGTATTCTTCGAGAATGGTCAGAGTCTCAATGTCCAGGTCGTTGGTTGGCTCGTCAAGCAGCAGAATGTTGGGCGCTGACATAAGGATGCCCAGCAAATACAGCCTTCTGCGCTCGCCGCCGCTGAGGCTGGAAACCGGGCTTCGCTGCATATCGACGGTAAAGAGAAACTGTTCCAGCATGCGGCTGGCGGTAACGGTGCCTTCGCTGGTTTCCAGCTTGTTGGCGATCTGGCAGATATAGTCGTAAACCGTAAGACTGGTGTCTATTTCCTTACCTTCCTGAGAAAAATGACCCAGCCGGACTGTAGCCCCTGTTGAAACGCTGCCGCCGGTGGGGGTCAGCTTACCGGAGATGAGGTTGAGCAGGGTGGATTTTCCTGCGCCGTTTTTACCAACGATGCCGATGCGGTCATCCCGGCGTATGTTATAGGAAAAATCTCTGATAACGGTGCGGTCGCCGAAAACTGCCGAGACATGGTCCAGCTCAACCAGCTTTCGCCCCAGACGGCTGGCGGCGGTCGCTATCTGGACCTGGCTGTCGGCCTCGGGAGCGTCAACGGCCAAAAGCTCGTTATAGCGCTGGATGCGCTCGCGGCTTTTGGTGCTTCTGGCCCGGCAGCCCCGGGATATCCAGGCTGTCTCCACCCGGAGTATGGCCTGACGCTTGCGCTCGGATGCCAGGGCCATATCATACCGCTGAGCCTTAAGCTCAAGATAGGTGGAATAATTGGCTTCGTAAAAATAAAGGCGGCCGCGATAAAGCTCGACGATCCCCGTCACCACACGTTGGAGAAAATAGCGGTCATGGGTGACCATGATCAGGCCACCGGTAAACTTTTTGAGCCGGTCTTCCAACCATGCGGTCATTTCGGCGTCCAGATGGTTGGTGGGTTCGTCGAGAATAAGGATATCCGCCGGATGGATAAGGGCCGAGGCCAGGGCCACGCGCTTGCGCTGGCCGCCGGAAAGGGTACCGGTTTTGGCGTCGAAGTCGGTGATGCCCAGCTTTGTCAGCATGGATTTGACCTCGTATTCGTTCAAGACCCGAAACTCGTCAGGCATATGGGAAAATACCTGCTGAAGCACCGTGGCGTTGTCGTCCATCTGGGGAGACTGGGGCAGATAGGAGATCTGGGCGTTGCGCCGCAGGGTGACAGAACCCTCGTCCGGGTATTCAAGACCGGACAGGATCTTTAACAGGGTGCTTTTGCCGGTCCCGTTCAGGCCGATAATGCCGATCTTCTGGCGCTCGTCCATATGGAGGGTCGCGCCGTCCAGCAGCTGCTTCATGCCATAGTTTTTGCTAATGTTTTCAGCGGATAAAAGCATGGTGTCGTTCCTTTCAAAAGAAAGTATGAAAAACAAACAACACCGCTGCCTGGGGCAGATGCTTTTGGACATCCGATCCCGACCCGGAACGGACGAACCTGTGTTGTTTGCAGGTCAAGTATACCACGGAAGATCAAAAATATCAACAACAGGGGCCAGTGAGATCGTCTCACTGGCCCCTGAGTAATATTCGTGTTGCCAGCCTCAGGCGGCAGGACCCTTATAAGAGCTGCTGCTGTAGCTTCCGCTGCTGTTGCTGCCGCTGCCAAAGAAGAAGGAGTATGGGTTAAAGTATCCGCTCTGGCTTTGCTGCTGTTGCTGCTGAGTTTCAGTCTCGGAATCGTCTTCCAGCATATAATCGGGCAGCTTTTCGTCAAGAATGACCGAGAGGGTAATATACTCGGTTTGGCGGTACAGGGTGACCTGGATAGTGTCGCCCGCTTTATAGTTTTTCAGCTCGGCTGACAGCTCGGTGACGGATTTGATATCCACATCTCCAAGCCTGGTGATTATATCCCCTGCCTGCATACCGGCAGTTTCGGCACAGGAGCCGGAGTTTACGCTGTTGATAACGCAGCCGACGGGCATACCATAATAGGAAGCGTAGCTCAGATTGAGGGTGCCGACTTCAATACCGAAGCTGGGTTTGCCCTTAACGTATCCGTACTGCTGGAGAGAATAAACGATGTTCATGGCGTCGTTGATGGGGATGGCAAAGCCAAGACCTTCGACTGTGCTGGATGCGTATTTTGCGGTGGTGATGCCAATGACGTTGCCGTTGCTGTCAAACAGGGGGCCGCCGGAGTTGCCGGAGTTGATGGCCGCGTCGGTTTGGAGCATATTGATGGGGTTGCCGTCGGTGTTGATCTCCCGGTCGAGAGAGCTGACGTAGCCGACGGTAAGGGTGTGGGTAAGCTCGCCCAGAGGATTGCCTATGGCGACCACCTGCTCGCCGACCTTAAGATCGTCGGAATTGCCTATGGCGACGGTGGGCAGGCCGGTAGCTTCGATCTTCAAAAGGGCCACATCGTTTTCGTCGTCATAACCGACCAGTTCGGCGGGATAGGACGTTTCGTCCTTGAGCATAACGGTTATTACGTTGGCATCTTCAACAACATGGCAGTTGGTGACAACATATCCGTCGGCAGTGATTATAAAGCCGGAGCCGCTGGACGCGGTGGTAGATACCTGACCAAAAACGTTGGTGGCAGTCTCACAGTTGATGCCGACCACGGCGCTGGCGTATTTTTCATAAATGTCGGCAGGGGTCATGGTAATGCTGCTGTCATTGGAGGTGACGGTAATAGGCGCGGCCACGGCCACATCGGACACAGACTCGTCGGAGCCGGAGACGGCAGATTCGTCAACGGCCTGCGCGATCTGGGCATCGGGCTTTTCTGCGGTCAGACGGTCGGACACCAGCTTGCCTGCCAGAGCGCCGCCGCCGATGGAGCCTGCCAGGGCGCAGACAACGGCGATGGCGGCAATTTTCAGACCGGTGCGGCTTTTCTTTTTCGGAATGTCGGGTTCGCTTACGATCTCCCGGTACGAAGGCTCCACGCATACCCCGGGCTGCACAGGGACAGCCTGAGTGTGGGGTACTGCGGTGGGTTCGCCGGAGGCTTCCGGACCGGACTCTTCAGCAGACTCAATAACGGGTTCGGGGGCGACCTCCGGAGCGGCCCCGGTCATGGGCTGCTCGGAGGAACGGTCGATATATTCGTTTTCCATTTCATTGTTGTTGGTGTTGTTTTCAAACATTTTAACACCCTCCCGGAATTATGTTTTTGGGTCATCTCTTATGATTCAGATATTAAACGATAATTATGTATTTTTTATGACATGGAATTTAATTATTTTCAAATCATGGATCGGGTGACTGCTGACCAGACAGAAGTCACCTATTGCATATGGGCCTTGGGCAGGCTCCAGCGATAACGGGCTGCCAGAATACGAAGAAGGATAATGACGGCGGCACCTGTGGTCATGCCTATAGCATGACCCAGCCATATCCACAGCCAGATGCACACCAGCGCACCTATGAGGGATGCGCAGGCATAAAAATGCTTGACGAACACATAGGGCGTGCTGCCGGTGAGAACGTCACGCAGTATTCCGCCGCCGACTCCGGTGATAACACCAACGAAGGCCAGCAGAAAAACGCTGCTGCTCCCCTGGACTGTCACTGCCGTCTGGATACCGACCACGGTAAAAACGCTCAGGCCAAGGGTGTCGGACAGGAACATTATCAGGTCGAACATATGGCTTTTGCGCTGAAAAAACCGTCTGACCACCGGGAGAAAAACCATGGCAGACATTATAATAGCAGCCATGGCGTATCTGGGCTGGACGAAGGTGGTGGGCGGAGTGATGCCCAGCACCACATCACGGATAATGCCGCCGCCGGTGGCTGTCACCAGTCCGAGGATAACAACGCCGAAAAAGTCCACACCCTTTTTGACCCCGGTCATGGCGCCGGAAACCGCAAAAGACAGGGTGCCGATCATTTCAAAAATAAGAATAACTATTTCAGCCATATTTACCTCCGTTTAGGGGTCAGGGGTTGGTAGATGACAGATAACAGATGAGGAGTGCCTGCGGCACACATTTTAGTTTTCCTCTGTTGACGCAAGGTTTGAGCGTTTAAAACAAATACGTGCATTACGCAAGGGGCGAGATTGCCACGGGCTTCGCCATCGCAATGACAGCCCTGCCCTACTGCGAAAAAACTTCTCCCACTGGCACTGATCCCTAACCTCTATTCTTCACCTGCTTCATGGACAGGGAGATGCGCTTTTTCTTTTCGTCCACTTCCAGCACCACGACCTTGACCACATCGCCTACGGAAACGACCTCTGACGGGTGCTTGATGTACTTGTTGGATACCTGGGATATATGGACCAGTCCGTCCTGATGACCGCCGATATCCACAAACACGCCGATATCGATAACGTTGCGCACAGTGCCGGAAAGCTCCATGCCGGGCTTAAGGTCCTTGATATC
>CAYLKH010000026.1:0-28148 GCA_964384255.1 uncultured Oscillospiraceae bacterium | reverse complement strand
GTTTCCTGGACGCCGCCATGCTTCTTGGCAATGATGGTGCCCTCGAAGACCTGGACTCTTTCGCTAGCGCCTTCTTTGACTTTTACGTGAACTCGGACATTGTCGCCAACGTTCATGGCAGGCAGCTCAGCCTTCATGTTCTGCTGATCAAGTGCTTTGATAAGATCCATTTCTGGTTCCTCCTATTATAATCAGGCGTTCATGCCCTGCATTCGCAGGCAGAGGACCACCCAAAAGTCAACTAGTCAATATTAACATAACTTTCTTCCAATTGCAAGAGCTAATTCCAGAAAATTATTAAATTTTAAGCAGCTTTTGGGGCAATGCTAGAAATATTGGACCGCCGCAAACAATGATAGCATATTTTGTCGAAATATGCTATTATAAATCCAGTATGATACTATTGTTTGGCAGGAGGTTGTAAAATGGCCACCCTATCTGAAATAATTGAAAATGTCGAATTTTCCGACGTATGGTCCATACTTCAGGCCCGTTACGAGGATGCCGAAACTTATCGCGAATTTTATGAACTTATTTTTGGTTCGATGAAAGCCGCTGAACCCTATGCCGGCAACATAAACAGGATCCTTGCGGTCAGGCCCAACGAAATGGATATGTGGTATGGTGGGGACGAACCATCTCTACAGGCTGTGGGCATAGTTGAGGGCGACGACGACTATTACGCCATTGGCGACCTCGAACCCGATCAGCTGGCGGCCATCGAAGTCGATCCCGAAACCGTTGCCGACTTCTCCCCTGCGGATATCGCATCCTATTGCATTGTCGAGATTATGTATTTTGCCTCTCTGGCTGATTCTGCCTGGGGCGTAAAGGCCGGAACAGCTGCCAAGGGTCTTATTGATTCGTCTCACTGCATCACCTCTGAGATGGATGCATATTCGCTGACAGATTATCGCAAGGAAATGGGGCTTATCGTAGAAGAGGAAAAGGACAGGCTTGATGAAATGCTGTCCGGTATCAACAAATTTTATGACTGATTAAGGTGTTGACATGAAACGTATCAAGCGTTGCGTTATCATTATCTGCATTATTGCAATACTCATATCCACGGCTACAGCTGCTGCCCCGCAGGAGTTGGAAGCTCCAGATGGATATATACTATTTCGTTCAAACTCCATGTATAGTCACGCATCTGGTGAGATAGTCGAAATATATTCCGACGGCAGAAGCGCCGCGCCCTATTGTACGGCCGATGGCTATATGATGATCCCTTTGGAATTTGCGCTTAACAACTGCGGAGCAAAATCGAGTAATTACGTTAAATACAGTGATTGCTGCGATTTTACGATTGGAACAAAAAATTATTCGCTATACTACGGTGAACATTTCATTTTGTCCGGTAATTACGAGTATTCCGGCAAATATTATTGCGAATTGCGTTCAGATATAGTATACGTTTCTGCAAGCACCTTCAGCCGATTGACAGGGATGTGTTATACCTTCGTCCAGGAGCCACAGGGTGCAGCCTTCATTCCATACAGCGGCGGAATCGATCCGGATTATTTAAACGAACTGGTAGCCTCTCTGCCGGACAAGAGGGCGGATGCAACCGGATATATAGCTCTGACCTTTGACGACGGCCCCTCAGGTGCGCTGACCGGGCGGCTGTTAGATGGTCTTAAAGAGCGCAATGCCCACGCGACCTTTTTCCTTTGCGATTATCGCATATCGTCCTTCGGGCAGGTAATGGACAGATACATCGCCGAAGGCCATGAGATAGCTAATCACAGCGCAAGTCACAGCGCTCTCACCTCATTGAGTTCGTCCTCTCTGGCCAAAGAGATCGATGAGACTAACTCATCCATTTATCAGGCCACCGGCTATAGTCCCACCCTGCTACGTCCGCCCGGAGGTGCATACAATCAAACCGTTCTCGATTCCCTGAAAAATCGGGGAATATCATGTATCCTCTGGAGTGTTGACCCCCTTGACTGGAAACTGTTGAACACAGAAAAAGTAGTCAACAACATCATTTCCTGCGTATCTGACGGAGATATCGTTTTGCTTCACGACCTGTATTCAACATCCGTGGATGCCGCCCTTGAGGTGATCGATATCCTTTCTCAGCAGGGCTACGCCTTTGTTACCGTTTCAGAGCTGGCTCAAATCAAGGGCTATAACCTCGATGCCGGTCAGGTATATTACAGCTTTAAATAACCATTTAAGTAATTTAAGTAATTGATATACCCTTAAAATTGTGCTATAATTTACTGGTTGAAAACAGAAAATTCAGGAGGACAAGCCATTGCTTACCGGAAAAAACATCGTCTTAGGAGTGACCGGCGGTATCGCCGCCTATAAGGCCACATATATTATCAACAAGCTGGTCATCGACCTTCACGCCAATGTAGACGTAATTATGACCAAAAACGCCGAGACCTTTATCACCGAGCAAACTCTCCGCACTCTGTCCCGCAATATCGTTACCCGAGATATGTTCAAGGAACCTGCGGTTTGGGATGTTGAACATATTTCTCTTGCCCGTAAGGCCGACTGTTTCCTTATTGCTCCCGCCACCGCTAACGTTATCGGCAAAATCGCAAACGGCATTGCCGACGATATGCTGACCACTACCGTTATGGCTACTCGCGCCCCCGTTGTTTTTGCTCCCGCCATGAATGACAATATGTACACTAACCCCATCTTTGAAGAAAACATGGCAAAGCTCAAAAAATATGGCTACAGATTTATCGAACCCCACGAAGGTGTGCTTGCTTACGGCGGCAAGGGTACGGGCGAACTGGCAACAGTTGACGAAATAGCTGATTACCTCATTGAACTTATCGGCAACAAATAATTGTATTAAATTTTTTCGGAGGTTACCATGAAAATTTCCATAGTTTACTTTTCTTCCACCGGCCGCACCGAAAGAATGGCCAACGTCATTGCCGAAGGCATGAAAAAAGCTGGCGACGTTGAGGTCGGCATTTTCCCCATCGATGCTCTGGACGTTGATTTTGTCAACGACAGCGCGGCTGTTATCGTCGGCACTCCCGACTATTATGCTGCCGAGGCATGGCAGGTAAAGCAGTGGCTGGACACCTGTCCCTGCAAGCTGGGCGGCAAAATGGGCGGCGCTTTCTGCACTGCCAACTTCAAGCAGGGCGGCGCAGACGTTGCTATCCAGAGCGTACTTACCCAAATGCTGGTCAAGGGTATGCTGATTTATTCCAGCGGCACCCATCTTGGCCTGCCATTTATCCATCTTGGACCTGTTTGCCTTAAGGATTCCGAAGAAGACGACAAGGCTCTGTTCGACACCTATGGTCAGCGCTTCGCTGCCAAGGCCATTGAACTGTTTTAATTTCAGCACACCAAAAAGCTTCCTGGACCGCATCTGCCGTCCAGGAAGCTTTCAGTTTATAATAACTTTCGGTTGCGAGCAGCAAAAAGGAGGCTGTGCCAGGTTATCATACCTGTCAAATTTGTGAAAACTATGACAGCGAAATTGCGATTTGAAGGAAATGATTACCTAAATGAAACCGCCATCTTTGGTCATAATAGTAACAGGCCGAACACAACGGCTTTAATAATACGATCAAGCTGACGGAGGCAATTATGGATAATCGTAATCAGAATCAGCGCAACGAAAATCAGAAAGAAAACCGTGAAGAGAATCGTAACGGAAACAAGAACGAAAACCGCAAAAACGACCGTTGTGAAAACAGGAACGAAAATCGCAGATAGCCTGACGCATATGGGGATGAAACGAACTGTCGTTTCATCCCCTTTACTTTATATCTCGTATTCGACCGACGGAGAGAAGAAATAAAGTATCCGCTGCTTAACTGTTTTGCCCGTTATGCGTTGCAGAGCATACGAGTATATTTCCATCTGAGTCTTATAGCTCTGGGCTCTGGTCGGGACCTGGGGCGCCGAAACATTATCAGTTTTGAAATCGACCAGTACCAGCTGACCATCTTCCTCAAAGCAGCAGTCAACAACGCCCTGGAGCATCAATTGATCCTCCCCGGCTCCTTTAAAAAACATTTCAGCCGGGGCCAGCAATGAAAACTTGAATTCTCTAAGCAGCGAATTCGATCTGCGAAGTCTCTGCCCCAATGGTCCGGCGAAAAAGTTCCATATTTTTCCGCTGTCAACAGCCGCTATCATCTGAGCAGATATGATCTCCATTGTCTCCAGCCGCTTCATCTCGGCTTCAACTGCTTCCTGACTTGTGCAGCGGCTGAAATCAATATATTGCATTACCAGATGGGCTGCGGTTCCTTTTTCGGTTGCGGACAGCTGCTTTTCCATAGCAAACGCAGGCCGCTTAAACTGAGTACCGGCATAACCGGAAACGTTTTTTGCCAGCTGAGAAACCTCCGTATCCAGATACCTGCCCTTAAGAGTAGACGCAGTGACTTTGGCCGGCAGGCCAACAGATCTGGCGTAGGTATAATCCCATGAAAATCGGTTTTCCAGAGTTTTGCCATCTATCCCGTCACATTGCTGTGTTTCATCGGCTGTCTGAATGGACTGCCCTGAGACGGGTCTGACCACCGACAGGCTCCAGAATTTCTTTTGGCACTCGACTCCTATGTCATGACCCAGCAGCTGGCGTCCTTCCGGTCTGCACATCAAAACATACAGCAGCCATCGGGCGCAGCTTCCCGCGTTCAACAGAAGCTGTGGTTCAGCGGGAGCAGCCGCCGAGGTCATACAGGTTTTAAGCTCCCGTTCAGCGTTTTGGAACGACGCTGTAAGTATCAGCCGTTCCTTAGCTCTGGTCATGCCTACATATAAGACCCGCAATTCTTCGGACAGACTTTCTTTTTTCATTCTCAGCTCGCAGGCCCGGCGCATAAATGACGGATACTCGATCATCCGTTCAAGATCCCGTATGTTGCTGCCAACACCCAACTGTCGATGGATAAGCACAGGGTTTTGAGTGTCCTTTTGATTAAATCTTTTTGCCAGATCGCACAGGAATACAACAGGGTATTCCAGCCCTTTGGACTTATGTATGCTGGTAATCGTCACTGCGTTTCCTTCAATAGCCTCGCTTGCGCCCGTCAGCATATCTCCCTGCTCCTGAAGTCTGTTCAGCCGGGATACAAATCCAAACAGGCCGCGGTAGCCATTGTCCTCAAAGGTTTGGGCATATTGATAAAGCCGGAGCAGATTCTTTCGTCTTAATTCTCCCCTGTCCATTGCAGAGCAGATTGCCAGCAAATCTGTGTCCATGAAGATTTTCCAAATCAGTTCATCAGAAGAAAGCTCCTTGGCCATGGTCCTGTATTGTTCAAGTCGAGAAACAAAGGCAGAGCATTTTTCGTCCTTCTTTGCTCTGCTGCAAAGGGCTGTATAGAAATCTCTCTTAGGGTCAGCAGTCCTGACAGCCGCCAATTCATCAGCAGAGAACCGGAAGAGCGGGCCTTTCATAACAGCTATCAGCGGAATATCCTGATGGGGATTGTCGATGACCCGCAAAAGGGAAACAAGCATTCGGGCTTCATCAGTGTCAAGAAGTCCGGAACCTCCTCCGGAAAAGGACGAAGCTATTCCAAGCTTTTCCAACTCCTCAATATAAAGACGGCTGCGAAGTCCCGGCGCTCTCATTAAAATCGCAATATCTCTGGGTTCAGCTGGACGCATACCTCCGGAAGCGCTGTCGGTCACCTTTTCGTGCCTAAGGATATGAGCGATCTTTGAGGCCACATACATGGCTTCTGCCTGTGAACGCTCAACCTCCAGATCGTCAGATAGTTGAAGGTCTACAATATCGAACTCAACAGGTGTGTCATAGTGGGTATTATAATCGGCCCCATAATAAAGCTTTTCATTCTCGCCGTACTCCATTTCGCCGAACTCTTCCGACATTATGTTTTCAAACACATCATTTACAGCTTCGAGAACGTTAGCTCTGGAACGAAAATTCCTGGAAAGTATTATCCTGCTGCCTTCACCCTCAGATGCTTCTGTGTGGTCAGGAAAGCTCTGATACTTTTGGAGAAATATGGATGGATCGGCCAGCCGGAACCGGTAGATCGACTGCTTCACATCTCCCACCATAAACACGTTTTTTCCGTCGTCGCTGACGGCGTTGATTATAGCGTCCTGTATCTCGTTAGTATCCTGATATTCGTCTACCATTATTTCTCTGAATCTTTTTGAAACGCTCAGGGCAGTTTTGGTTTTTTCCCCATCAGGATCCAGGAGAATATCAAGGCAAAGATGCTCCAGATCTCCGAAATCCACGACCCCGCGGCGTCGCTTTGCCGCAGAATACTGGCGGTCCAGAAGGCTGACAAGAGAAAATAGTCCTCTGACCACCGGCAACTGGTTTTCAATATCCGATATCAGTCCTGAGCGGGGGCAGTCAAAAGCGGATGTCAGCTTACCCCAGGCTGACTTAAAGCCCTTTCTTATATCCTGTAGCCTTTGCTTAAGCTCTTCTTCAGGGTATTTTACCAATCTGCCCAGCTTGGCAAAGGTATGCTCTCTGTGGGCATAAGCGCTGTCCCAGCCTTCCATTGCAGCCGCCCTAAATGCTTTCATGGCTCCAAGATCATCCTGAAACGCAGGAAGATAAGCCTTTTCCAGCGCCTCATCACCCAGGATCCAATCGGATATCAGCTGTTCATAACGACGTATCCAATATTCAAAGCCGTTTATGCTGTTTGAAAGTATCTCCTGTTCCCAAACAGTTTTTCCGTTTCCGGCTTCTTCAAGTTCTTTCAGGCGCTGAGACATCCATTTTTCAATATCCGGATGAGTGCGGATCTTCTCGTAGGCATCGAAAACAGTTTCGCAAAGTCTGTTATCGTTATATGTAGCCGAAAGTGTCTCTGTCAGTGCGGCAAAATCTGGATCATTTTCGATCTGAGAATACTTGATCTCCAAAACCTCGTCCAACGATTTGGCCATAAGGGTTTTGCTTTCGCTGTCATCCATCTGGCGAAAATCAGGATTTATGTCCACTGTCTGAGCGTTTTCCTTAAGGATGTTTGAACAAAACCCGTGGATAGTCATTATCTTTGCGCCATGGATAAGCGAAAGCTGTCTGCGGAGATGGCGACCCGCTCCCGGCTTGACAAGTCTGTTCCTTATCTCGTCAGTGATCTTTGCTCTCAGCTCTGCCGCCGCCGCTTTTGTAAAGGTAATGATAAGGAAATCAGTAATTGATGCAGGCGCAGCTTCGTCAGTCATCATTTCCATAAGACGGCGCACAAGAACAAAGGTCTTTCCTGATCCCGCCGCTGCCGAAACCAGCAGAGGACCTCCCCTGCTGTCGACTACAGCCTTTTGCTGTTCAGTCAGCTCAGGCATTGTCATCTCCTCCTTGTTCAATAAACTGCCAAAACTCGTCGGCGGGATATTTTTTCAAATATCTGAAGCTTTGCCCATCATGGCCACAAACGTCGGCATAATCGCAATATTTGCAGGGATAGCTGTCGCCGGTTTTGTAGGGGTCTGGCTGTATCTGCCCGCCGCTGAGCTCAGCTGTCAGCTGACGAAGAGTTTTGTCGATATATCGTGCCAGCTTGCCCAGCTGCTCAGATGACGCGATACTGTCCCGAGAAAGCTGACCGTCCTTTTTTAGCTTGACCGGCAAAAACCTGAAGCTGTCCTCATGGTTTTCCATCGCCTGTAGTATCTCGGGGTCATCGATCAGCAGCCCGCTTCTGGTAAGCGCCGAATCTCTGAGGGCTTGCAGCTCCTGGTCGGTGACCGTCCGGGACGTTTTTATCAGTTCGTCTCTGGCAGGCATATATATCACCCCCGCCGGAACGATTTTCTTCCCATAATACTCTTCTCCCGAGGATCCCAGGGCAAACAGATAAATGAGCATTTGCAGCCCCATACCATAGCGTATATCTGTAAAGTCAAAGCTCTTCTTTCCGGTTTTGTAGTCTACTACCCTCAAATACAACCTGTCATCCTTGACATAACCGTCTACTCTGTCAACAAAACCGACCACGGATGAGGTCTTCCCATTTTCATAAATCTCCACCGGTCCCAGTTGACTGCGCTCATTAAACGCCAGCTCAAAGTCAAGCGGCACAAAGTCCGAGCATGCAAGCTCGTCATATACATTATCCACCACAGAACGGACGTTCTTTTGCAGCCGTGCAAAAAGATATCTGAACCTCTGGCTCTTGTTGTCCAGTCCTCCTGCCATCTGGGTGGTAACATATTTTTCCGTAAGCTCGTCAACTACTTTGGGCAGCAGCCTTTTATCAAAGCTCTTAAATCCTCCTCTGTCCCTGACAAAGGTACATATCCCTTCCAGCACATAGTGAACAAAAGTGCCATATTCAGGAGCGGCAAATTCCATCTGTTTCCGGGCAGATGCCTTTAGGCCATACTCCATGAAATAAGAGAATTTGCAGGAATTGAACTTATCTATTCTGGTTGCCGATAGTCTTATCTTCCTGCCATAAAGCATCTCTGAGCTTAGCTGCGACAGGCTGACCGGCTTCATCCCGGCAGCGTCCCTGACCGCGTTATATCTTGATCTCAGATCTTCGCTGCTTTGTATCCAGTCCAAAAGTCCTGTGCTTTCGTCAGAAAAAGCAGCTTCAAAGGCTGTCTGCTCTGACCAGAGTCTGTCATCCTGGCCGGTCCTGATAATTTTCAACTGTGGAAATAGCGTCCTGATGCGCTGGACGACGATCGACGGCCTAAGCTCGCTGCCATCATTAGCAAATTCAGGATACGACACCATCAGTTTTTCCGAAGGGCTGAGCAGGCAGCTATGCAGAGTACCAAATTGACGCATGATCTGCTCGTTAGCAGCCGGTGCAAGTTCGATCCCAAGGTCAATAAGCTGCTGGCGCTCGTCCTCAGATATTACTCCCGAAATTGAAGGAGTTGAAGGCATCAGCGAATCGTTGGCGCCCAGAACAATGAGATACCTGGTCGCGCGAAATCTCATTCTTGCTGTTTCGCAAATAGTAACGGCATCGTAATACACCGGTATTGTTCCTATGTCTCCGGTCGATGCAGCAAGCCTGAAAAGCTTTGAAAAATCCAAAACAGTTATTCTTTCGCTGCCGGTCATAGAGCTTGCCTGCTCAAGTATGTTTACAAGCACATCCCACAAAGATGAGCATTCTTCGGCTTCTCTGTCTCTGCCCTGTTCTATCAATTCCTTCTGGCGGCTTTGGAGCTTGCCGGGAATATCAATGGTCAGCATAAGTTCATACAGCCCACTAACCATTTCCTCGCAGTTTTCAGCAGAATTCAGCCGCTGTTCAAGTCTGGCAAGAGGCTCCACAGCAAGGCATCTGAGCTGATTTATCCTTATCAATTCGGCAGTGGACTCTTCCGTAGCCTCCCGACCATACCCCTGTGGGTCAAAGCTCCAATCGCTTTTCCACATGGAGCCGTGAATGTTCCAGGAGATAACATAATTTTCCAGCGCGTCACATTCGTCGCTGCTCAGTAGACTGTATCCGGACTTCAAAAATGAAAAAACATCGTCATATTCATAACCACCGGCAACTGAATCCAGCGCAGCGCAAACCACCGAGATCGCAGGCTTTCTGACAATATCCTCTTTATGGCTGAGATAAAACGGGACCTGAAACCGCTCGAAGGTCCGTTGGAGCAAAAGGCGGTATTGATCCATATCACTGACAGCAATTGAAATGTCCTGCCACCGGGCATTATCAGTGGCCGCTAATCTTCTGCATTGAGCAGCTGCCCACTCGCACTCATCGACTATGGATGAGGACACGGCAAGTTCAATAGCCGGACAGTCGCCGTCATAAGGCTCGACCTCATAATCGAACAATCCCATATCCAGCCATTGCAGCTCAGCTTTGGGTTTTGAAGCAGGAGGCAGCTTTTCTACGGTACATTTAACTCCGTGACCATCAGCCATGCTTTTGAGCCGTCTGATGGTTTCTCTTTGAAGGTCATATATTTCGTCATCGTCGCAGGTCATGCAAACGGTTACCGAATCGCCGAAACGTATTAACTGGTCTACTACGTCGGATTCAAGCTTGGTAAAATCCGTAAAGCAATCTATGTAAAAGCGCCTTCCGCCAGCCCAGTCACATATTTTGTCAGCCAGCATGGTCAATCGGTGGGTAGGGTCGGCCCGACCGTTTTTTGTCACTGCGTCATAAGCATCTGATATTATGGCCAGCTCGTCCAGCTTTGCCGACAGCATACCTTCGGTTTGTTCGGCAGCCAGCTGTAACTTTTCGGATGAAACGCCATAATTTTGAAGCTCGTCTATCATCGACAGCATATTTTCAAGATGATCCGGCCAGGACGACACCGCGCCAAATACTTTCAAAACCGGCGAAGCGTGCCTGATAGCAAGATCCATAGCCAGCAACCTTCCGCAGTCGTCAAGATACTGGACCGCAAGACCGCCGACTTCAGAAAAAACCCGATTAGCAAGTCGGGTAAAGCTAAGCACCTCCGCCCTCATGGATATATCGTCTCCGCCAAGGCTGCACAGAAGTCGTTCGGCATCGTGTGAATACTGCTCAGGAACGATTAGCACCGACCTGCTGCCTTTTGATATCTCGTCCATTATCCGCCGGGTCTTGCCACAACCCTCCCGGCCAGTGATTATTTTAAGCATAATGCGTTTTCTCCGTTCCAAAAGTAGCCGTTGTTTACTGATTATACAACATTTTGATGGACTGCACCAGCTCTATAAGCTTGAATTTAAAAACATATACCTGATCCTCTCCTGTAATAAGCGCAATGTCGTCCGGATCAAGTCCGGATGCCATCGCCTGAGCCGTAAGCTCCTGAGAACAGGATGCCATGCAGATTGGTGGGAACACCACGCACCACCAGTTCTTTCCTTCCCCACTGCCTATAGTCACTCTGAGAGCAAGATACTCTCCGGCTGGAAGGGAAAAACTGTCATATTTTCGAGTATCAAGAGCCTCGGTCGTAAGCCTGACAGCAACAGGATAATCGTATCCCATTTCATAAACCAGTTCCTGCGCCTGAGCCTGTATCTCCTCCAGGCTGTCGTTCAACTGCTTCGTCGCCTGGTCCAGATCATCTCCCAAATCGGTCGTCAGTTCAAGGACCCGATCTCTGACCAGCAGCTTTAATGCCTGATCTTCTTCCGAATCTGAGTTGGCTACCACATGGAGCCTTATAACGCTTTCTGTAATTCTGTTCCCCTGAGCATTTGCGCCGCCAACCAGCAGAGCCGCCAGCAATCCGATCAAAACCGCCACTTCAATGCGCTTGAGTTTCATATAAAAATCACCGCCAATAATTTAATCCATCAGATAACCGCTGATTTGATCAGCAGTTATTCGGAATTATTGACGGTGATTCCACATTCTATACATTTTTTGCCAAATAAGTATTGTTATAGCTGCGTTTTAGCTCTTTATACGCCAGACAAGCCTGCCCTTCGTCGTCAAATACACCAAACACAGATGGACCCTTTCCGGTCAGCGTTGCCGCCAAGGCTCCATGGTGCAAAAGCTGCTGTCTGATGACCGGTATGTCGCTGCACAACTCAGCGGCCAACGGCTCAAAAACATTGACCATCTGTCCGCAGGCTCCGGGCAGATCTCCGTCAGCACAAAACCCTAAAAAGGCAGCATTATCGGGCCGAACCTGTATCCCCTTTCTGTCCAGCAGTCCATACATCTGACCTGCGCTCATATCCATATCAGGCTTGCAAATAACAAACCAGCAGTCCGGAAATCTGGGCGCCGCTCTTACCAGCTGTCCCCTTCCTTCCACAAGGCAGGTTCCTCCATAAAGGAAAAACGGCACGTCAGAACCGATCTCGAGAGCAAGCTCTTCAAGCTGCTGCCTGTCGAGTGCGCTGTTATAGATCTGGTCAAGCTCCAAAAGCACAGCGGCAGCATCTGCGCTTCCTCCCCCAAGACCGGCAAAAATGGGTATTTTTTTGTCAATGGATATGGTCATGGCCGTATCTATTCCAGCTTTTTTGCAAAAGGCGATTGCTGCTTTCATAGCAAGGTTGCGGCTATCCCTGGGCATCAGCGGGTTTTCGGACACTATCGACCATTCGTTTTGTCCTGTTGTGACCGTTATTTCATCGCTGAGGCTGACTGTTTGCATAACGGATGAAATATCGTGATATCCGTCATCCCGCATACCCAGCACGTCAAGGGTCAGATTGAGCTTTCCATATGCTTTCATTTTATCCTGCGGCCTTCGAGATAATAGCGCTTGTCGTGGGCTTCGCCCATGGAGAATGTTTTTCTCGGCAAAACGCCGTCAACAATAACTCCCTTGAAAAGAGATGCCTTCTCAATTGGCGGAAGCAGAAAACCGATTGTATTTTTCTCTTTACACAGGGAATTGACCACATCTTCGCCATGAATATAATCTATCCTGCCGCCGTTTTCCGCAAGATATCTGTCCAAAAAGTTCTGCAAGGCGCCTACCGGCAGCCCGCTTTTTTCGGCATCGAGCTTAACAGTGCCGGTACCTCCGGTCCAAACGAAGCTGATGTCATAGGTTCGATTAGCATCCTGGTTTTCAGCAGCAAGAGCCATAAGCAATTTCTCAGGGTCGATATCAAATATCACTCTGTGGATAGGTTCAAACTCCAGCGCCTGATCGTGGATATTGACCACCTCGACCAATGCGTATCTGGCAGGATGGCAGCTACCTTCCAGGGCAGGGTCAGCTTTTTTCAAGCGTTCCCAATGCTCCTTCGCCGTAGCCAGAGAATGGTTGCCATCGCCCACGGCAAACAGCAGGACACGGCGGTCGTCGATATGGTACTTACAACCGAAATCGTCTTCGTCAGTCAGCTTTTCGAGACTCCGGGCGACCATGTCCAGCATATGGCCCTCGACCAGATAACCGGTGCTGTGGCCACCGCCGCCGGAAAGCTCAAAGTCATAAAGCTTTTTCATATTGTCCTTCTGGCCCCGAACACCGCCAATAAGGATATCGTCTCTGTCGTCCACCAGCAGCATGATGTGGGGGAATTCCAGGGCAGCGTTTTCCCTGACCTTAACTCTGGGGGGGATACGGGAAAGGATAGTACCCTCGGTGGCTCTGATATAGGTTCCGTCACCGGGTACATAGCTATAATCCTCAAGGTCTATCCTGCCAACAAGTCCGTGACGGACTTTGCCGTTGGCCTGCCTGCGTTCAAGATAGACAAAGCAGTTTTCATATGTAGCAAAGATACCCTGTTGGATGCAGCTATCCATTTCGGCATTGATGTTTAATATGCGGCTGTCCACATCATCCTGCTCAAGATATATTTCCGGCAGAGTAAGCTTCATGGTCGAGGGTGCGCTGCCGATCTCTTTCTCCCGAGCCTGCCAGTACTCAGGCTCGGAGGTATATTGATCACAGGCTACCACAGACCACTTGGTCATATCCTGGTCAGCCGGCAGTAAAATATCAGCCGGATAAAACCCCAGTTTTTTATTCTCGATCATTATCGTTTCTCCTATTCGTTGATAAGCTGGCCCATGATTTTGGTGCCTGCGTCGATAAACGGTCCGGTAAGGCCGTTCTTTTCGGTATAAGTCAGGCCACAGCCCGTATCTACTGTACTGTCGTAAATGAGGTACGGTACCGGCTCGCCGTCATGTCCTCTGGTGGACATAAGGGTTTTGTGGTCAGCAAGAATAAGCATACGATACTCAACACCGGCTCCGTCAAGTTTTTCGCAAAGAGGCTTGACGATCCGGCTATCGAGATATTTTATGCAAAGCAGCTTTTCTTCAAGGTTTCCGTTATGAGTCGCCTCGTCCGGACCTTCCAGGTGAACGGCAACAAAGCTGTCACCCTTCATAAGCGCGTCAAAAGCGGCCTGGACCTTGCCCTCGCAGTTGGTTTCAGTTTCGCCGGTAGCGCCTTCAACAGAAATGGGATAAAGCCCGGTCAAGACAGCGATACCATGGCAAAGCGGTACGGCAGAAACGACTCCGCCATATTTGCCATACTGTTCAACAAAGGACGGCAGCTGAACAGCCGTACCCTCAGCCCAGAACCAAACGCAGTTGGCGGGCTTAAGCCCCCTCTGCCTGCGGGATTCGTTCAGCGGATGATGGTCCAGGACCTTATTGGCCAGTTCCATAAGCTTCCAGAGATTCTCTGCGTTTTCGTTTCCGGAAAACCTATAATCTCCAATAACCTTGCCAAGAATATCATGGGGCGGCTGGAACTTCGCGCCTTTAACATCTCCGTTTTTCTGGGTAACAATATGTCTGAAAGAAGGCGAAGGCCAGACCTTAAGTCCCATTTTCTCAGATTCGGCCTTAAACTCAGGGTCGTCGAAAAGGGCCTTAACTATGGCAATAGATTCGTCGCCTTCGATAGAACCGGCATTATGTGAAAGGATCCGTTTTTGCTCAAAGGGCATATCACCATCTTCAAGGCAAACCATATTGCAGCGATAGCTGACATCACCGGCATTGACCTCCACCCCGGAACCGGCAGCTTCAAGGGGGCTTCTGCCAGTATAATACTTATTGGGGTCACAGCCAAAAATTGACATGATGCCGGTATCGCTTCCGGGAGGCTGATTAGTAGGTACAGTTCTTACAGTGCCAAGTACACCCTTTGCCGCCAGAGAGTCAATAAACGGTTTTTCGGCAACTTCAAGAGGAGTCCTTCCTCCCAGCTCAGGTACAGGATTGTCGGCCATACCGTCGCCAATAACGAGTATATATTTCATGATAAACCTCCATAGAGATGTGTGATCTCATTTGATGACCACTAGTATACAATAAAAATCCTGGCAAATAAAGCCCTTTTTGCCCGTCCAATCCCACAAACTTTTGTCCGCGTATCAAAGACAAATGTACATATTGAATAATTTTCAAGGTATAGGCAACAATATGGACGTATTAAATATCGGAGGTATGATCATGGACAAGACAGCCCTTACCCTTTCCATAATCGGCTCGCTCAATTGGGCATTGGTAGGTATTTTCAAGTTTGACATCGTCGCCTGGATTTTTGGTGGCCAGACCGCAGGCATAAGCCGCGTCATTTATACTATCATCGGCCTTGCCGGAATATGGTGCATTTCTCTGCTTTTCAGAGACTGGAATGAAAGCTCAATGGAACGTGCCTGAGGACAAACGAACCCCCGCAGGTTCAGGAACACCTGTCCTGACCCTGCGGGGGTTCGTTATTTATCTGTTGGCAATTGACCCGTTAAACGATTCCCTGAGCCATCATGGCGTCGGCAACCTTAAGGAAGCCCGCAACGTTAGCGCCAACGACCAGGTTGCCCTCACAACCGCATTCAACGGATGCGTTGTAGGCATTGTGGAAAATACCTATCATAATATCCTTAAGTCTGGCTTCTACCTCTTCGAAGGTCCAGCTCAGGCGAAGGCTGTTCTGGCTCATTTCAAGACCGGAGGTGGCCACGCCGCCAGCATTGGCAGCCTTGGCAGGAGCAAAGAGGATACCCTTTTCCTGGAACAGGTTTACGGCAGCGGTGGTAGTGGGCATATTTGCGCCCTCGACCAGAGCCATAACACCGTTGGCAATAAGTTTTTCAGCGTCTTCAACATCAATATCGTTCTGGGTGGCACAGGGCATGGCGATATCGCACTTGATCCCCCATATGCCATGGCCTTCTTCATATTTTGCACCGGGCCTGTAATCAATATATTCGCTTATACGTCCGCGCTTATTGAGCTTAATATCCTTAACCGCGTTCAGGTCAATGCCTTCGGGATCAAAAACATAGCCATTGGAATCGGACATTGCGACCACCTTTGCACCAAGCTCAGTAGCCTTCTGGCAGGCAAAAATCGCGACATTGCCTGAACCGGAGATAATAACCGTCTTGCCTTCAAAGCTGTCGTTTTTCATGCATTTGAGCATTTCCTGAGCAAAGTAGCAGGCCCCGAAGCCGGTGGCCTCAGTACGGGCCAGAGAACCGCCATAGCTGATGCCCTTACCGGTAAGCACGCCGCCCTCAAACTCGTTCTTAATGCGCTTAAGCTGTCCAAAAAGATATCCGATCTCTCGAGCGCCGACACCGATATCTCCGGCAGGAACGTCGACAAACTGGCCGATATGACGATAAAGCTCTGTCATATAGCTCTGGCAAAAACGCATGACCTCGGCATCGGATTTGCCCTTGGGGTCAAAATCGGAACCGCCCTTGCCGCCGCCCATAGGCAAACCGGTAAGGCTGTTTTTTAGTATCTGCTCAAATCCGAGGAATTTGATAACAGATGCGCTTACAGAGGGATGGAACCGCAGGCCGCCCTTATAGGGACCAATGGCAGAATTGAACTGGACCCGGTATCCGCGGTTGACCTGAACGTTGCCATTGTCATCGACCCAGGGTACACGGAACTGGATAAATCTCTCGGGTTCGACAAATCTCTCCATGAGTCCGGCCTTCTGGTACTCTGGTCTTTTGTCAACAACGGTTTCGAGACTTTCAAGGACTTCCTCAACCGCCTGAAGAAACTCGTTTTCGCCGGGGTTTCTTTTTTTGACCTGCTCATACACGTCCTGCAAATATGAATTTTTAATCATTGGTATCCCCCACATTCTGAATTTTAATACGGCAATTTCGCCTCATATGAAATTTTACTTAATTATACATTCACCGTTTTGATTTTTCAACCCCAAGTTAAGTCATATGATTATGAAGTTTATATTATGATCTCCGACAATTTTGTGCATAATCACCGTCAGATTGCAAGTTTTCCTTCTTGAATAGAATATGTGCATGATAATGAATACTTATTTGCAGCTCTTGTAATTGATTTGCCTTTGTTGTATATTATTTTCATAACTATAACTAAGGAGATAAGATCCATGATTTCCGACAAAATGAAAGCTCTCGTCAGCGGAAGCTCGGCTATCAGAGCCATGTTCGAAGAAGGCCAGCGTCTGGCCGGAATATACGGCAAAGAAAACGTTTTCGATTTTTCCCTTGGCAATCCCAGCGTACCCGCTCCTGATATGGTAAAGCAGGCTGCCATCCAGATCCTTGAATCCGAAGACAGCCTGATGGTCCATGGATATATGAGCAACTCCGGCTACGAAGATGTTCGTCTGGCAATTGCCGCCTCACTCAACTCCCGTTTTGGCACCGATTACACCGAAAAGAACATTGTTATGACTGTCGGAGCGGCAGGCGGCCTGAACTCCGCCCTCAAAACCATCCTTGTTCCCGGCGACGAAGTTATCACCTTTGCCCCGTTCTTTGGCGAATACAGAAACTACGTTGACAACTTTGGCGGCACTCTTGTTGCTGTCGCCCCGAACCTCGACAGCTTCCAGCCCGATATCCAGGGCCTTCGTCAGGCCATAACCCCAAAAACCAAAGCAGTTATCATTAACAGCCCCAACAACCCCACCGGCGTTGTCTATTCGGATGAAACCATCACGGCTATAGCTCAGGTACTTAACGAAAAGCAGGCGGAGTTTGGCATCGACATCTGCCTTATCTCTGACGAACCTTACCGCGAGCTGGCTTACGACGGCGTAACCGTCCCCTGGCTTCCCAACTACTATGGCAACACCATTGTTGGCTACTCTTTTTCCAAGTCTCTTTCCCTTCCCGGTGAACGTATCGGATATCTGGCTGTCAGCAGCAGGATGAAAGATTTTGACGAGGTCATTTCCGGCCTGTCTGTGGCTACCCGTATTTTGGGATTTGTAAACGCCCCATCTCTGATGCAGCGGGTAGTGATGCACTGTCTGAACGAAAAGTCCGATGTTGCGGCCTATGATCGCAACCGTGAAAAGCTATACAGCGAGCTTCTTGCTCTCGGTTTTGAATGCGCAAAGCCCCAGGGCGCTTTTTACCTCTTTGTCAAATCCCCTGTGGCCGACGAAAAGGCTTTCTGCAATGACGCAAAAAAGTATAATCTTCTGCTGGTTCCCGGCTCATCCTTTGGCTGTCCCGGATACGTGCGTCTTGCCTATTGCGTAAGCTATGACACCATTGTCAACTCTATCCCCGCTTTCACAAAGCTGGCCGCAGACTATGGTCTGGGCAAATAATCCGGATTTCTTGTCAGATACGCATAGTACATCCCGCTGAGCATCTCCCACGTAAATTTATCAAACACACCGTCTTCTATAAGGCCCGCGCGATTTTGGACCCAACTTAACGCGCGGGCCGTTTTTTCGTCATTTATGCCCGTGCTGTCCACTGGCGGCATATCCACAAGCTCTTTTCTCAATGCCGTCATCATTCCCTGGGCCATATACATATGGGGGTGATACTGGCCAGGCTCAACCGCCAGTCGCCAGTCGCCAAACAGTCCGGGTTCATAAACAGTTTCAAGGCTTATGAGTTTCAGATAATCCTCTCTTATACTGCTCCAGGTTTCGTTGTCTACTGTTCCTGTAACCGTCAGTCCTCTGGAGCGCTGATATTTCCTCACAGCCAGCTCTGTCTCGGTCCCATACTCCCCGTTGGCGGCAATCAGTCCCGCTTCGTTCTCATGGAGCATAATGGTCCTTAGCATTTGCTGAAGGCTTTTCACTGGTTGGCCCAGAAAATCCGCTTCGTTTATCATTCCATCACCTCATCTGATATACCTTTCTTAAGCTCAAATCCCGGGAACTGAGTCAGACGCGTCGCTCCTGCAAAGCTCATTTCCCGCTCCAATACTGCCAATGCCTGCCAGGAAGACTTATCCATTTTTCCGGTTACGGGTAGTCCGGCGATTTTCTGAAACTGGCGTATTCCATAAACCGTAGCATTATTTGCCGTGCCGGATACGGGTACAGCCCCGATCTCCGGACAGGTCCCGGACAATCTGTTAAGCCGCTGCTGTAGCATAGCCGTCCTTGGCCGGGATGCAGTCGGTATTACCTGAACACCGGCATCTTCATTGGGAAAATATACCTCCATGGAAAGCACGGTCTGGTCGATCCCGTTGTACTCCCGGGTCAAAAGGTCCCACAGCTGCTGGCCTACAATTCCGTCAGCCGCCAGACCGTTGTATTTTTGAAAGGCCACAACTCCGTTTACCGTCTGCTGGTCAAAGCTTCCGGTCATTTCCACCGGTGGTATCTGCTCAATAAAGCTGCTCAGCACATCCAGCATATATTGCAAATACATTACCCCCTCTCCCGTGTCTCCGGCCGAAAGGCTGTCTTTATATTGTACTGCGCCGCCAAAGATGCGCTGTCCCTCCGATGCCAGTTCGGATAGCTTTAGCAGCCCCACATACAGCCGTATAAGCTGATTGAATGTAGCCTTACCGGCGATCCCATCAACGGTCAGATCAAATATCTCCTGAAATTTTTCAACCGCCTCCTCTGTATTGGGGCCAAAATATCCGTCTACAGGGTCGATTTTCGGTATTGCCGGATAGCTTTGGGAAACCCTGTTCAAAGCCACCTGCATCGCGCTGACATCGCTCCCGCTGTCTCCCAGCCGAAGGGGCTGACCAGGGTAAAGGCTTTGGATCCCTCCTATGGGCGCATCAATGACCAGTTCAATATCGCTGCCATAATAGTTTTGCAATATCTGAAACGAGTCATATCCGGCCTCTGCCAGGCTCTGACTTCCCCACTGGGACAAACCGTCGCAGGTGGAGGTGGTGCCGTTGCAATACTTGGCCGCTAACGGCTCTGTCACTCCTATGCGGCGGATATAATCGTTGAATATTTCCTCAACTATCCGGTCAATGTTCTCAAAGGTATTTCTCCCCTGGATAAATTTCTGATCAACAGCAGTGCTGTTGGTTATGTTGAAATCATATCCCCGGCTGGGATAGTATTCGGTATACACCCGGTTAAGGGCATAAGATACCTGAGCCAGAACGTTTGCCCTGATGGCGCTTTCATCCCAGGTCGGATAAATCTCGCTGGATGCCACGTTTTTGATATAGTCAACAAAAGGTACCGTTACGTTTTGCGCATAGGACGATGGATATCCCAGATGGACCGTGATCTCCTGGGGAACGACGGGTATAACAGGCGGCATATCTCATCCCTCCTTTCACAGGTTTTGGGCCGAGATGTCAAACACCTCTGACTCGTCTATCAGCAGCGGAAATTCTCCAACAGGAATAAGCTGAGCCGGCTGAACAGTCTCGACACCGGAAAAAATCTGCACGTTTTCGATCAGAATGGTTTTGTAATCAGGATGAGCCACGATAACATCCACCGCGGCAAATGGCAGTTCGGTCCCTGGCAGGCGGCTCAGCTCTGCGTCCGGGGCTTCAACGGTCACCGGTGGTGTTTTCCCGTTTTCGTCCGAATATCTGTAGCCCAACAGTCTGCTGCCGCTGTCGGTCCGCATCGTGATTCCAACCCCGGCATTCTGTACGGGTATTTCCGCGTTTGATGTATATACTCTTGCTGAAATCGTTCCTGTGTTCAAAAAAATACCCCCTTTACCACATAAAATATGCGGCAAAGGGGGCTGATGTTAATGCTTTATCTTGAGCCTTTATCATAGGGTACGCCCTCGGCCTTGGGCGCACGGGATTTTTTAGATGTAAATACCAGGACTATCATAGTAACGATATATGGCAGCATCTGATATATATACGTTGCGCTTTTAACGTTTTCAAAGCTGGGCAGGAAAGGAATACTTCCGGCGTATGCACCAATGACCTTAAACAGGGCAAAGAACAAGGCCGCGCCGAGAATATTGATGGGCTTCCAGTTGCCAAATATCATAACAGCCAGCGCAAGGAAGCCATAGCCAGCAACGTCGGACTGGAATCCGCTGCCGGCAGCAACTGTGAATGCCAGTCCTCCGATGCCGCCCAAAACACCGGAAATGATAACTCCGGCATATCTCATGCGATAAACATTTATACCCACCGAGTCGGCAGCAGAAGGATGCTCGCCGCAGGCTCTGAGCCGGAGTCCAAACCGGGTTTTGTAAAGAACGATGACCGAAGCCACCAGGATAATGAGCGCCAGCGGAGTCGTGAGATAAAGGTTTTTGAATAAAAACCTTTCAAAAAATCCTGCATCAGCGGAAACGGAGCCAATACGTACCCAGGTAGGGATAAGGATGGTAGTCTGACCCTGGCCCTGGATGGCCCAGGTAAGTACAATAGCGAATGCGGGAGCCAGCGTATTGAGGGCGGTGCCGCCGATGGTCTGGTCGGCTTTAAGGTTGATGGATGCAAAGGCCAGAAGCAGCGAGAACACTGCGCCCGTAATTGCAGCCACCAGAATGGCTGCCGAATAGGCCAGATAAGGATGCTCCGGACCAAATCCCGACTGGTCAAAAACTTTGAGGGCAAGGCATGAACATAATGCGCCGATTATCATAATACCTTCGAGAGCAATATTGATAATTCCGCTGCGCTCTGAAAACATACCGCCAAGAGCCACCAGCAAAAGGGGTACGGCAAAAACCACAGTTGCGCTTAAAACGTCGGCAAGGATCTTCATTGTTGGTCCCCCTTTCCATTGGCATCGTTATTGGTTTCGTGTTTCTTTCTGCTTTGCAAGGAGGTAATAAGCTCTTTCATAAGCAGAGAAAACGCGCTGAGATAGATTATAACAGCAATTATTATATCGATGGTTTCCTTGGCATATTCGGGCTGCATGGCGTCGCCGCCGACCTGAATATAGGAGATAAAAATAGCCGAAAGGATGGTTCCGATAGGGTTCGACGCTGCCAGCAGAGCCACCGGAATACCGTTAAAGCCCATAGCCAGCAGGCTCTTTTCGATGGTGTACTGGCCGGTTCCTGCCAGATAGTAAATACCGCCGCCAATCCCTGCCAGAGCACCGGCGATCACCATCGAAAGGATGATGTTTCTTTTTGAGTTTATGCCTGCATATTCACTGGCGTTGCGATTGTTGCCGCAGGCTTTGAGTTCATATCCGAAAACTGTTTTGTTGAGTATCACATACATGATTATTGCAAAGGCAACGGCTATGAAAATGCTGATATTCATGTAGTTAGAACTCAAGAGGGAATCCAACCCGGCCTTGGGGATCACTGCACCGGGGTTAGCCGCTTCAAGAGCAGCGGTACGGTCAGCATTTGAAGCGCCATAATAATTCGCCAGGACCCGGGGAGTATTTGCAAAGATCAGGTTGACAGCAAACAGACCGATCCAGTTGAACATAATGGCGGTTATGACCTCGTTGACATTGAAAAACGCCTTAAAGAGTCCGGGAAGGAAACCCCAAACAGCACCGGCTATCATAGCCGCTATAAGAGCAACCCACCAGGGCATCTGAAACACTATGCCAACCATAAGAGCCGCACAGGCACCAACGGTGTACTGGCCGGTGGCACCGATATTGAACAGACCGGTTTTGAAGGCGAAGCCGACAGAAAGTCCGACCATTATCAGCGGCGCGGCCTGATAAAGCACCTTGGCGATCTTTGCCTTGCTGGAGATACCTGCGGTCAACAGGCTGTCCATGCCATACAGCGCATGTCCCGCATCGAACACAAACAGCAGTATCATACCGATGAGCAATCCGCAGAGGATGGATACCAGCGAAGCAATAAAGCTGGTAAAACCGGGGGTTTGCAAAAGCTTCTTTTTATTCAATCTCCTCACCCGCTTTCTGTTTCCTGGCACCTGCCATGTAAAGGCCAAGCTCGTCCACCGTTACGCTATCCGGCTTAAACTCACCGACTATTTCGCCTTCATACATGACCAGTATCCTGTCGGACACATCCATTACCTCGTCAAGTTCGAGAGAAATGAGAAGGACCGCCTTTCCTGCATCACGCTGGGCAACAAGCTGCTTATGGATATATTCGATAGCGCCCACATCCAGACCACGGGTAGGCTGAATAGCCACCAGCAGCTCAGGCTGCTTATCGATCTCGCGGGCGACAATGGCCTTTTGCTGGTTACCACCTGACATGGAGCGAACGATAGTATCCGACCCCTGGCCGCTTCTTACGTCGTACTGTTCAATAAGCTTGTCGGAATAGGCTCTGACGGCTGATTTTTTGATAAAGCCGTTCTTTTGGAATTCCGGCTGCCAGTATCGCTGCAAAACCATGTTTTCTGCAAGAGTATAATCAAGCACGAGTCCGTGTTTGTGACGGTCCTCGGGTATATGGCTCATACCAAGCTTTGAGCGCTGACGGATAGATGCGTCAGATATGTCCTGCCCACAAAGGACAAAGCTGCCCTCGGTCTGAGGTTCGAGTCCTGTCAGGGCATAAGCGAATTCGGTCTGGCCATTGCCCTCGATACCTGCAAGGCAAACGATCTCACCGCGGCGAACATTGAACGAAACGTTTTTGACCGCATTGTTTTTGTGGATCTTGGAAGCGACAGTAACGTTTTTGACCTCCAAAACGGTTTCGCCCAGTTCAACAGGAGCTTTTTCGACAGTAAAGCTGACATCTCTGCCGACCATCATCCGGGAAAGCTCTTCCTTGGTGGTGTTTTTGACGTCGACCGTTCCAATACATTTGCCTTTACGCAGAACGGTGCATCTGTCAGCGACAGCCATTATCTCGGATAGCTTATGGGTGATAAACAGGATAGACTTACCTTCTCTGGTAAAAGCCTTCATTATGGCCATCAGTTCCTGTATCTCCTGAGGAGTCAGAACTGCGGTAGGTTCGTCAAAGATAAGTATCTCGTTTTCGCGATAAAGCATCTTGAGGATCTCGACCCTCTGCTGCATACCGACGGATATATCTTCGATAAGAGCATCGGGGTCAACGTGAAGGCCGTATTTTTCAGAAAGCTCGATCACCTTTTTCCGTGCTTCGGCTTTTTTCAAAAATCCCATTTTACTGGGTTCGACCCCAAGGATGATATTGTCAAGCACCGAAAAAACTTCAACCAGCTTAAAATGCTGATGGACCATACCGATGTTCAGGGTGTTCGCATCGTTTGGATTTTTGATCGAAACGACCTGACCGTTCTTCTTGATGGTTCCCTCTTCCGGCTGATAAAGGCCAAACAACACGCTCATCAGGGTGGATTTACCAGCGCCGTTCTCACCCAGCAATGCGTGGACCTCACCTTTTTTAAGCTGAAGCGTGATGTTATCGTTGGCCTTTATTCCCGGGAATTCTTTGGTGATGTTCAGCATTTCGATAACATAGTCCATATCAACACTCCTTTGTTCGCACTATATTGTCACTATTATACAATATTCGCAGTCCAAATCAAAGAGAAAAAACATAAAAAACCGGAAGTTTCTGAAAAACTTACGGTTTTGAGACTGTCAAAAAACCTCGTAGAGTTCGCCGTGTTAGCGGCGAAAAAATTCACATATGAAATTTCCGGCGGCAGTGTAAAACGTCAATGCAAGCATTGACGTCCCGGAAATTTCACTACTCGGCCTTCAAACGTGCGAAAAAGGCCGCATGGCGGCCTTTTTGAAGTACGCAAAGTCAGCAAGCTGGCTTCCATAGTTTTGGCTTCGCCAAAACTATAACTGCCGAAGGCCTCAAGAACCCGTGTCAAAATAGTCCAACGGACTATTTTGACACGCTGAAAAAAAGGGCAAGGTGGGTACTATCGCCTTCGAAAAGACCGGCACATTAACCTATGGCAGGCTGGATGCGTGTGAAATTTTCTTCTCCAGCGAAGGGCTGAACGAAAACACGTCGCTGTCCCCCAGGCAGCGCATCAACCTCCGGCGCATTTTTTGCAGGGAGTCAGCCCTCTGGCCAAAGCCTCGTCTAAAGTCGCTTCGGTATAGGTCCCTTTGCCGCAGTTGGGATCAAGGTGGTATCTTGAACCGGTGGGCGTGACATATACCCTGCTCAAAGCGGAGCCGGAAACGGTGGCAGTCTCCTCAGAGGTGGCTGACTCAACAGCTGGCTGGGATCTTTGCAAATCGGTCGTCGATATTGCAGCAGTCTCGGAGACAGAGCCTGACGATTTTTTTCCGATTTCGGCTTCGTCGGACACAGTTTGGTTTTTCGGTTCAGATCTCACCTCATAAGAAGCCGACGATTCAGCGCTGATATAGGAGGTTCCGCCAAGCTGTTCTGCCAGGTCGGAAAGCTGCCGACTGATAGCACTGATCTCTGTTCTCAGCTCCATGTTTTCAGCTTTTAAGGAAGCCAGTTCATCTGACGCGTCGGATAATGCCTGACTTATGGAGGATATAGATTCCATTAACGAAAGAAGGTCCGCCTTCATAGCCGTGATCTCCGTGGTATTATCACTGCACGAACACAGGCAGAGCAGCAGACCCACTATAAGTAAGCAGCACAACAGTTGTTTCATGGTAAGCTCCCATAGAACATTCAATTTGTTTGCTTACATATTACTACTATTCGACAGTATTTTCAATAATATCCTGAAATTTCATGCTAAAAATTTGCGGCATTGCAGCAGTTTTTTATTTGCTCACCAGGTTTTATGTATTTTGCCTTTAACTACGGAATCTGCTTTGTAATTTTGCAATTTATCCATTAAACCTATTGACAGGATGAAACCACTAGGATATAATGCAATTTGACAAAGATAGTTGTCATTAAGACAACGATATTTGTCATATGGAGGTCCTGTATGATATTACGTAACCGTTTAAAAGAACGCAGAGCCGCGCTGAATGTCAATCAGCAGGAAATGGGACGATTATGCGGCGTTTCAAGGCAGACGATCAGCCTGATCGAACGCGGCGACTATTCGCCGTCTGTCACCCTCGCCCTGACGATTGCAAAGGTATGCGGCGTCACAGTAGAAGAGGTCTTCTATTTGCAGGAGGAAGAAGAAAATGGATAACACCAATGAGATCAAAAAAGCAAATCGCAGGGCAATGCCAAAATTTCTGCTGATCGTACTCATCAGCATGATCGTCGGCGGCTCTATGGGATTTTGCGCCGCAAAATATGGGCTGAACACGCTGGCAGACAGTATTAAAAACGCAGGAGCGTTTTTCGGGACCTGTATTGCCCCCTGGCTGATGTTAGTGACGGCGGTTATGGTGCCGGCGGTCTGTATTCCACTTTATAAAAGCGCATGGAAGCAGCTATCCTTCTGGGACGGTGAAAACGAGGAAATTTCTGATACGATCGATAAACAGCTTTCCATTGTCATTTGGATCACCAGCGCATCCCTGATCCTTTCGTACTTTCTCATTGCCGCTTCGTATTCCGCCGGTTATGAAGCTTTAGCAGAGGAAAACGGTATAGTTTTGTTTGCTGTAGGTATTGTTGGATTTCTGGCCATTATGATCGAATCTGTAGTGATGCAGCAAAAGTGCATTGACACCTATAAACGAATTAATCCCGAAAAAACAGCGTCCGTTTATGACACCAGATTCCAGAAGAAATGGATAGACAGCTGTGATGAAACAGAGAAGATAATGATTGGAAAATGCGCTTTTAAGGCATACAGAGCCACCAATATCGTCTGTTCCGTGCTTGCCATAGGTCTTGCCGTCTGCGCCCTTGTTTTCGGCACGGGTTTTTTACCGTCTTTTGTAGTGTGCCTTATCTGGATTGTCAACCAGTCGGTATATTGCAGAGAAGCGATAAGATACTCAAAGGCCGGAATTCAAATTTTCTGAAAGGCTGACCGGAGGGTAAGAAATGGGAAACTATTCTGGCTTCGTCATTATTCTGATCATTCTTTTATTGATTATAAACAGGCGGAATACAGCGGCGGCTGTGTGGTATTTACAATACCGAAGAAAACAAAATAAGGAGATATTTGTTATGAAAGAGCTTGCAAAACAGTTTATTGGCAAAGAGTGCATTGTTTATACCATCGCTTCAATTGACAGCTTACAGGGCGATATAAAAGAAATCGGCGACAGCGCTATGGTGATCGAGAGAAAAAGCGGCGAACGCGAAATCGTCAACCTTGATTTTGTCACCCGTATCAGGGAATGTCCCATGAAGAAAAACGGAAAGAAAAAAGTCGTAATGGACTAAGTTTCATCCTGTCCACGGAGCGTAGGTTGCAACCACAGTCCCGGTATGAGATAATGTCCTCAGAAAGGAAGTGACCCTGTGGATACTTATGTTACAGGAGCGGCTATTCGTTCTTTACGAGAACTCAAAAATCTGACCCAATCGGAACTGGGAGATAAGATCGGCGTTAGCGGCAAAACCATATCAAAATGGGAAACAGCAAAAGGATTGCCGGACATTTCAATGTTGCAGCCTCTGGCACAGGCGTTGGGCATCTCGGTTATCGAACTTATGAACGGGAAACCCATCGTAAACAAAAATGTTTCTGCCAACTTACGACAGGGAAAGTTTTATGTCTGTCCCGTCTGCGGCAATGTGATCCACAGTTCAGGCAATAGTCTGGTCAGCTGCTGCGGGATCACTTTACCAGCCCTGGAGGCGGAGGAATGGGATGACACGCACAGTATCACCATAGAAAATGTTGAAGACGAACAATTTGTCACTATCCACCACCCCATGACAAAAACGCATTTCATCTCATTTATTGCCTTTGTGACCACAGACCGTGTGCAGTTTGTCAAATTTTATCCCGAAGGCAACGCACAAACCCGATTGTCGCTGCGCGGTACAGGATATCTATACTTTTATTGCAATCAGCACGGACTGTTTCGGCACAGGATTTGATTCGCTGCACATGGAACGATTGGATAACGCAGCCAAAGCCCGTACTGACATACAATCAGTACGGACTGTTTTTGACACGCTGAGCTTTATTTTTTCGTACCTTTTCTTTTGCTGTAATCCTCATCGATCCGCGATTTCCAACCTGCCGCAAGTGGTGCGTTACGGCGAACTGAACTGATCGCATCGCTCAAAACCTCATAATTGAGCTGAGTTCCTTTGCTGTCGCTGTGATAGTTGACAGCACGGTCCTCGCTTATGCCAAAGCTCCTAGCCGTCTCAACAGCGTCGATATTCGCTCCGAGGAAAAGAAATTCCCAGCCGTATTTTTCCTTCTGGCGCCGGATCATCTCTTTGACCTTATTGCTGTCATAATTGCGGCTTGCGTTCTCCATCCCGTCTGTTGTAATAACAAACATGGTATGCTCAGGTACATCTTCATCCCGTGCGTACTTATAGATATTCCCGATGTGACGTATCGCACCGCCGATTGCATCCAAAAGAGCAGTGCAGCCACGCACCATATAATCCTCATCGGTAATGGGCTTAATGTTCTGAATGTTCACACGGTCATGAATGACCTCGCTGAAATTGTCGAACAGAACAGTAGAGATCAATGCGTCTCCATCTGCCTTTTTCTGCTTCTCGATCATGGAATTGAAACCTCCGATGGTGTCTGCTTCAAGCCCACTCATAGAGCCGCTGCGGTCAAGAATGAATACGATCTCAGTTAAGT
>CAYLKH010000025.1:0-28845 GCA_964384255.1 uncultured Oscillospiraceae bacterium | reverse complement strand
GGCAGCGCACTCAAAAGGCCGACATTCGGCCTTTTTCGCACGTTTGAAGGCCGAGCGGAGAAATTTTCGGGACGTCAATGCTTGCATTGACGTTTTACACTGCCGCCGGAAATTTCATATGTAAATTTTTTCGCCGCTAAAGCGGCGAACTCTACGAGGTTTTTTGACAATCTCAAACCTCCCGGCTTTGCATAAAAGGCCGGGAGGTTTATATTTTGGTCAAACCAGCATCAGAAGGGTACCTGCAACGATCCCCACAAGGCCAACAGCAGCTTTTCTGGTCAGTTTTTCATGAAAAACAGCATAAGAAAACGCAATGGTCACCAGAATGCTCAGCTTGTCGATAGGCACCACAACGCTGGCCGGTCCATCCTGCAACGCCTTATAATAGCACAACCAGCTGGCTCCGGTCGCCAGACCAGACAGGCAAATAAAGCCCAGCTCGTTTTTGGGTATTTCCTTAAGCTTTTCCTGTTTCCCCTGAACGACCACCATCATCCATGACATAACCAGCACTACGCCGGTGCGGATAGCAGTGCCAAGATTTGACTCTACGCCGGAAATGCCGATTTTGCCAAGTATCGCAGTCAGGCTGGCAAACACTGCGGATCCAAGAGCATACCATAGCCAGTTTATGCCCTTTGCCGCCCCTGCGGAATTCTCCTTTTTCTCGATCATCAGTATCGTACCTGCGGCAATGAGCGCAACACCAATGATCTTTACCGTTCCGGCCCCTTCCCGGAGGAACACCGCCGCAAGAATGATGGTAAGTACAGTGCTGGATTTATCTATAGGCACCACCTTGTTTATGTCCCCCAGCTGCAACGCCTTAAAATAGCACAGCCAACTGGCCCCGGTCGCCAGACCGGACAAAACCAGAAACAGCAGCGTTTTGCCATCAACATCTGCTATCTCGTTCTGAGAACCAACGACAAACACCATGACCCAGGAAAACAGCAACACAACAATGGTGCGTATGGCGGTCGCCACAGTCGAATCCGTTTTTCTGATCCCACATTTTGCCAGGATCGAAGTCAGTCCGGCAAATACAGCCGAACCAAAGGCAAAGAACATCCACATTTTTCAGTTCACTCCCTAATTTAAAATACGCAAAGTCCGCATCGTTCGGATTACCGATCATCAAACAAAGAAGTTCTTTAAATAATGCTGTCTCCAACGAGTGTGTCAATGCCAAAGGCTTTAAGGACGGTGGCCCCCACATCGGCAAAGGTTTTTCTAATTCCGCCGTTTCCGGGAGTTATCCCCCTGTGCCACAACAAAACAGGGATATATTCCCTTGTGTGGTCGGTTCCGGTATAGGTGGGGTCGCAGCCGTGGTCAGCGGTTATTATGAGCAGACCGTCACCCAGGGCATCCATTATCTGAGGGATAGCCCTGTCAAACTCCTCTAACGCGGCGGCATAGCCGTCAACGTCTCTCCTGTGGCCGTAAAGCATATCGTAATCTATGAGGTTAACAAAGATAAATCCATCTTTCTCCCGGGCAAAACGGATGGTTTTTGCTATTCCGTCAGCGTTGCCGGAGGTGGGATTATTTTCGGCAAAGCCCTCGCCCGAAAAGATGTCATAGGTTTTGCCGACCCCAATAACAGGGATACCGTTGGCGGTGAGCAACTGAGGTACCGTGGTGTTTTTGGGCATGGCGGCATAATCGTGACGATTGGTGGTGCGGGTATAGCTGCCCGAGGAGCCTAAAAATGGTCTGGCAATAACGCGCCCAATAACAGCCACGCCATCGTCGAACATTTCTCTTGCCATATGGCACCAGCTGTAAAGAGTTTCCAGCGGAACGATCTCCTCGTGGGCAGCGATCTGGAAAACGCTGTCGGCCGAGGTATAAACGATCGGATACCCGGTTTTGACGTGTTCGTCACCCAGCCGCTGGATTATCTCGGTTCCTGAAGCCACCTCGTTTCCAATGACCTTTCTTCCGATAAGGGATTCAAACCGGCTGATAATATCGTCGGGAAAAGCTTTTTCAAATGTCTGGAAGGGGGCTGTAGTGACCTCACCCATAAGCTCCCAGTGTCCAACGATGGAATCCTTACCGGCAGACAGCTCGTCTGCCTTGCAATAAACTCCTCTGGCCTGGCCACTGCCTATACCCATGATGTGCTTCAACCCCAGCCCTGTCAGGTTGGGAATATCCAGCTGAGGATGTCTTTCCAGAATATGCTGCAATGTGGCAGCGCCTTCGTCGCCATAATCTCCGGCGTTGGGCAAAGCGCCTATGCCCACGCTGTCGAGAACAATAAGAAGAACCCTGTTAAACATATCGTCTTCTCCTTTTTGCTTTGATACATACATATTACCATCACTATCGGCAAAATCAAAGTGTAAATTAAACTAAAGGGCAAAAAATAACCTCTGGCATTTGTTTACTTTTTCTCGAAAACAGTGTATCCTAAGTTCAGCGAATATCCAAAGACTGAAGAGAAAACGAAAGGAGAAACACAATGAAGAAGAATCTTATCAGACTGCTGAGCCTGATAACAGTGCTGTGCCTTGTGGCAATGCCGGCTCTGGCCGCCGAAATTGCCCCGGAAGACATAACGGTCGAAATGATCCAGACCATGTCTCCCGACGAGCTTATGGCCGCCACCGGCCTTACCCCCGAGGAGCTTATCCCCATCATGGACCGGCTTCTGGGCGGAGAAGCTCCTGTTCCGCCGGAAGCAACCGAGGGCGATATCCCTGACGGTGAAACAGCTGATGACGAATATGGCGTAATGGCCATATCCGAAAACCCCGATTCCATCATCTTCACCGATGCTGCCAGCATCACCGCCCCCGAAGCGGTCGCCCAGCTGGTAGCAATGGGCGCTATCAGCGGTTATGCAGACGGCAGCTTTAAGCCTGCCAACACCATCACCCGCGAAGAGATGGCCAAAATGCTGGCCATAGTCATATCCGTCCTAACCGATGACCAGATCCCCGCTTCAGGCTCCACTGCCTTTGCCGACGTTGAAGGCCGCTGGTCCCAGGACTATGTGGAATACTGTGTGGATAAGGGCATGATAAATGGCCGCAGCGCCACCCGGTTCGACTATTCCAGCCAGGTCACCGTGACCGAGACTGAAAAAATGATCCTGGCCTACATGGGCTTCCAGGGGCTTACAGGAAGCGGCTGGGCCTCCACCACCAACAACTATGCCGATCTGCTGGATCTGCGAAACGGCATCGTTACCGCCAACTCCGATGCCATTACCCGTGAAGAGGCAGCGGTCATTATCTGCAACGCCATCCAGGTAGCTCAGGAGATCGACATTCAGGCTCTTATTCAAAACCTGTCTGCTGCCGGCGGCAGCGGCGGCGGAATGTCCGGCGGCGGGAACGGAGTTCCTGCGCCTCCTCCCGGTGGCGGCGGTCCCGTATCCTTCTCCTATTCCCCCACCGTGACCGAGCTTGAAACCAAAACCTATGACAATGTTGTGTTTGACGAATCCACCAACGCGACAGAGAACGCTGTCCGTGCAAAGGACACTGTTGCCGCGGTCCTGAATACCCCCACCGTTGTTAAGTCCTCCGGCGATACCGGCGGCGATGCCGCCAGCTTCTATGGCATAAACTCTGCCGTTATGGCCGCTGACAACTCCTCTATCGAGATAAACGGCGGCACCGTTACTACCACTGCCAACGGAGCAAACGGCGTGTTCTCCTACGGAAACGCTGTGGTCACCGTTAAGGATCTGGTGGTCCGCACCACGCAAAACGGCTCCGGCGGCATTATGGCAGCAGGCGGCGGCACGCTGTATGCCTACAACTGCGATGTCGAAACTCTTGGCGGCTCCTCTGCCGCTATACGCTCCGACAGAGGCGGCGGGACCATGCGCATCGACGGCGGCACCTACATTTCCGGCGGCGGCGGAAGCCCTGCTGTTTATGTCACCGCTGACATCGAGGTCAAAAACGCAACACTGGTAGCCAAAACTGCCCAGGGCGTTGTTATCGAAGGCAAAAACTC
Organism: uncultured Oscillospiraceae bacterium; assembly: GCA_964384255.1. Classification (GTDB taxonomy): domain Bacteria; phylum Bacillota; class Clostridia; order Oscillospirales; family Oscillospiraceae; genus SIG469. The sequence goes on along the minus strand of CAYLKH010000025.1, from coordinate 24,861 downwards.
CGTCTATCTCGAAAACTGCTCATTGACCGGCAACGTTTGCGGCGAAGCTACCACCGCCGCTGACGATGACGAAAAGAGCAATATCATGGTCATGCAGTCCATGTCCGGCGATGCAGCCATTGGCCGCAGCAGCTTCACCATGAAGGGCGGCAGGCTGGTTGCCGAATCCGGCAACATGTTCTACACCACCAACACCTCCTGCAACATCAGCATTGAGAATGTTGAAATGGTATATGCCAACGACATATTCCTTATTGCCTGTTGCAACGAGAACGTCCGCGGTTGGGGTACTCCCGGTCTGAACGGCCCCAATTGTACCTTCACTGCCACAAATCAGCAGATGAAGGGTCAGATAATTTACGATACTGCCAGCACCCTGAACTTCAACATTCTTGAAGGCTCCGGCCTGGAAGGCTGCTTTGTCCGCCGCGACAAATATCAGGGCGGCAAGGGCGTTACTGTCACCGTTGATGCCACCAGCTCCTGGACCGTAACGGCCGACAGCGTGGTCAATACTCTGGTCATTGAAGAAGGCGCTGTTGTCACCGCTTCCAAAATGACTGTAGGCGGCGTTGAAACCGGTATCGCTCCGGGAACCTACGAAAACGTGGTCCTTTATAAATAAAAGCCATACCGCCGAAAAAGGGAAGGAGTTTCGTCTCCTTCCCTTTGTTATATCTGTCAGAAAACCGCAGAGCAAGGCAGCAGTTTCTTTTTCATTGTCTTCTCATCTGCCTGAGGAACAGGGCCACAGCGGCGAGCAGCGTTATGACCATGTATCCCATGACCCACCATACGTGGGGGAAAATATCTGCCCAGCTTCCTCCCAATACTGCCCGCTCCATTTCAACAGCGTGAACGAAAGGCAGGGCATAGGCGAGCTTCTTGAACCCTCCTCCCACAAGTTCCAGATCGAACCAGGTGCCGCTGAGCCATGCAGAAAGATTCGTAAGCAGCGCTCCGCATATGCCACCAACCTGCTTATCTGTAAATACGCTTCCGCAAAGCAGGCCCAGAGCAATATACAGCACGGACACTGGAATAATGCACAGCACCGAGTACAGAATATTTACCGTCAGTTCTAACCCCAGACACAGTGCCGCCCCATAACAGGCCACACATTGGGCCGCCGCAATGGGGATAACAGGCAGGGTATATCCAAAGATAAAGTCCGCCGGTGTCATGGGTGTGGTATACAGTCTTTGCAGCAAAGAGCTTCCCCTGTCCTTCGCGATTATCGTCGCGGAAAACAGTGTCATAAAGGACAGGCCAAAAACGGTTATCCCCGGAGTAAGCTGCCCGATCTCAAACAGGCTGACCGGAACATTGGCCTGTATCGCGCTAAGCAGCAAAATCAGCACCAGCGGAAATCCCAGTCCAAAACACAGGTTCAGGGGATCCCGGAGTATCTCCTTCCCTATTCTGTTTGCAAAGGTAAGCATCCTCATTTCTCCCCCTCCTTCACTATGCGGATAAACGCCTGCTCAAAATTATCCGTTCCCGCCGCATTTCTGATACCGGAGGCAGTATCGCAAATCAGCAGTCTTCCGTCTTTCATAATGCCGATCCGGTCAGACAGCGTTTCTGCCTCTTCCATATAATGGGTCGTCAGAATGATAGTCACTTTTCCTTTCAAAGAACGGATAATGTCCCAAAGAGCGCTCCTTGCCAGCACATCCAGCCCCAGGGTCGGTTCGTCAAGAAACAGTATCTCCGGTTCGCTGACAAGGGCCATTGCGATGCTCAGTCGGCGCTGCCATCCGCCCGACAGTTTTCCCGCTTTCTTTCGGCTGATTTTTTCCATATCCAGCAGCTTTGTCAGTTCGCTGATCCTGGCTTTCCGTTTTTCCTTTGAAAAGCCATGAACGCCGCACATCAGCTCAAGGTTTTCCCAAGCCGTAAGGCCGGGAGCAACAGCGTTTTCCTGGGGAGACACCGCGATCATGGACTTGACCGCAGCAGTATCCTTCAAAATACTTTTGCCGTTGAGATAAGCATCTCCGCCGGTCGGTTTTGTCAGGCAGGAGAGCATTTTTATGGTAGTTGTCTTTCCGGCGCCGTTGACTCCCAGCAGCGAAAACAGTTCTCCCTGCCGTACTTCGAGGTCGATCCCGGCCACCGCCACTGTGTCATTATATTCTTTTCGCAGGTTTTCAGCCTTGATTGCCAGCACGATTTTTCCCCTCCGTATATTGACGCTTCATTCCCATGTATGCGTCTGTAAGTATTTTGCTGATCATAGCTTCGTCCCAGTTCAAATAGGCCGTGGCGATCATGGTCGCTATTCCGTGAACATATACCCACATTTCCATATGGAACAAAAAGGCCTCATCCTCGGTGATATCCAGGTTTTTCCGGATCATCTCAAGCAGGGGTCGAATAGATTCCCTGTCCTCCTCTATCACCTCGTTGCTCCTGTCGCGCATAAACAGCAGCTTAAACAGCTCTTTTTCCTCTCTGGCAAAGCGAATATATGCCATACCGCTGGCCTTATATGGGGGATATTTTCCCTGAGCCATGTCAGCTTGCAGATAAGCCTGATACAACCCATTTGCAGCCTCCCTCACCGCTTCGCGCAAGTCGTCCATGGTAGCAAAGTTTGAAAATATGGGCTGGGTCGAACACCCCAGCGCTCCGGCGACGCTCCGGGCATTAACAGCCTGCTCCCCGTTTTTTCTGGCAAGCTCAACAGCCATATCAACAATTCTGTCTTTTGTGATTCGAGTTTTCGGCGGCATAGTTGTCTCCTTTTGTATATCATGCGTTATATATCGTATGATATATTATATCGCAGCAATTTAAGAAAGTCAACAGGCCCACTGTATTTTCTCATCCTGATTTTTCTTCTTGCTTTTTGAAATAAACAGAGCTATAATATTTATCGAACATTTGTTCGATAAATATTATGTGCCGTTGATCAAATCAGCAATTAATTATAGGGGGCGGCCGACGTGCGCACTATACTCCATTCAGACATAAATCATTGCTATGCCGCCATCGAGTGCCTGCATCATCCGGAGCTGAAGGACAAGGCTGTTGCCGTTGCCGGTGATCCTCAGCAGCGTCACGGCATAATCCTGGCAAAAAATATCCCCGCAAAAAACTGCGGGGTCAAGACCGGCGAAGCCATTTGGCAGGCCCGCCAGAAATGTCCTTCATTGGTGGTTCTTCCGGCGAATTTCCCTTTGTATCTTCGTTTCTGTCGATGTGTTAAGGATATTTACAGCGACTATACCCGGCAAATCGAATCCTTTGGTATCGACGAATCCTGGATGGATGTCAGCGGCAGTCGCTTTGGCAGCGGCCAGGATATAGCAAAGGCTATCATGAAGCGGGTCCGCAGCGAACTGGGAATAACCGTTTCCGTCGGCGTGGCCGACAACAAAATATTCGCCAAGCTGGGCAGCGACATGAAAAAGCCCAACGGCCTTACGGTCATCGACAGCAGCAACTACCGGGATCTGGTCTGGCCTCTGCCTGCATCCGATCTCCTTTATGTAGGGCCTGCAACCACCAGAAAGCTCAAGCAATATGGCATCAGCACCATAGGGCAGCTGGCTCAGGAAGATCAGACGTTTTTAAAATCCTTTCTGGGCAAATGGGGCAGTATGCTGTGGCGCTTTGCCAACGGGCTGGACAACGAGCCCGTTGCCGACATGGATGACCTTTCAGTTATAAAAAGCATTGGCAACAGCACCACCGCCCCCAGAGATCTGGAAACGATTGAGGACGTAAGTCTGGTTTTTCATATCCTTTGCGAAAGCGTAGCCACGCGTCTGCGGGAGCAGGGGTTCGTGTGCAGCACTGTGCAGATACATCTTCGTACCAGTCAGCTGCACACCTTTGAGCGCCAGAAAAAGCTCGATCTCCCCACCTGTCTTTCCACCGAGCTGCATCAGGCTGCCATGGAGCTTTTTGTAAAAAATTACAGCTGGGAAACCCCTCTCAGGAGCATCGGCATCCGGGCTTCTGAGTTGACCTCCGCGAGCAGCTGCACCCAGCTGTCCATATTTGTGGACGAAAAACGTCGTCTCCGCCGCCGGGACCTTGAAACCGCGGTAGACCAGCTTCGGGGCCGATTTGGTAACCTTTCCGTTCAGCGAGCTGTGGCTCTTACGGATCCCGCTTTAAGCTCCATAAGCCCCAGGGATGAACACATCATCTATCCGGTGGGATATGTTAAAAAACCTGTTGGCAGCTGAATCAGCCGCTGGTTTGATCATCGGTTACTCAGTTTCTGCCGATGTGGCAAATGTTTACACACTCTGTTTTCTTCTTTTTAATTTTTCTTAGTTGGTGGTATTGATTATGGATCCTAAAGTATATGTTGCTGTAACAGCCAAATTCGATGCCGATGGGCAGCTGCGTCCCCTGACCATCACCTGGGAAGACGGGCGTGTCTATCAGGTAGACCGTGTTCTCGATGTCCGCAGAGCCGCATCTTTGAAAGCCGGAGGCGCCGGAATACGCTATACCTGCCGTATTCGCGGCAAACAGACCTACCTTTTTCTCGAAAACGGCCGCTGGTTCGTAGAGCGCAGGCAGCTCCAGAACTGATACCTTTAATTCGTTCTGAATTGGCACTGTAAATAGTACCAGTTTCGTTGTAAACTCTGTCCATCAAAGCTTACAGGAAATGGTGAATATGAAAAAATTAAATTTAAAGCAAATATGTGTTGTCGGCGTTATGGCCGCTCTGGTTTTTGCGGCATCCAATTTGAGCATAGAGATACCCACCGCCATCGACGGCACCCGGATCCATCTGGGTAACATCACCTGCATTCTCTCCGGTCTGCTGCTGGGTGGAGTTCCCGGAGGTCTTGCCGCAGGCATAGGCTCGATGTTTTTTGACCTGTTTAACCCCAAATATATTTCCTCTGCCCCCTTTACCCTTGTTTTCAAATTTTTCATCGGCTTCATTGCCGGCAAGATAGCCTATGGCGGTGGCCGCGACGGAACGCATCACGGATTCAATATTCTTGGCGCAGCCCTTGGTTCTGTGGCATATATGGTGCTGTATCTTGGCAAGTCCTACATCACCGCCAGGATCGTCAAGCTGATGGCTGTTAATGTTGCGCTTCTTGACGTAGGGGCCAAGGCTCTGGTATCCGGTATAAACGCTGTTATTGCCGTGGTAGTGGCCGTCCCTCTGGCGGCAGCCATAAGGGCTGCCATGAGCCGGGCAAACGTCACCTTGAAATAAAGCAGACAAACGCCGCCATATCATGGGATACGGCGGCGTTTGTCTGCTTTTTTACTGCGCGCTGTTATCTCGCGGCGTAGCGGTCGTAAGCCTGTTGCTGGATTTCCAGGCAGCGTTCGATGTTCATAGCGTAGAGGTTATCGATCATTTCGTCCCAATCTTCTTCGAAGTTCAGGTCGCCGACCACATACTGAGCGATACGCTCGGATGCATAGGTGCAGAGATCGGAGCTGATAAGGGACAGCTCGGAGCTTTCGTCGGCAGTCAGCTTAACGCCGCTGGGAACTACATAAGCGCCGTCGATGCTGTCGGTCCATACATCAGCAGAATCGATCTGGAGGGGAGACTGGTAAGCATTAAGTCTGCCTCTCATGTACAGACCAAACAGGCTGCCGTAGGGGCTGTACATTCTCAGGATGGAGGACAGGTCAACGCCCAGATCGTTGTTGATAACGTCGTCGTGAACAACGACTTCGCCGTTTTCGTCCAGGTCATAGGCAAGACCTTCGGGGCCGTAGTTATACATCATGATGCCGTCGCCGGTGTACCAGTAGTTGATCCACTGGAGTGCGATCTCGGGATATTCGCACTGAGTGGTGATGGAAACGGTGGAACCGTCGATAAGGGAGAAGCTTTCAAGATGGTTCTTTTCGCCTTCGTGCTCAACCAGATAAGGCATGGGAACTACCTCGAAGTTGGGGTTGCTGGCGCTGGCCTTATAATCGTCGATACCTTCCAGCTGAGTTGCCCAGACACCGATCTGGTCATTGGCAATACCGTTTTTCAGGTCAGCAGAGTTGGGGTCCATGGCGACGAAAGCAAAGTCTTCGTTGATAAGACCTTCACTGTACCACTGAGACACATACTGAAGGGCGGTCTTATATTCGTCGGACAGCAGGGAGCAATTGACCACGCCGTCGACTACATAGTAACCCAGGCTGCTGCCACCGGCGTTAAAGTCGCCGGCACCAAGGGCGTGGGCAGGAGTTTCGCAGTAGGAGTTGAGGTAGAGAGGATGCTCGACACCCAGCTCGGTCTTGAAGGCCAGGACAGCGTCGTGATACTGCTCGACGGTCTGGGGAACGTCAAGACCCAGCTCGTCCAGCCAGTCCTTACGGATCAGGTTGCCGTTTTTGCAGGCGGCTTCGTCATACATGGATTTGATGTCGAGAATGCTGCCGTCATCTTCCTTGCAGTCTTTAAGCAGCTGAGGATCAGAAGATATGATAGCCAGATAATCGGGGGCGTTTTCCTCGATAATATCGGTAAGGTCGATAATGACCTCGTCATCATAAGCCGCGGTCGCACCGCCGTTGTACATGGACGAAACGTCAAGGATCATGTCGTCATACTCGCCTGCTGCAATGTACAGGTTGAACTGAGTGGAAAGAGACATGAAGGAAACCTCGGTAAACTTGATGCGAACGCCGGTGTATTCTTCAACAGCTGCAACGAAATCGAAATCGTCAAAGCAGGTGATATCAACGTTTGCCATAGCTCCCATAAAGTTGACCATGGAGGTGTAGATGGAAAGCTCGATGGTTTCCTCGGTAATGGGGTAGGTAACAGTGTAAGCAGGTGCTTCTTCGGCAGCGACTTCGCCTTCTTCGACTGCTTCAGGTTCAGCGGCTTCTTCAACTGCGACAGCTTCGGAAGCTTCAGCGGATTCGGAGGTTGCCGGTTCAGTTGTGGTCGAGCTGCTGCTTGAGCATCCGGCCAGAAGGGAAAGCACAAGGATCAGAGCCAGAGCCAATGCGGATAACTTTTTCATTTTTTAACTCACCTTTCTTCAAATCGTATAATGATACCATTAAATTATACTTTTTGAACGAAAAGGTTTAAAGGGTAACAAATCGTATCTTGTTGCACAAAATGTACATTTAGATTTAATAACGATCCCCACATGGATAAAACCAATGTGGGGATCGCCACTGAATAAAGGTGGGATAATTCGCACTTGAGTTCCCTTAACGGAAACCAAATTACCAAATTACTAACCCCTGACCTCTAAAGAACTACCAGCTTTCCGCCGGAGGCAAGGATGTGTTCGCCTTTTTCCAGCTTGCAACCTTCGCCGACATAGGCATAGATGACGGCATCGCCGGGAGCGCCAAAGCCGCCCTGACCCCTGGCAGCGTCTAGCATATCAAGGGAAATGTCACCCATGAGGGTAACAAGACTGGAGCCTACAGCTGTCCATTTGCTGCCGCTTTCCAACCACAGCTGGGGATTGCCGGAAATGGTACCCTTCAGGGTGGAGCCGACGAAATGCAGGCACTGCTTTCGTTCGCTGTCGCCCATGAGGAAGTCGCCCTGAACGTCCATATCCTCAAAGGTAGCCTGAACGCCGTAGCTTTCGGGGCTGACGGTACGACGGGTGAAATACATCCGGTCGTCAGTAAGTCTGGTTTCGATGATGATACCTGTCTCGCTGCTGAGCTTGACGTTTTTCATATAAATATCGACATTGGTACTTTTGCAAACAGCTATCTGACCGGAAGCGGTGATAGAACTGTCCTGAATGTCGATGACACCTACGTCGTCCCAGTTTTCCATACCGCCGTGAAGCAGCATACCGTATTTGTCGCAGGTACATTCGCAGTTTCTTACGGTTATGGATGAATCGCCATCCTGGATAAAGGCCATGTTCCCCGAATGGAGACGGCTGTTGTTAAAAGCCAGATGGCAGTCGTTATCCGCGTATCCGCAGTAGCCGTTGCCCTCGCAGTTTACGTTGCAGTCATTGACCTCGGCATAGCAATATCCGCCGCCCGCATCAGTAGACACCGCCGCCCAGGCAGCGGCATAGATGTCGCAATTGTAGAAAAATGTTTCAGAATTGTCCATTGACAGATGAGTGCGGCAGTTTCCTCCCAGCCCCAGCGGGTAAGGCGGCTCCATCATTCCGGGGCCGATCACCGGAACGTAATCCTCAGGCAGCGGGCCGCCGTAGGATGCCAGCTTTGAGTTATATACCTTAAGCGTACCGCCGGAGTTTGCGATAGTGCAGCAGCGGGTAGCGCCGTTGGTCACTATCTCCGAATCTCTGATGATCGCTGTGCCTTTTTCATAAGCCAGTACGGCAGCGCCCTTGCTGGTAAAGTCGCTGCATCCGGTGCCGGACAATGCTATGGAAGCGTTGTTTATCTCCATGGAGCTGGACTCGCCTTTAACAACGATGGTGCTGAGGCAGGACTGGTCGCTTTCAAATTTGAAGGACTCCAGCTTTGAGGGGGAAAGGTCTGCAAATTCGGGGAAGGAATGCTGGGCAGAAACAGCGCCGTCTTCCACCCATATAGCGGCATCGGTAACAGAGGGCTTTGCGAATGCGCCGCCAAGCACCTGAACCTCGGGCTTTCTGCGCACGCATGAATTGTGAGCCTGATTACGATTTGACATGGAGATTCTCCTTTTCAACATTTTCTCACCGTATATTTTACCATAATTATACACCGCTGGAAATATCAAATTCTGATTTTGCAGTTTCAAATATTGCGGTTGAAAAACCAGAGACGGCGTGATACAATGTCCCCACGGGTGAGCACCTACCGGCAGTCAGGCTAATTGGCCTGGCTGCTTCCGTTTTTCTATGTGATCGGTGCGTACGATTTCGGGCAGTGAAGGAGGAACTGACTTTGATTTCATATATCTGGCCCATCGCTCTGGTGATCGTATCCAACATCGTGTATAATATCTGTGCCAAATCTACCCCCAGTACCATGGATCCCTTTGCGTCGCTGACCATAACATACATTATCGGGGCTGTCTGCGCAGCAGTCTTTTACTTCCTGACCAACAGAGGTGGAAATCTGCTGGAGGAATACAGCCGGATAAACTGGGCTTCCATCGCCCTGGGAGTAGTCATAGTTGGCCTTGAGGTGGGTTATATTTTTGCCTACCGGGCAGGCTGGAGCATCAGCACAGCCGCCACTGTTCAGAGCGTTTTTGTGGCAGTGGGACTGATTGCCGTGGGCGCTCTGCTTTACCGCGAGGCCATAACATGGAACAGGCTTCTGGGCGTGGCCATCTGCGTGGTCGGCCTGTATTTCATCAATCGATAAAGCCCGGATAAACCGGCACATTGATTAAAATACTTCGAGGTATATCAAATGGAAATAAGAAAAACCGTCGACTCCGATCTGCCGACAGTAATGGCTATCTATGCCCGGGCCCGGAGCTTTATGAAAGCTCACGGCAACCCTGACCAATGGGGACCTACCGGCTGGCCTCCCGAAGATCTTATCCGCAGCGATATTTCCTGCGGCCACAGCTATGTATGCACCGAGGGCAGCAGGATAGTCGGCACGTTTTTCTTCCACTGCGGCGAGGATATCGACCCGACCTACCGGGTCATCGAAAACGGCGCATGGCTCAGGGGCGGACCTTATGGCGTTATCCACCGGCTGGCAGGTGACGGAAGCGTCAGGGGCGTGGGCGAATTCTGTGTCCGATGGGCCTTTTCCCAATGCGGCCATCTGAGGGTCGATACTCACGGAGACAATATCGTTGTCCAGAATCTTTTGAACAAGCTGGGCTTTGTCCATTGTGGGACCATTTACGTTGAAGAAGACAGCTATCCCCGGCTGGCCTTTGAAAAGTTTTGAGTTCTCCGGGCTTATCCTTTTGGGGATCATCGTCTGCTCTGCTGCCCGGTTTGCAAAAAATACAACACCGTGTGATTACTGCAACTTGCGCGTAAATATGGGCAATTGGTATACTTTAGGAGAAGTAAAAAAAGGAAGTGTTGCATAATGTATGGTATTTACAAAATAATAATGTCCACTCCCCGTGGAGATACCGAAAACTATCTGTCCGTCGCTGAAGACGGCGTTTCCATCATCTCCGGCATGGGTACGAGTCAGGCCTCCGACGTTGCCATAAGCGGCAGCAAGCTTACCTTCAAGGCAAATGTGGGTCCGGGTATGTGGTCCTTCGACCTGAACATTGTCGACGGTGTTGTCGACGGCGCGGCAAAGCATGGCGAGCTGGACGACACCGCTCCTATCAAGGGCGAAAAGGCTGACATCGATTACGACGCAGCAGTCGCTGCCGCCTCCAGTCTTCAGGGTCCCACCGGTGGACATGATGGCCCTGGCGGTCCTGGTGGCCCCGGCGGCCCTGGCGGTCCTGGTGGCCCCGGCGGTCCCGGCGGTCCTGGTGGCCCTGGCGGTCCTGGTGGCCCCGGCGGTCCCGGCGGTCCTGGTGGTCCCGGCGGTCCTGGTGGCCCCGGCGGTATGCCTCCCATGGGTGGACCCGGCGCTCCGGTTCAATAAGCTGAGCAATATATCCCAAAATGACGCGGCAGAAAATCTGTCGCGTCATTTTTTGGCTGATCATATGGCGACCGCTGCACAGTATCCAAAGCCCATAATTCTCCCCTGATCTGGTCATCGGTTACCTGTCTTCCTTTCCATTGCGGCAACTATCTGCCTTTGGCTATACTCTCCCGTGCTATTCAAAGCGCTGAAAATGAGCTTAAAAAAAGAATAATATTTTGTTAAATATGGCTCTTTTAAATCCGGCCTATCGGTGGTATCCTGTATTCATTAAACCGAAAGGATCACTGGTTATGAAGAGCGCCATCCAGACAAACAGATACGCTTTCTATTTTAGCTTTACCTATTATTTTGGTAAGGCTTATTCTGGTTTGCCCGAAAAAGGATGATATAGCTCCACATTGCTCAGGACTTATATCTTACCCGCGGTCAAACCGACCGCGGGTAATTTTTTTATTGAAAGGATTTTTAGCCATGATAGTTATTCTCAAGCCCAATCCCGATCCCAGTCAGCTCGAAAGCTTCATCCGTTGGCTCCAGGACAAGGGAGTCATTGTCCATTCCAGCGTCGGCTCACAAAAAACCATTCTTGGTCTGGTGGGTGACACCTCATCTCTGGATGCCGACCTCATCTCCGCCCTTGAGATCGTCGAAGACGTTAAGCGCGTTCAGGAACCATATAAAAACGCAAACCGCAAATTCCACCCCGAAGACACCGTAATTGACCTCGGCTCCACCACTGTTGGCGGCGGCAGCCTGACCATCATGGCCGGTCCCTGCTCTGTAGAATCCGAAGATCAGGTGGTCGCCATAGCGAAGGCCGTTAAGGCCAGCGGAGCTACTCTGCTTCGTGGCGGTGCCTTTAAGCCCAGGACCTCCCCCTATTCCTTCCAGGGACTTGGAGCCGAAGGTCTGCGCCTTCTGACCATTGCCAAGAAGGAAACGGGACTTCCCATCGTGACCGAGATCATGGAGGAATCCCAGCTTCCTCTTTTCGACGATGTCGATATTATTCAGGTAGGCGCGCGGAATATGCAAAACTTCAATCTGCTCAAAACTCTTGGCGCTCAGGATAAGCCCGTTATGATAAAGCGGGGCATGTCCTCCACCTATGAGGAATGGCTCATGAGCGCCGAATACGTAATGGCCGGCGGTAACGACAAGGTCATCCTCTGCGAACGGGGAGTGCGTACCTTTGAAACCTACACCCGCAACACCCTTGATCTGGCCGCTATTCCCGTGTTGCGTAAGCTGACCCATCTGCCCATAATTATTGACCCCAGCCACGCCACCGGCAAAGCAGAGCTGGTTGCCCCCATGGCCATAGCCGCCGTAGCCGGCGGAGCCGACGGCCTGCTGATCGAGGTCCACAACGATCCTCCCAGGGCCCTTTGTGACGGCGCACAGTCTCTCCGTCCCGAGGCTTTTGACGACCTGGCCACCAAGCTTTTCAAAATGCACGATTTTATGAAAACCCTGTGATCGAAAGGACTGAGCAATAATGAATATCGGAATCGTTGGTCTTGGCCTGATCGGCGGCTCGCTGGCAAAAAGCATCAAATCCAAAACCCTCCACAGCGTTGCCGCATTGGACCTTAACAGCGACACTATGATGATGGCTCGACTCAGCGGAGCCATAGACGAAGCCCTCACCGCCGAGAATCTGCCCGACTGCGATATGCTTTTGCTGGCCATATGCCCCGAAGCCGCGGTACAGTGGGTATCCGAAAATGCCCACCTCATCTCCCCCACCGCCATAGTGATGGATATGTGCGGCGTTAAGCGCTACGTTTGCAGTCACATAAGCCCTATTGCCCGGGAACACGGCTTTTGCTACATTGGCGGCCACCCTATGGCAGGCAAGGAACGTGGCGGCTTTGTCAACTCCACAGAAGATCTTTATAACGGCGCATCCATGATAGTGACTCCTGACGAAAGCATACGCATCGACCAGCTCGAAAAGGTCAAAGACTTTTTCACCGATCTGGGATTTGCCTCTCTGACCTTTTCCACTCCTGATGAACACGACAGGATAATCGCCTATACCTCTCAGCTGGCTCACGTTACATCCAGCGCCTATGTCAAAGCGCCTGACGCTCAGCTCCGCCGCGGTTTTTCCGCAGGCAGCTTCAACGATATGACCCGGGTCGCCCGGCTTGACGAAAATATGTGGACAGAGCTGTTTATGGAAAACCGCGACTATCTTGCCGAACAGGTCAAAATACTTATAGACAACCTCCAGCAGTATTACGACACTATATCAACAGGCGATGCCGATTCCCTCAGGCAGCTGCTCAAAGACGGTAAGGAAAAAAAGCTTGCGGCAGGTGGCCATTGATGGAACAGGTTATCCATATCAACGTTTCAAAACCATATGACGTGATCATCGGCAGCCGACTGGCTATTGGCCAGTTGATAAAACGGTCAGTTGACCCATGCAGACTGCTGGTGGTGACCGACAGCAATGTTGCACCTCTGCACCTTCAAAGCGTCGTCCGGATGCTCAGTTCCTCCGGTTTTCAGGTTTTTACCATGGTCATTCCAGCCGGTGAAGAAAGCAAAAATATGCTGACCCTGTCCCATATACTTGAGCATATGGCTCAATGCGGCCTGACCCGGGCCGACTGTGCCGTAGCTCTGGGAGGGGGAGTTGTCGGCGACCTGACCGGTTTTGCCGCAGGGTGCTATTTACGGGGCATTAAATATATCCAGATGCCCACTACTCTGCTGGCCGCCGTAGATTCCTCCGTCGGCGGAAAAACCGCCGTTGACCTGGCAGCAGGCAAAAATCTGGCCGGGCTGTTTAACCAGCCAGAAGCCGTTCTGTGCGATATCAGCTTCCTCAGCACTCTGCCGGACAGCGTGTTTGCCTGCGGAATGGCCGAGGCAATTAAAACCGGTGTGCTTTCCGGCGAACCGCTGTTTAGCCGTTTTTCCGAGCCGGATGTCAAAGGCTGCATAGCCGAAGTGATCGCCATGTGCGTAAGCTATAAGGGCAGGGTCGTCGCCGAAGACGAATTTGAAACCGGCCAACGCAGACTGCTGAATCTTGGTCATACCATTGCCCACAGCGTCGAAAAGCTCAGCAACTATTCCGTCGCCCACGGTCAGGCAGTGGCCATAGGCACGGCGATGATTGCCAGGGCGGCAGAGCAGCTTGGCGACACTGTGCCAGGGATGGCCCGGGCCATCGAACGCACCCTTATAGCCAACGGTTTGCCCACAACCTGTTCCTATTCCCCGGCAGAGCTGGCTCAGGCCGCTCTTAACGACAAAAAGCGCTCCGGGAACGAAATAACCATTGTTATCCCCGCCGCCATAGGCGGCTGTACCCTGAAAAAGCTGCCAGTCAGCCAATTGGAGGATTATATCTCCAGGGGATATTGCAAATAAAGGAAGGTCAAAATGCCGACGATCAATGTAAAACTCGCCCCCAGTGTTCTAACCGGCCAAATCCGGGCCATCCCCTCAAAATCCGAAGCCCACAGGCTGCTTATTTGTGCCGCCCTGGCTGATGGTGACACTGTGTTGGAGATGGGCAGGACTTCTGAAGACATCGAAGCGACTGCTGCCTGTCTTCGCAGTCTGGGCGCCTCTATCGACACGACCGATCAAGGGGTCAGGGTCAGCCCTGCGGCCCGGTTCAAAACCGGCGCCTTGCTGGACTGTGGCGAAAGCGGCTCCACATTTCGATTTTTGCTGCCGGTATCCGCAGCGCTGATGGACAGCGTAAGCTTTACCGGTCGGGGCAGACTCCCCGACCGCCCCATATCAGACCTGATGGACGCTCTTAAAGCCCACGGAGTAAGCTTTTCGTCAGACAGGCTTCCCTTCACTACCTCGGGCAGGCTTACGCCGGGGAGCTTTGAACTCCCCGGAAACGTCAGCTCCCAATACATAACCGGTCTTCTGCTGGCGCTGCCCATGCTGAAAAGCAGCAGCGAGATACGCCTGACCACGCCCCTGGAATCTGCCTCCTATGTCAACATCACCCTCCGGGCGATGAGTACCTTTGGTATAAACGTCCACGGGCAGTGGGCAGTCAGCGGCGGTCAGAGCTATCGCTCACCCGGCCACTTAAAAGTGGGCGGCGACTGGTCAAACAGCGCTTTTTTCCTCTGCGCCGGAGCCTTGAAGGGCAGCGTGACCGTCACCGGCCTTGACCTGGACAGCGCTCAGGGAGACAGGGCTATAACAGATATCCTAAGGCGATTTGGAGCCAATGTGACCGCAACCAGCAGCGGTGTCACTGTATCACCGGGTGAATTGCACGGAATCGATATGGACGTGGCAGATATTCCCGACCTGTTGCCGGTACTTTCTGTAACAGCCGCCTTCGCCAAGGGCGACACCCGGTTTTTCAACGCCCAGCGTTTAACGCTTAAAGAAAGCGACCGTATCGCTTCCACCACCCACATGCTCGAAGCTCTTGGGGGGAAAGCTCACTGGGACGGAAATGTTTTTACTGTTCACGGCAGCGGTCTTTCCGGCGGCCATGTGGATGGCTCCGGCGACCATCGGATAGTTATGTCTGCGGCGATCGCAGCCCTGGGCAGCAGCGGCAGCGTAACAATATCCGGCAGCGAAGCCGTTAACAAATCCTACCCCTCCTTTTTTGAGGACTACAATATGCTTGGAGGTCAGGCAAATGTCATCTGAATTTGGGACACGGATCAAAACAACAATATTCGGCCAATCCCACGGAAACGCTATCGGCGTTGTGGTTGATGGTCTGCCCTCCGGCGAGCCGGTAGATATGGACCAGCTTTACGCATTTATGTCCCGGAGGATGCCGGGGAAAAACAGCCTGTCAACTCCCCGTCAGGAAAAGGATATGCCCATTTTCCTCTCCGGGCTGGCAAACGGAGCGACCTGCGGCAGTCCCCTGTGCGCTGTTATCGAAAACACCAACGCTCATTCTCAGGACTATGCCGCCCTGGCCGACACCCCCCGTCCGGCCCATGCGGATTACACCGCCTGGGTCAAGTGGAGCGGTACCGCCGATATGCGCGGCGGCGGCCATTTTTCCGGTCGGCTCACCGCTCCTCTTTGCATCGCCGGAGGTATCGCAAAGCAGATCCTTGCCCGAAGGAATATCCATGTGGGCGCCCATTTATATCAGGTCGCCGGGATCAACGACGAGGTGTACCCGCTTTTGCCCGAAAAAGAAATATTTGACGCTGTGTCATCAAAGGTATTTCCGGTAATCTCTGACGAAAAGGGTCAGCTGATGCAGCGGGCCATTGCCGATGCAGCAGCTGACGGCGATTCTGTTGGAGGTGTTGTAGAATGCGCCGTTATCGGCTTGCCCGCGGGTTTGGGTATGCCGATGTTCCAGGGTGTGGAAAACCGGCTGGCTCAGGTGATTTTCGGTATCCCTGCCGTTAAAGGGCTGGAATTTGGCAGCGGCTTTGGCGGCTCGTGCCTCCGGGGCAACGAAAATAACGACCCGTTTGTTATCGACGACAACGGCTTTATCTCGACCTCAACCAACAATTGCGGCGGGATCCTGGGCGGTATCACCAACGGTATGCCGCTGTCATTCAGGGTGGCTATCAAGCCCACTCCCTCCATCGCCAGGACTCAGGCTACAATAAGCCTGAGCAAAAAGGCTCCCGCTCAGCTGAACATTCAGGGGCGGCACGACCCCTGCATAGCTCATCGCGCTGTTCCCGTGATCGAAGCAGCCGCCGCCCTTGTGGCTCTTGACATGCTAATGGAAGAAGGTATGCTAAAATGAATCTCCAGGAGATAAGAAGCAACATCGACAGCATTGACGACGAAATGCTTCAACTGTTTTTAAGGCGCATGGAGCTTTCGGCTCAGGTCGCCCAATATAAGGCACAAACCGGCAAAGCAACGCTGGATAAGACCCGCGAACGGGAAATACTCAAAAAGGTTTCTGACAAAGCCGGGAACATGGAAATGTACGCCTATCACCTTTATCAAACCATTTTGCAGCAATCCAAGGCTTTGCAAAATCAGCTCATAGCCGCCCCCTCCGGTGTCCGGGAGCAGGTTCAGCAGGCTATGGGTTCCGGCGAGGCCGTTTTTCCCCGAACCGGCATGATCGCCTGTCAGGGTATCGAAGGCGGCAATTCTCAGCAGGCCTGCGACAGGCTGTTCCCCCGGGGACACATCATGTATGTCAACAGCTTTGGCGCTGTGCTGGACGCGGTAGAATCCGGTCTGTGCCAGTTTGGCGTTTTGCCCATTGAAAACAGCTCCAACGGCTCGGTCAGGGCGGTGTATGAGCTTTTGCGTCACCGGAGATTTTCAGTCGTGCGCAGCACACGGCTCTGGATAAGCCATCAGCTTATGGCAAAGCCCGGTGCCGACATCAGCCAGATCAAAACCATCTATTCCCACGAGCAGGCCATCGGCCAGTGTTCTGCCTATCTGTCAAAGCTCAAAGGCGTTAAGCTCCTTCCCTGCGCCAACACCGCCGTGGCCGCAAAAATGGTCGCCGAAAGCGACGACCTGACCATAGCAGCCATTTCTGCCCCTGCCTGCGCTTCGCTCTATGGACTCAGCGTTCTGGCCGATCGTATCCAGGACAGCGAAAACAATTATACCCGTTTTATCTGCGTAACCAAAGAACCGGCCATCTACGAAGGATCCAATCGCATAAGCCTGATCGTTGCCACCGGCAACACTCCCGGTGCGCTGTACGAAATTTTGTCCAAGCCTGCGGCTCTTGGTGTCAATATGACCAAGCTTGAAAGCTGTCCCGTAACCGGCAGCGATTTTGAGTTTATGTTTTTCATTGAGCTTGAAGCTTCGGTCAAGGAGCCTGCGGTGCTGGCGATGCTGGAGGATATGGAACGCAGCTGCGAAAGCTTTGTCTTCCTGGGCAGCTATATTGAGGTTTGAACCATGGGCAATAATATCTATGGGCTTTTAGGCCGCCATCTGGGCCACAGCTTTTCCCCGGTTATCCACAGCCACCTGGGCTGTCCCGGATATAAGCTCATTGAGCTGGAGCCGGAACAGCTGGGCCAGTTTCTTCAAAACCCGGACATACGGGGACTGAATGTGACCATGCCCTACAAGCGGGACGTTATGAAATTCTGCACCCGTCTGACTCCTGAGGCTCAGGCTATCGGCAGTGTCAACACCCTGTCCCGGCTGCCTGATGGGAGTCTTCTGGGCAGCAACACCGATCTTCCCGGCTTTGAATACATGGCCAGCCGGGCCGGAATATTCATGACGGGCAAAAAGGTCGTTATCTTCGGCAGTGGCGGGGCCTCGCTCACTGTTCAGGCAGCCGCAAAGAGACAAAACGCCCGGGAGATAGTCGTTGTTTCCAGAAACGGCGACAACAATTATCAGAACCTCCATCTACACAGCGACGGAGAGATCCTGGTCAACGCAACGCCGGTGGGTATGTATCCCGACCCCGGGAAAAGTCCCTGCAATCTTTCCGATTTCCCCGCCTGTCAGGGAGTACTTGACCTGATATACAATCCAGCCAAAACAGCTCTGCTGTTGCAGGCCGAGACTTTGGGTATCCCATGCTCTAACGGACTGCCCATGCTGGTATCTCAGGCAATGTATGCCGAAAAGATCTTTGGCCTGGATGTTGACGATTCAGCCGCCGAGTCTATTATAAAAAAGCTGAGGGCCGAAACAGGGAACATAGTCATTATCGGTATGCCGGGAAGCGGAAAAACCACTGTTGGGCAGGAGCTGTCCAGGCTGACCGGTCGTGAGGCAGTCGATATTGACCGGTTGATAGTTGATGCAGCCGGTATGACCATCCCCGAAATATTTGCAGCCCAGGGTGAAGAAGGCTTCCGGGCCATCGAACGCCAGCAAACAGCTATTGCAGGCGCCATGACCGGCAGGATAATTCTGACCGGCGGCGGGGTCGTTAAGGACCGGCGCAACCTTGCCCCGCTGCGGCAAAATGGTCGTATCTATCAGCTGTGCCGGGACGTTTCCCTGCTGGAAACTCAGGGTCGCCCCCTTTCTCTGGGCGCCGATCTGGCCCAGATGCTCAGGCAGCGGGGACCCATGTATGCCGAATTCCGGGACGTAGAGATCAACAATAACGGAACCGTGGCCGATGCCGCTTTGGCCATTTGGAGGGAATATGAAGCTTTTAATAATTAACGGCCCCAATCTGAATATGCTGGGCATAAGAGAGCCTGACATCTACGGCAAAGCCACCTATGAGGATCTGGTCAGCCTTATCCGCTCAGAGGCCGATGCCATGGGTGTCGACGTTGAGTTTTATCAGTCTAACCACGAAGGCAGCCTGGTCGATGCCATCCAGCAGGCTTACGGCAGGGTCGACGGCATCGTGATCAATCCGGCCGCCTATACCCACACCAGTGTTGCTCTGCTGGACGCTGTAAAGGCTGTAGGCATACCAACTGTGGAGGTCCATATTTCCGATCCTGACTCCCGTGACGAATTCCGCAGGATCTCTTTCATCCGTCAGGCCTGCGTTGCTACGGTCAAGGGCAGGGGTTTTGACGGCTATCTTGAAGCCATGCACATTCTTTGCAAACGGTGATCAAATCCCGGGAGTGCTTTTGCTCCGGCATAAAAAATATCGGCCGCAGGGGCGATTTGCCCCTGCGGCCGGTTCTGTTACGTTTTGTTATCTTTCGCCGGCAATGTACTGATCGTAAGCATTCTGATAAACGGCGATGATGTTCAGCAGGCCCATGGAGTTGAGCTGCTCAACATAAGCATTCCAGTTGTCTTCGTTCAGTGCCAGGTCGCCGGTAAGGAAGCGCAGAGCAGTCTCCTGACCATAGGTCAGAACGTCGGACTGGGTCTTGGCGACTTCTTCAGTCTCTTCGACAGTCAGGGTGATCAGGCTGGGATAGTTGCGTTCGCTGGTGCCGGGGAGGGACCACAGCTGGAGAGCTTCGATACCGGTTTCATCGAAGGTAACAAGCAGCTTGTCGTGGTCGTCCTTGGTAGCAACAAAGCGGGAGAAGGTCTCAACAGCAACGGCCATTTCTCTGTTGCCGTAGGTGCTGTTGTTCATGATCTGGTCAAGCCATACCAGTTCGCCGTTCTCGTCGAACTCGTAGGTAACGCCTTCAACACCATAGTTGGCCAGGTTTGAACCGGCTTCGGTGTAGAAGTAGTTCATCCACTTGCAGGCCAGTTCGACCTTGTCGCTGGTGGAGCTGACAGAAACGCTGAAGGATACCAGGTTCACTTCGTCCTGCCATTTGCTTTCGCTGTTAACGTCAGCCAAAACACGGGGAACAGGCTGGGACTTGAAGGTGGGGTTGTTTTCGTCGGCATAGTCTTCGCCTTCGGTGATCTTGTCGGCGTTGGCCTGCCATACACCGGCCATACCGGCACCGATGTTGTTGTTCTGGACCATACGGTCGGTATCGACGGAGATAAAGTCAGCATACAGAACGCCTTCGTCGAACAGACCCAGCATCCACTGGATGTAATCATAATAGCCATCCTCGGTCCAACCGGAAACGACAGTGCCGTCCTTAACGAAGATCTGGGGACCAACGGTGGACATGAAGCCGGCATACAGGTTGGGGATGTTGCAGTCGAAAGCATCGTTCAGCTGACCGATCTGGCCGCTGGGCTCGAGATAATAGGTATAGGGAGTATCGTACTCGGTGTGGATAGCACGGAGCAGGTCGGTGAACTCGTCCAGATCGATAGCCTGGCCAGAGAACTCAAAGCCCATAGCATCCAGCCAGTCACCACGGGTGACCAGGCCGGCAGAAGCCAGAGAGCCGTCGGAGATGGTGGGGAAAGCCAGCATCATGCCGTCGGTTTTGGCAGCCTTCTGGGTGGTGCTGTCCTGAGCTTCATACAGAGCGATGAAGTCGGGCATATATTCATACATATAGTCGGTCAGGTCTATGATGACTTCGTCTTCATAGGCAGCAGCCAGACCATTGGTGTAATATTCGCTGGCGGGGATCAGGTCGGTCCACATTTCGGATGCGACCATCAGGTTAAACTGTTCGGAAACGACTTCCTGTCCGACTTCGGTGAATTCAAGATGGACACCGGTAGCTTCCTCAGCATAGGGGATGCAGGGATAAGCGTCGTTGCTGTCAACGATGTGGGTGTAGGCGGGTACATAGTACCAGTAAGTAAGGGTAAGATCGTCACCGGTGAGAGGATAAGTCACGGGGGCGATAGCGGGAGCCGCTTCTTCGGATGAGTCTTCTGCGTTTTCAGCAGAAGCAGCGTCTTCGGATGCGGGAGCAGAAGCTTCTTCGGAAGCAGAAGACGAAGTCTCTGCAGAAGAAGTATCTTCGGTGGCATCAGAGCTGCCACAGGCTGCCATGCTCAGCATCATAGCCAGAGCCAGCAGCAGGCAAAGAAGGTTCTTTTTCATTTTGCATTTCCTTTCGTAATATATGAAAACACGTCTGTGCTTTCATCAGTGACCGCCGATCAGACCAACGGTTACTTAAATTATCCGCGCCGTCTGTTCGGCACCTGAGAGATTATATGCCATCATTTCGTTTATGTAAAGGGTAATAGTTGTGAACTACCACGCATTATGACACAAAAAATCCATAATGACACATTACTTTCCCATTTTTAATCTTATCATTTCCATCCATATGGTGCAATTCGCTTTTTGTATCCGTTTATTCCGATATGGAATATCATAGTCCAACTTGTAGACAAAGGCCCGGTAGCCTTTGCCTTCAAGTTATGCGGAACGAACTTAAGTTCGTTCCTGCCGCTGGGGCGGGTTATTGAACGCGAAAGACACCCCTGATGGGTTTCTTTCACACTATCTTCCTTTTCGTTACGGCTGCTTTATACCTTGTCTACAGCCTCTCATATTCCTCTTCTGCTTGACGAACTGATAAAAAAAGTGCATAATATCCTTGTTGATTATAGATATCGTCTATGAAAGGACCAACTCCATTGGACACCAATCAGTTAAAGCATTTTGTTTCAGTCGCCCAAACCATGAACTTTTCCGAAGCTGCCCGGCGATGTGGCATATCTCAGCC
The DNA here is from genome assembly GCA_964384255.1 of uncultured Oscillospiraceae bacterium. GTDB lineage: Bacteria > Bacillota > Clostridia > Oscillospirales > Oscillospiraceae > SIG469. The sequence continues at coordinate 3,406 of CAYLKH010000025.1, read as the reverse complement.
CTCCATGAGCCACAGCATATCCGAGCTGGAAAAGCTTCTGGGCGCTCAGCTTTTTATCCGCTCCCGCCGGGGCGTTGCCATAACCGATGCCGGTCGCGAACTGCTGCCCAAGGCCATCGAAATGATCGATCTGGCAGAAAAAGCCATGTTCCAGATCCGCCAGATAGAAAAGGGTGACAAGGGTTCTATCTCCATTTCCGCCCTGACCACCTCCAGCGCCGCCCTTTCCAGATGTCTTGCTGTTTTTTCCCAGCGTCATCCGGAGATACTTATTGACATTTCCTTCACCTCCGGCCGCAGCCAGGTCATGGCCATGACCGAGGAAAAATACGATTTCCACTTTGCCGTCCGTGAGATGATGCCTGCGGGAGACAGCTTTGACAGCATCATTTCTCACCGGGACCATCTTTGCCTTGCTTTTCCTGCTGACCATCCTCTTGCGGGGAAAGAGGCAGACTTTTCAAAGCTGAAAAACGAGCGTTTCATCGGTGTCAGCCAGTCTGACGGCCCTGCCCTGTACAGCGAGATAATGAAGGTCTGCCGGGCCAGAGGTTTTGAACCCAACGTGGTTTGCCAATATGACCGGGCAGAAGCGGTTCTGCTCTCCGTAGGTGCCGGTATGGGGATATCCATAATTCCCGAGGCTCTTAAGGGAGTTTTCTATTCCGAAAACGTAAGCTTCACCCGCATTCCCGGCCAGGATGCCGTGCGCACCTATGTTGTTGCCTGGAACAAAAAAATGACTAACCCCGCTGCCCGGCTGTTTTTACAGGTCGTTAAAGAACAGTTTGGGGAATAAAATGGTCAAGCTGCAAAAGCCCGGACGGGCCTTTGCAGCTTTTTCTTATCCGGCATACATTGTGCCAGTTGACCTTGACTATTTTCCGGTATTGGCTATAATTATTTACCAGAAAGGATCTGAACCATGAATAACGACAATACTTTCCTCGCAACCGAACCCATTGGCAAGCTGTTACGCAGGCTCGCCATCCCCACTGTCGCCGCTCAGGTGATAAACATGCTTTATAACATAGTCGACCGGATCTACATCGGGCATATGCCCGGCGACGGTTCGCTGGCTCTTACAGGAGTTGGGGTATGTCTGCCGCTGATCATGATAATCTCCGCCTTTGCCGCCCTTGTGGGCAGCGGCGGTTCCCCCAGAGCCTCCATAGCCATGGGCCGGGGCGATAACGACGATGCCGAAAGCATTCTTGGCGGCTGTTTCACCGCCCTTATCGTTGTTTCCCTCGTCCTGACAGCAGTCCTTCTTAAATGGAACCGCCCGCTGCTGATGGCCTTTGGGTGCAGCGACAACACTATCGAGTATGCTGTAGATTATATGAACATCTACTCTGTAGGCACCATTTTTGTCCAGATGACTCTGGGCATGAACACCTTTATAACCGCTCAGGGCTATACCACCACCAGCATGAAAACCGTGGTCATCGGCGCTGTTTGCAACATCATCCTCGACCCCATTTTCATATTTGCCCTGGACATGGGGGTCAGGGGCGCGGCTTTGGCCACCATTATTTCCCAGGCTGTCAGCTGCGTATGGGTAGTACTTTTCCTGACAGGCAAAAAGAGCCTGCTCCGGCTTAAAGCAAAGCATCTGCGCATCAGCCCAAAGGTACTTCTCCCCTGTATTGCTCTGGGGGTTTCTCCCTTTGTTATGCAAAGCACCGAAAGCATTATCTCCGTCTGCTTCAACTCATCCCTTTTGAAATACGGCGGCGACACCGCAGTGGGCGCCATGACCATACTCACCAGCATATCCCAGTTTATCCTTTTGCCTGTGCAGGGCATAACTCAGGGTTCTCAGCCCATTATCAGCTATAATTACGGCGCAGGCAATACCGACCGGGTCAGGAAAACCTTTTCCCTTCTTTTGAAGGTCTGCCTCACCTGGACAATGTTCGTCTGGGCATTGGCCATGCTGTTCCCCGGTGTTCTGGCGTCGGTGTTTACCTCCGATCCTGCCCTCATCGAATTTGCCAAGCCCGCCATCAGGATATATTTTGGCGCCATGGGATTGTTTGGGATCCAGATGGCCTGCCAGATGACCTTTGTTTCCATCGGCAACGCCGCAGCATCCATCGTGGTCGCCGTTATGCGCAAAATCGTTTTGCTCATCCCCCTGATCTATATTATGCCCTGCATCTTTGCCGACAAGGTAATGGCTGTATATTCTGCCGAACCTGTGGCCGACTTCCTGTCGGTATGCTTTGCATCCACCCTGTTCTTCTTCCAGTTCAGAAAGGCTTTGAAAAAGCTGGACGAACGATCCAACTGAAAGCTAAGATCGAAAGGAAAATAATAAATGGAAAAAATCACCATGCTCGGCACAGGTCACGCCATGACCTTCAACTGCTTCAACACCTGCTTCGTTTATGAAAACGAAAACGGCAAAATGCTTGTGGACACAGGAGGCGGCGGCCAGCTGCTGCGCCAGATGCAGCTGGCAAATATCAGCTCCCGGGATATCAGCGCCGTATTCATATCCCACATGCACACCGATCACCTTCTTGGTCTGCCATGGCTATTCCGCGGTGCGGGCGGCAGCCTTAAGGTTTATCTACATCCCCAGCTGATGGAAGTCGCTCAGGGTATTCTGCGTCTCATGTTCCCGGATAATTTCGATAATATCATCAGAAACAACGAATTTATAACCGTCAGCCACGGTGACGAAGCGGATATCCTTGGTCGGCATTTTAAGTTCCTTGATCTGAACTCCCCCAACGTGACTCAGTACGGCTTTGTTATGACCCTTGAAGACGGCGGGAAGTTTGCCTTCCACGGCGATGTTCCCTTTGACGAAAGCAACCGGGATGAGCTGACCGGAATGAAATACCTCATGCACGAAGCCTTTAATCTGGCATCCGGACACGGTATGGGAGGTCCTGGTGGACCCGGCGGTCCTGGTGGTCCTGGTGGTCCTGGTGGTCCCGGTGGACCTGGCGGTCCCGGCGGTCCTGGCGGTCCCGGTGGACCTGGTGGTCCTGGTGGTCCCGGCGGGAAACCCGGCAAAATGGGCCATTCCACCGTTAAGGAGGCTGCCGGATATGCCGAAAGCCTGAAAGCGAAAAACCTTATCCTTGTCCACGGCAGCGACAATGATTTGGAAAATCGCAAGCGGGATTATATTTCCGAAGCGTCGGAGCAGTTCAGCGGCAGGATTTATGCCCCCAACGATCTGGACGTTATTGAGCTTAATTAATAAAATTCGGCGCAGAAGCAAACCAGCTTCTGCGCCGAATTCCAGCGTGTCAAAATAGTCCGATGGACTATTTTGACACGAATTTTGCGGCCTTCGGCAGCGCACTCGAAAGGCCGACATGCGGCCTTTTCTCGCACGTTTGAAGGCCGAGTAGTGAAATTTCCGGGACGTCAATGCTTGCATTGA
>CAYLKH010000024.1:0-28853 GCA_964384255.1 uncultured Oscillospiraceae bacterium | reverse complement strand
GGGGTACTGCGCTCCTCGCAATGACAGGGGGTACTGCGCTCCTCGCAATGACAGGCGGGGTGCGTCCCTAACCAATACTATCTGCCCTCTTCCCTGTCGGGCAAACGAAAAAACCCCCGCGGCCAACCGGCCGCGGGGGTTCCCAATGCTTAATTATTTTTTAACGGGAGATTTTATCATTTCCTTATATTCCTTGCAGAGCTTGATAACAACAGGACTCAGTGCAAGAACGCCGATGAGGTTGGGGATAGCCATCAGACCGTTGAGGGTATCGGCAATGGCCCAAACCAGCTCCAGCTCGAATACGCCGCCGAATACGACAACGATGCAGAACAGCATCTGGTATACTCTGCCGGCCTGGAAGCCGAACAGGTATTCGCAGCAGCGGGTGCCATAAAGACCCCAGGTAAGTACGGTGGAGAAGGCGAACAGGGTCAGGCAGATAGCGACGATAACGCCGGGGATGGTGGTGCCGAATACGGCCTGGAAGCCATGGATAGTCAGGTTAGCGCCGATATCATTACCGAATTCGATATTGTCAACGCCAACGCCCAGCAGAACGACCAGAGCGGTCATGGTGCAGACAACGATGGTGTCCATGAAGACTTCGAACACGCCGTAGATACCCTGCTTAACAGGATGATCGACGTCAGCAGCAGCGTGGGCGATAGGAGCGGAACCGAGGCCGGCCTCGTTGGAGAAGATGCCGCGGCCAACGCCCTTGGAGACAGCAGTTTTGATGCCTACACCGGCAAGACCACCGGCGACGGAAGAGGGGCTGAAAGCGCCAGCGAAGATAGCGCCGAAAGCACGGGGAACTTCGTCGCGGTTCAGGATGATAACCGCGATGGCAGCGATGATATAGACAATAGCCATAACGGGGACCAGCAGAGCGCAAACGTCGCCGATACGGGTGATGCCGCCGATATAAACGGTGAAGGCCAGCAGAGCGGCAACGATGCCGACGACCCAGACGACGGTGTTCTGACCGGCGAAGTTGGGGTTAAAGCCTTCGATAGCGGTGTTGATGGTGGAGCAGATGGTGTTCATCTGGGTCATGTTGCCGATACCGAAAGCGGCAAGAGCGCCAAATGCTGCAAAGATGCAGGCCAGCCATTTCCAGTTTTTGCCAAGACCGTTAGTGATGTAGTACATAGGTCCGCCGACCCAGTCGCCGTTGGCGTTCTTTTCGCGGAACTTAACGGCCAGGGTAACTTCGGAGAACTTGGTGCACATACCCAGCAGGGCAGACATCCACATCCAGAAAACAGCGCCGGGGCCGCCGATGGCGATAGCGCCGGAAACACCGGCGATGTTGCCGGTACCGATGGATGCGGCCAGGGCGGTACACATGGCCTTGAAGGGGGATACAGCGCCTTCGGTGGTTTCGCCCTTCTGGAAGGCTTTGCCGGCGGTGTTCTTCATGATGTGGCCGAATTTGGTGAACTGGATGAAGCCGCAGCGGATGGACAGGTAGACGCCGGTGCCAAGGATAAGAGCCATCATGGGAAGACCCCAGACTACGCCGTTAATGGCACTGTTAATACTTGCAATCATTTCCATTAATTAATTTCCTCCATTCTCTTCATAATAATTGCTTGCATTGGGTATTTTTGATAAAATGATTATATATTACAGGTAGGTTTTGTGTCAATAATAGATAATTTTTTCACAATATTTTTTGCTGACCGAAGCAGGATAAAAAGTCACAAACGTATGATACGTTTGACCTTTCGGGCAGATTTTTGGCGGCGAAAAATCAGAAAATTGCAAGTTTTTGTATAAATATCTTGAATTTTTATCCTCAAGGCATTACAATACTCCAGAGGATGTGTGACATTTGATAAATATCGTTCTGGCAGAGCCTGAGATACCTGCCAACACCGGAAACATTGCCCGGACCTGCGCTGCCACCAGAAGCAGGCTCCATCTTATCAGGCCCCTGGGCTTCGATATCAGCGACCGGGCGGTCAAACGAGCCGGGCTGGATTACTGGCCCATGGTGGATATAACCGTTTATGAAAACATGGACGATTTTTTCCATAAGAATCCCGATGCCGACCTGTGGCTGCTCAGCACCAAGGCCCCAAGAGACTATACTCAGGCCCGGTTTCAGGACGGGTGTTACCTGATGTTTGGCAAAGAAACCCGGGGCCTGCCCGAGGATCTGCTGCTGGAAAAGTACGACCGCTGCCTGCGCATCCCCATGCGTGAGGATGCCCGGAGCCTTAACTTGGCCAATTCCGTGGCTGTCGTTACTTACGAAGCCCTGCGCCAGCTGGATTTTCCCCATCTGTCCGGCTGCTCGGAATATTTTAAATAGCAGGGGTAAGGGGCAGTAATGTCTGTGAGGGAAAGTTTGTACGCATTTGGGGTACTGCTCTCATGCGCAACGGTGGAGATTGCCACGTCGGCCTTTGGCCTCCTCGCAATGACAATTCGCCCTACCCAACTACTTTAATAATTCAAATCGTGCCGCAGGCACTCATCGCACTAAATTACTAACCCCTGAATTACTACTCTTTGTCCCCTAATAAACTAATCAATAAGGATGGCGAAACAACATGAACCTGAACAAGAAGACCATACTCGACATCGATGTTGAAGGCAAAAAGGTCCTTGTGCGCTGTGACTTCAACGTTCCCACCGACGAGAATGGTCAGATAACCGACGATGGCCGAATCGTAAAAACTCTGCCCACCATCAACTATCTGCTGGATCACGGTGCTGCCGTTATCCTCTGTTCCCACATGGGGCGGCCAAAAAACGGATATGAAGAAAAATATTCCCTCAAGGTCGTGGCTCAACGGCTCCGTGAGCTGCTGGGACGGACAGTGTGGCTTGCCCACGACGTTGTTGGAGTGGACGCTCAGCTGATGGTATCGACCATGAAACCCGGGGATATCGTCCTGCTGGAGAACGTCCGTTTTGAACCCGGCGAGACAAAGAACGACGATACTCTTGCCAAGCGCTATGCCGCCATGGCCGACATTTACGTCAACGATGCCTTCGGTTCGTCCCACCGGGCCCACAGTTCCACCGCCGGGGTCACCAAATATCTGCCCTCCGTGGCCGGTCTGCTCATCAAAAAAGAGCTGGATCTTATGGTCCCTGCCAGAGACGATCCCAACCATCCTTTCCTGCTTATTATGGGCGGCTCCAAGGTTTCTGACAAGATCGGCGTTATCGATTATCTGCTTAATCAGGTCGACAATATTATAATTGGCGGCGGCATGAGCTATACCTTTACCAAAGCTCTTGGGGGAGAAATCGGCAACTCCCTGTTTGAAGAAGACAGCGTTGTCTACTGCCGCAAGCTGATGAAAAAGGCTATGGAGCTGGGCGTCCGCATTTTCCTGCCTGTGGACAATGTGGTGGCCGACAGCTTCTCTAACGACGCCAAAACCGCCATCTGCACCGACGGCGAAATCCCCGAAGGCATGATGGGTCTGGATATCGGCCCCGTCACCACCAAGCGCTTCTGCGAGGTCATCGAAAAGGCCGGCACTATCGTATGGAACGGACCTATGGGCGTTTTTGAATTTTCAAATTTTGAAGCCGGTACCCGCAAGGTGGCCGAGGCTGTTGCCAACAGCAGCGGGATATCCATCATCGGCGGCGGCGACAGCGCTGCCGCGGTGGAGCAGTTCGGTCTGGCCGACAGAATATCCCATGTGTCCACCGGCGGTGGCGCGTCCCTGGATTTCTTCGCGGGCCACAGCCTGCCCGGTATCGAATGCCTGATGGATAAGGATATGTAAAGGGGAGTTATTGACATGAACAGAAAATACCGCAAAACGGTGATCGCGGCCAACTGGAAAATGAACAAAGACGTGGACGAGACTAAAGCCTGCGCCGAGGAAATGAAATCTCTGGTAGGTCGTGTCCGTTGGTGCGACGTGGTCGTGTGCGTCCCCTCGGTGGATATCGCCGCCGCTGTGAAGGCCTTTAAGGATTGCCGCATATCCGTAGGCGCGCAAAACGTGTTTTACGAACCCAGCGGAGCCTACACCGGCGAAGTCTCCGTCCAGATGCTCAAAAGCCTGGGTGTCAAATATGTTATAGTCGGCCACAGCGAGCGGAGAAAATACTTTGGCGAGACTGATGAAGAGGTCTCCAAAAAGGTCAGGGCCGTGCTTGAGGGCGGAATGTCGCCCATAATCTGCGTGGGTGAAGATCTGGCCCAGCGTCAGGCCGGGGTCGAGCAGGAAATTGTTGCAGCTCAGGTCAAGCTGGCCCTTCAGGGGGTCGAACCCACCAGCCTGCGGAGAGTTATAATCGCCTATGAGCCGATCTGGGCTATCGGCACCGGCCTGACGGCCACCCCCGAGGAAGCCAACGCCATGGGCGAGCATATCCGCACCGTTATCCGCAAGCTTTACGGAGCCAGGGTCGCCCGGTCGGTGACCATTCAATACGGCGGCTCCATGAACGAGAAAAACGCGGCCGAGCTGCTGGCTCAGCCCGATGTGGACGGCGGCCTTATTGGCGGAGCATCACTGGATGCCAAAAAATTCGCCGCCATAGTCGAAGCGGCGAATCAGTGAGATAACAGGGGTTAGGGATTAGGATTTAGGGATTAGTGTCCGTAGAGGGAAGCGAGTGCGCTTTTAAGATACTGCTCTAATAATTTCGCTCCGTGCCGCAGGCACACATAGCACTAACCCCTGACCCCTGCCCCCCTGACCTCTCAGTACCCTGATATGCAAAACTATCCCATACGCATCCCTAGCCCCTAACCCCTAAATCCTAACCCCTAATAAACTATGGAGATGTTAAAAATGAAAAACTTTATCGAGATCATTGACGTACACGCACGGCAGGTGCTTGATTCCCGTGGCAACCCCACCGTTGAAGCTGAGGTTTACCTTGACGGCGGATTCGCAGGCAGGGCTATGGTCCCCTCCGGCGCTTCTACCGGTATCCACGAAGCCTGTGAACTTCGGGACGGCGGCGAAGCCTATATGGGCAAGGGCGTTGAAAAAGCGGTCGAGAACGTCAATTCCGAAATTGCCGAAGCCATTATAGGCATGAACGTGCTTGACCAGGCGGCTATCGATGCCGTTATGATCCAGCTGGACGGAACTCCCAACAAGACCCGCCTGGGCGCCAACGCTATTCTGGCCGTTTCTCTGGCCTGCGCCAGAGCAGCCTGCGAGGCTCTGGGTGTCAGCCTGTATAACTATATCGGCGGCGTTAACGCCAAGACCCTGCCTGTTCCCATGATGAATATCCTCAACGGCGGCGCTCATGCCTCTAACAACGTTGACATTCAGGAATTCATGGTCATGCCCGTAGGCGCTGAATCCTTTGCCGAAGCTCTGCGTATGTGCGCTGAGGTTTTCCACAACCTGAAAAAGGTAATTTCTGCCGAAGGCGGCTCCACCGCTGTGGGCGACGAGGGCGGCTTCGCTCCCGACCTCAGCGACGATGAGGATGCTCTGAAGCTTATTGTAAAGGCTATCGACAAGGCCGGTTACACCGGCAAGGTCCGCATTGCTCTGGACGTTGCTTCCTCCGACTGGTTCAAGGAAGACGGTATGTACCATCTGCCCAAGGCCGGTACCGTCAAGTCTGCTGCCGACCTGGTGGCTCAGTATAAGGGCTATTGCGAAAAATATCCTATCATCTCCATCGAAGACGGCATGGCCGAGGACGACTGGGAGGGCTGGAAGCTCATCACCGCCGAGCTGGGCGACAAGATCCAGCTGGTGGGCGACGACCTGTTCGTTACCAACACTCAGCGCATCAAAACCGGTATTGAACTGGGAGTTGCCAACAGCGTGCTTATTAAGCTGAACCAGATAGGCTCCCTGACCGAAACTCTGGACGCTATCCAGATGGCTAACCGGGCGGGATATACCACCGTTGTTTCCCATCGCTCCGGCGAGACTGAGGACACCACCATCGCCGACCTGTCCGTTGCCCTCAATGCCGGTCAGATCAAAACCGGTGCGCCCTCCAGAACTGACCGTGTTGCCAAATATAACCAGCTGCTCCGCATCGAGGAAGAACTGGGCGCCAGCGCTCAGTACCTTGGACTTGACAGCTTCTTCAATCTGAAGTAATTTAATATTGGCCTGTCGAGACTCACACCCCGACAGGCCATTTTTTTAAATCAGCGCAATTGGAAAGGAAGATAGTAATGAAGAAAAGAAGAATAGTTTCGCTGGTGCTTGCTCTGGCTATGATGCTTTCCCTTTCGGCCTTTGGGGCAGAGAAACAGCAGGTATATGTCGCCTTTGGCGACAGCATAGCCTCGGGCTACGGCCTCAGGGATTATGACGCTGCCACCGATACATCCAATATCGACTATGTTTCCATGCTTACCGGCGATGCCCAGCTTATAGACTACGCCGTCAGCGGTATGGAAAGCGGCCAGCTGCTGGAGCTGGTGCAGCAGGAAACAGTGGTGGCCGATGTGCAAAAGGCCGACCTTATAACCGTTTCCATCGGCGGCAACGATCTGCTCCATCCCCTGCTTCAGGCGGTTATGCCCGATGTTGACGTTGCGGCCCTGCTTCTGGGCGACAGCGCCGCAGCGGTCACCGCTAAGCTGGGTGATATGTCGGTCATCCTGCCTGCCATAATGTCGGTCATCGGCAGTGTCGACGCTATTACTCAGCAGGTCTACGCCAATGTCAGCGCCACCCTTGCCGCCATTAAGGCTGCAAATCCTGATGCCGCCGTGGTGATACAGACGGTGTATAATCCCTATCGGGGTTCCCAGCTGCTGCAAGGCTATGATTCAATGCTGGACACCGTTTTTGAAAAGCTGAACACCCAAATCAATGCCGCTGCCAACGAAAACGGCGCTATAGTGGCCGACGTGTTTGCCGCCTTCAAGCCCTATGGCTCAGCTGTTTTGAACAGCTCTAAGCAGGAGCTTTTCTACGACCCCCATCCCAACTATAACGGCCACGTGGTCATTGCCGAAACCATCGAAGCGGCGCTGACCGATGCCGGTATAGCCCTGTTTGATGGCGTTGAAGCTCTGGCCAGTGACCTTTACAGCGACGTGGATGCAGGCTCGAAGTATCTTGAAGCGGTGAAGACCGTGTCTGACCTGGCCCTGATGAATGGTGTGGGCGACGGGAAGTTTGGCCCCGACGAGAACCTTAACCGGGCCATGGTTGTCACTGTCCTTTCCCGCATAGCGCCGGTTGAAAGCGCCGCATCTGCCGAATTTATCGATGTTGAACCCGGAATGTGGTATGAAGCCGCCGTTAACTGGGGGGCGGCTACCGGTGTTGTGACCGGATATGATGACGGTACCTTCCGCCCCACCGACCCCGTGACCCGGGAACAGCTGGCGGTGCTGCTTTATCGCTATTTCGGCAGCCCCGAAACCTCCGGTCAGCTGGCAGCTGCCGATGCTGACGAAGCCGGTTCGTGGGCAGTTGACGCGCTGGTCTGGGTGCTGGAAAAGGGTATATTGGAGCTGGACGCTTCCGGTGACCTGGACCCCAAAGGCTATGCCACCAGAGGCGAGACTGCCTATGGAGTAGCAGTAGCCGTCGCAGCGGTTAAATAGTTCATTAAATTATTTCCAATTATGTGTATATTAACCTCCGGGGCTGAGCATAATAGCCTCGGAGGTTGATTTTTATGAACAACGAAAACAAAAGACCCATTGGAAAATTTATGGCTGGTAAGGGCTTATACATAGCCCTTTTCCTGTGCATTACCGGCATAGGAGTATCGGGCTATTATCTTGCCGACAGCCTTTTTTCCACCGGAGAAACCACGGTTTCCGCCGTCAGCGCCGAAAAAACCCCGTCTGCTTCGGATGCGGTACCGGCAGAAAACGGAGATACTGTCCTGACCGCTCAGACCGGTGAGGAGGCGGTGGACGTTATGGCGTCTGTTGCCGACCAGCTGGATGCCCAGGCGGCTCAGGCGGCGGCTGAAGCTGCCAGCGCCATCAGGATATGGCCTCTTTCTGGCGCGGTAAGCAAAGACCACAGCCTTGAGACTCTGGTTTACAGCGCCACCACCGATGACTGGAGAGTCCATTGCGGAGTTGACCTGATGGGATATCTGGGGGAACCGGTAATGGCGGTTACAGCCGGGACGGTGACGGATATCTATGATGACGAGATGTACGGCACTACTGTTGTGATCTCTCATGACGATTCTGTCAGCACCCATTACAGCAATCTGGCGGTGGTGCCTACGGTCACTGTGGGCGAGACAGTCGCTGCTGGTGATGTAATAGGGGCTGTGGGGGATACGGCGCTGGTAGAATGTGCCGACGAACCCCATCTGCATCTTGAGGTCTTTAAAGAAGGCGTTGTTATGGACCCGCGGGAATATATCGAGCAATAACGAAAAACTCAGCCTTGAAGCCAAAGCAGCTTCAAGGCTGAGTTATGTCTGCACGTTCAGCTGTCGGGCCTGCTGACAAAGAAGGAGACGGCAAACAGCGATACCATCACTGCTGCATAGAGCTTATAGCAGGCTCGCCACTGTTTCGCACCGAAGGCCCAGCTGCCGATATATATGGTGCGGCCAAGAGTTGGGCAGGAGACGGCGCAGAACAGAAAAATCACAGCAACCATAAGCATAACAAGACTTATGAGCCGCAGGGTTTTCTTTGGGTTCATGGATAGTCTCCTTAAATTCGTTTGCCCCGCGGCCACAATGACCGCGGGGCAGAGTTATATGGTTGGGAATTATACTACGAAATCGTCGCTGTCGATGTACTTGGTGGATTCCATGGCTGCGATACGACCGGAGTTCAGTGCGTAAGACATGGTGGAACCGGGATGATAGAAGTAGTACTCACCAGCGAAGACACCGGCGGAGTCGGTGCCGCAGGCATACAGGCCGGGAATGGGCTTGTTTTCGTTGTTGATGACCTGCATGTTCTTGTTGACCTTGATGCCGCCCAGGGAGCCGTAGCCGGAGGGGAAGTGACGGGCAACATAGAACTTGGTGCCGGTGATGGGTCTGAGCCAACGGGAGGGCTTGCAGAAGTCGGCGTCGAAGCCATGAGCGAAGCTGTTGTAGCGGTCGATGGTGGCCTTCAGAGTCTCGTACTTGCAGCCGATGAACTCAGCGACTTCTTCCAGAGTGTCGAACTCGGCGAAGTTCTGGGCAGTATCTTCGGAGTCGTCCTGATACTTGATGCCGCTGTCGCCGGCGAAAACGCTGTTCTCAGCAGCGCCCGATGCGCCGGAGAAGTACAGCTCTTTTTCGTGATCCCACTTGCTGAGATCCTTAACATTGTGGTGATAGGTGATGTAGTCCAGGCCATGCTCCTTGAAGTAGTCGATGCCGTCGGAGCCGATGATGGTGTAGGCTCTCATGCCGGGCTGCTGGGAGATGGTGTTGCCGGTGAAGGTGGTGTTGTTGAGGATCTTCTCGTTGACGATACGCTCGCCCAGACCGTTGACCATGATGGTGGAGGGCTGACGCATGGTCTCAGACAGGGTCTTGAACACGTCGGTGGTGCCGGGGGTGTTGTAGATAAGCTCCATGGAGACCTTATCCTTCTTGCCGCCTGCTTCCCAAACCATGTTCATGCCGTCGCCGTCGATGCCGGGGATACGGAAGGTGAACATATCCTTGCCCCAGGTCCAGCCCATGTATTCCTTGATCATGTCGACGTTGTTGCCCATGCCGCCGGTACCAACGATAACGGCGTCGCCGGCGAATTCGATCTCTTCGCCATCGGCATCAACAGCGATAACGCCAAGAGCCTGGCCCTGATCGCCGGTGAGGATCTCTTTAACGGAGTGCTGGAAGCGGATGTCGACGCCAAGCTCAAGAGCGTGGTCGGTCATCAGCTTGACCATGTAGGAGGCCTGACGCTCGGCGGGCTTGGTAGCGCCGGGCATTTTGACCATGTGCTGAGTGCAGTAGCTGTCCTGGAAGTATTTGTAAGCGCCCAGGAATTCTACGCCAAAGCTCTCCAGCCATTCGATGGTGCTGGCAGACATGCTGAACCAGCGGCGGACCAGCTGAGCGTCGGATTTCCAGTGGGTGTATTCCATAAAATTCTGGAAAGCTTCGTCAACGGTGTAGGGATACATCTGGTCGCGCTGATATTTGCTCTCTACGGCAAACATGGCCATACCCATGTTGGCAGCGCCGCCGGTGGTGCTGGACTTTTCAAGGCAGATGACCTTGTATCCCAGCTCGGCAGCCTGGGTGGAAGCAGTCAGGCCGGAAAGGCCGCCGCCGACCACAACAATGTCGGCTTCAAACTTTTTCATGAGAAAGTTCCTCCATAGTTATTTGTTGTTATGAATTTAACAGACCTATTTTACATGAATTCTGTAGAAATAGCAAGTTTTTTTGTTTCGAAGTCGAATTTTAGCCTATTACCAGCTTGCCGCCGGAAGCCAGAGCGTATTCACCGGCTGCGATCTGGCAGCCTTCGCCGGATTTGGCGGTGATGGTGACACCGGCCACAGCGTCGATGGCGTTGATGTCGGTATTGCCCACGAAGCACACGGAAGAATCTTTGGTGGCGGTCCAGTCGGAGCCTTCCAGAGTGATGTATGCGTCTTTAATGCCGCCGGTCAGCTTAACGTTGACCATGGTGACAGCCATGGAACGCTGATCTTCTTCGTGCCAGATGTCGCCTTCGAGAGTCATGTCCTTAAGGAATGCCTTGATGCCATAGATCTTATAGCGCTCTTCGGCGGTGACGGGGGTCCTGGCGTCGTCGCGGTTGATCTCGGACTTGATGATGTAAGGAGCCTTAAGCTCAGCGCCCTCGGCATAAACATAGGCGTTGGTGGATTTGATGAAGAAGATGGCGATACCGGCTTCGGCCTTGCCGCCCTTGATGTAGGAGGTGGTGACCTCGGAGGTGGAGCCGCGGACAGAATGGATCATGGAGATGTACTGACCGGCCCTGCTGTCGCAGTTGGTGAAGGAGACGTTGGCTTCGCCGGCGATAATGGCGGCGTGGGAACCGGAAACGACCTTGCAGTCGTTGAGGTAGTTATAGCAGCCGTTATCAGCATAGGTGCCGTAGCCGATGCCTTCGCAGACGACCTCGCAGTTGTTGGCTTCCAGATACAGGTCGCCCTGAGAACCGTCGGTAGACAGAGCGGCCCAGTCGCGGGTGTAGATATAGCTGTCGTAGAAATAGGCTTTGGAGTTGCCCATGGACAGGTGAGTGCGGCCGGTGCCGCCAATCTCCAGACCGGGAGGGGGTTCCATCATGCCGGAGGCAATGCGCTTGACATAGGTTTTGGGCAGCTCGCCGGTGTGGCCGATAAGGGTGCAGTTGCGGACTTCAAGAACTGCGTTGGAGGTAGCGCAGGTGGCGGGACGGATGCAGCCCCAGGTTTCGACCCTGGTGTCTTTAATGACGCATTTTGCCTTTTCGTCGACCATGATGGCAGAACCGATACCGGCAAAGTCGTTGATGCCGTCGCCGTGCATTTCCATATTAGCGCCGTCGATAACGAATTCGTCTTCCTTTTCGGAGGCGATGTAAATGCCGTTGATGCAGGGTTCTTCGGTTTTGTAAACCAGGCCCCTGGCGCCGCCGTCGGTGATTTCGCCGGAGATCTCGGCATAGGGCTGGGGAGCTACCTGAGCCTTGCCGTTGATGACGGAAACGGATTCGACCCTGTCGAAGGGGGGAGCCTTGGGAGGTCCGCCAAAGCCGGGGCCGGGAGCGGTGGGGTCTTCGATGTCGGAGCCGGGAACAGAGTTGGGGTCAAGGTGGGGAGCGATGGTGGGGAAGGAGGGCTTAAGGACCTTGGGGCCGCCCATGCCGGGCATACCACCGGGCATACCGCCTTCAGGACCACCGGGCATACCACCGGGCATACCTTCAGGACCACCGGGCATATCACCCATGGGGGGCATATCTCCGCCGCCCGGAGGACCCATCTTTCTGGGTTCGGGACGGCCAACGGGGCCATCGGCTACGGGCATACCATATGCCGGCAGTTTTTCAATAATAGAACTCATTGCTTTTTCTCCTTTTTTCAGTTTGGGGGGCAGTAAATCGGCTGAACGTGCGCCTCTGGCACGATGGGATCTCTCTGCCCCCAATGTTTACATACTTACAGTATAGCTGATGTCAGCGCTTTTGTAAATTGCCATAAAATCCGCTGAGGGTCGATTTGAGCTTCATCCCAGCAGCTCAAGATAAGCGGCCACGTCAAAGCTCTGGAGCTTCTCGTCTCTGCGCAGGTACAGGGGGTGATGGGGATGACCGGCCTTTGACAGCTTACCGGCCCGGAACCACTGGGCGTTGTACCGCTGACCTATATGGAGCATATCCCGCAGGCAGTCCCTCAGGTAGGGGCGACGCTCGATAATGGCTCCCCATGCGGCCCAGACGGCAGGGGGGTCGGAACAGCTTTTGAGAACATATTCCCATGCGGCCATGTTTTCCCGGTGCGCCCGGGGGTCCAGAGCCCTGTCCATGGAGTTGGGGTCGGTGGCCCGTTGGGGATATACGTTGAACATCAGCCAGCTTTCAAACCCGTTGCCGTCGGCTATGCGGGCGGTGGATTTGAGAGTGTTGTCAAGGTCGTCAGGACGGGCGGTGGACGGATTTATGCCGATGCAGATAAGGGGGCGGCTGCCCCGGGTGCCGAGGATATAACGGTATTCGGAATACTGGCAGGGGACATATAGCCATTTGCTGCTGTCGTAATCCGGCTGGGGCAGCTGAGCCTGCTGCAATGCATCATAAAACGGGATAATGTCCAGCTTGTCAAGAGTGGAAGATGGGATGTGCATATGTACCTCGTTAGTTAGGGGGTCAGGATTTGGAGATCAGGGGGTGCGTATGGGAAGGTTTGCGGATAGCGGAGAAGTTGGGGGTTGACCAGATAACAGATAACAGATGGTCCCGCACCTGTCATTGCGAGGAGCGAAGCGACGTGGCAATCTCACCCCTTGGGTAATGTACAAACTTATTTTAATCGCATGAGCTTACGTAAATAGAGAAGATTTTAATATGTGCCGAAGGCACACCTTATCTGTTATCTGCCCCCTGACCCCTGAATCCTGACCCCTGTAAAATCAAATACTCATGGCGGCGGTGTAGCCGGTGTAGATGCTCTGACGGATGTCAGGCTCGACCTTGCGGGCTTTGGGTTCAAGGTCGTGGAACAGCCACAGGTCATTGAGCTGACGGTTGCAGTCGCCAACGATCTTGAATTCGGGGGCAACCCCTGCAAAGGCAAAGGCTTCGTCTACCAGCGGCTTCCGCCCGGCGTGGAAAACGATGCTGTCGGCTGCCAGCTTGATGGAGTTGCCGTCCCGGTCGGTGTAGGTCACGCCGTCTTGCTCTACCAGAGTTGTGGTGCCTTCGGTTATGTAGGTGATACCGGGGACGGAATAGAGATAGCCCATGGTGCCGTCCCGGCCGTGGGTAACATGGTCGTGAGCCATCATACGGTTACGGGTTATGACGGTGACCTCGTGACCGTGGGCGGCGAGATAAAGGGCGGCATCGCAGCACATGATGGTGCCGCCGACGATGACCACCTTTTTGCCCAGCTCGGCTTCATGGCCGAAGATGGTCATGGGGGACCATACGTAGTCGGCGTCTCCGCCTTCTACAGGAACGGCAGCGGGGACGGAGCCGCATCCGGCGATAACGGCGTCAAAGCCCATGGCATCAATATCGGCAGCGGTGGCCAGAGTATTGAGCCGGACCTCGATGGGCCGCTTTTCCACCTGACGGATAAGATAATCCTTAACGTCTTTGACAGCCCACTTGGCGGGAATATAGTCGGCATGGAGCAGCTGACCGCCCAGCTGACCGGATTTTTCAAACAGGACTACCTGGTGGCCCCGGTCAGCTGCGGTTATGGCAGCCTGCATACCGGAGGGACCGCCGCCGATAACGGCGACCTTTTTGACCTTTTCAGGCTCGTCGAACATATCCTCCCAAACGTGGGCAAGGCCCATTTTGGGGTTCATGGAGCATACAGCGCCGTGACATTTGTCGCATCGCAGGCAGGGACGGACATCCTCGCCATTGCCGGCATAAAGCTTTTTGCCCAGCTCGGGATCGCAGATAAAGCCGCGGCCCATGCCTATCATGTCGCATTTGCCCTCGGCGATGAAGGATTCCATCAGATCCAGCTGCTGGAAACCGCCTACGGGACAGGTGATGACCCTGATACCGGCTTTTTTGACAGCCTCGGCGGCCTTAAGGGTGTGGGGAGCTTCTTTGACCATGGAATAGGTAGTGGGGTGGGTCAGGCCGCTGTCGCCGGTGCGTATCTGGACGATATCGATAAGGCCTTCCCACTGGCGGAGAAATTCGATAAAGTCGTCCATGGTGTAGCCGCCGGGTTCGTCATAGGACATCTGGGCTTCGATAAGGAAATCGGGGCCGCAGGCGGCTTTGATGGAGGAGAACAGCTCCCTGCACAGACGGGCGCGGTTTTCGATACTGCCGCCGTATTCGTCGGTGCGCTGGTTATAGAGGGGAGACATGGTCTTGGCCAGCATACAGGCGTTATAGCTCATGTATACGTTAATCATGTCAAAACCGATGTTTTTGAGGTAGACGCAGTGACGGGTAAACATCTCGATAAACTCGGCAATGCCTTCTTTAGTCATTTCGGGAACAGGCTCGGAGGGGGGAGGTCCGTGCTGAGCCTTGGGGATAAGGTCAGGGTCGCGGACATCGGAGATGTTGTACTTCTCGGGCATAAAGCTCTGCATGGATGCGGAGGCCAGGCTGCCATAGGCGTGGATACGGTCGATCATTTTGCCGTAATAGCTCTGGACACGGCGGTTCTCCGTCTCGATAATGCTGGCAAAGCGACCGCCCCGAACCTCCGGAAAAGCGCCGGGGGTGCAGGTGACGATGGCTGCGCCGTTTTTGGCTGCGTCGGCGCAGTATTTGATGGTGCTTTCGGCAGGGAATGTCTCGGGTCCCTGCAATTCCTGAGAGATGGCCTTGGTCATCATAAGGCGGTTTTTGATGACCACGTTGCCGATTTTCAGGGGGGAGATAAGGTGGCTGTAAGGATGGTTCATTTTGGTTCTCCTTTTCTATATCAATATTCTCTTGCCATAATTAAAATAGTGAGCTATAATCAGGTAGTTGCCAAATCGCATAATCTGCGCTTATGGGAGGTCAGAATATGGAAGTTAATCTTGAGCTGTATAGAATATTTGATGCGGTGGCCCGGGTAAAGAGCTTTTCCGGGGCTGCCAGAGAAATGTATATCAGTCAGCCGGCGGTGAGCCAGTCCATACGTCAGCTGGAAACGGCTCTGGGGACAAAGCTGTTTGTCAGAGGGTCCAAGGGAATATCCCTGACTCAGGAGGGCCAGATACTCTGGGGTTATATCAGCTCTGCGCTCAATCTCATAAGCTCCGGGGAACGCCGGATATCAAGGCTGAACGATCTGGGAGCGGGGGAGCTGCGCATTGGAGCCAACGATACCCTGACAAAGGTGTGCCTGCTGCCGCTGGTGGAAAAGTTCCACGAAAGGTTTCCTGACGTGGCCATATCCATCACCAACAGGACCTCGGGCAAGACCCTTAAGCTGCTGAAGGAAGGGCAGATAGATATCGGATTTGTAAACATGCCGCTGTCTGCCGAAGGAGTGCTGTTTGAGGAGTGTATGCCGGTGCATGATGTGTTTATTGCCGGGGGCAAATTCGCCGACCTGAGGGACCGGACGGTCACCCTGTCGGAAATAGCCTCGCGCCCGCTGATAATGCTGGAGCAGAGCTCAAATTCACGCCGCTGGGTAGACCGGCATTTTGCTTCCGGGGGGATAGTGCTTATTCCGGAGATCGAGATGAGCGCCCATGACCTGCTGGTGGATTATTCCAGAATAGGGCTGGGTGTAGCCTGCGTGGTCAGGGAATTTCTGGGCGATGCGCTGGACAGCGGCGAGCTTTTTGAGATCAGGCTGGATCAGCCCATACCCCGCCGGGGGGTGGGGGTGTGCTATCTGGAAAACGCGACCCTGTCTGCCGCGGCAAAGCGCTTCGTCGAGATGGCCAAACAGTCCCTGTCCGGGGAATGAGACAGCAAAGTACCGATAACAGATGATGAGCGCCTTTGTCCCGGCCTGAATAACCTGGATTCATTATCTTATATATCCCAAAGAATTTCAAGATTTATTTAGTATCTGGAGAAAAAAGATGAAGAAACTGTGTGCGCTGCTCGTGTGCCTGCTTCTTTTGTCCGCTTGCGGTCAGACCACTGCGGAGGAAACGGCGGCTCCTGACCCCGGGGTCAGGGAGCTGTCGGCGGAGACGGTCATACTCACCATAGATGACCAGCCGGTATACTGGCCCGAATTCAATTATTACCTGGATTATATCGCCTCCTATTACAGATCGGCCAACGGCCTTGAGGAAATAACCGACTGGGACGCCATAATAGATGGCCTGCCGCTGGAAGAGTATTTTTTGAGCTATGCCGTTTCCCTGGCTGCCAACCATCGGGGGCTTGAAAAAATGGCGGCTGAGCTGGGCGCCGGACTTACCCCGGAGCAGGAGGCAGCTATTGACGAAACCATCGAAAACGGCGAAGCTGTATATGGTTCCGGCGAATATCGGGCCATGGTGGAGCGGTCATACAACACGGTTGAAAACTTTTGCTATTTGCAGCAGATAGGCTTTTTGACCGACAATGTTTTCGCCGCACTTTACGGCCCGCAGGGGCAAAACTGTGACGACGAAACGGTTTTGCGCTATGCGGGAGAAAATGACTATATGTGCGCAAAATTCATCTGCGTGGAAGACAGCGACGAAAACCGCCGGTCAATGGAGCAGCTGGCCGAAAGCCTTGCTCAGTCCGACCGGCCGGAGGAGCTGTTCGATGAGCTGATGGATGAATACAGTCAGTATACTCTTTTGACCTCTGCCGCCTTCCCCGGGGGGATGCTGTTTGCCAGAGGTTATCTGGGCGATGCCTTTGACCGGGCTTATGCTTCCCTTGAGGTCGGGCAGATAAGCGGAGTCTGCCAGGGACCGGGCGAGCTGTATATCATCCGGCGACTGCCCCTGGACCCGGACAGGACTACTAACGAAGGGGGCTTCACTCTTCGCCACTGCGTCGCCTATGCCCTGTTTGAGCAGGATATGGAGTCCTGGGGGAATGGACTGGACTGCGTTCATGAGGATGGATATTTTCAACTGGTGGACAAAGGTCTCCGGACCTTTGCAGATCAGTTGGCGGGAACGGACTGACCTTTATGTGACCGATGATGGGCCGTCTCAGCGTGTCAAAATAGTCCGATGGACTATTTTGACACGGGATTTTGCGGCCTTCGGCAGTTATAGTTTTGGCGAAGCCAAAACTACGGAAGTCAGCTTGCTGACTTTGCGTACTTCAAAAGGTCGCAAGCTCCCTTTTTCGCACGTTTGAAGGCCGAACGGAGAAATTTCCGGGACGTCAATGCTTGCATTGACGTTATACACTGCCGCCGGAAATTTCATATGTGATTTCATTCGCCGCTGTTGCGGCGAACTCTACGAGGTTTTTTGACAGTCTCCGATGATGGGTCATCTGGCTGTTTGACGGGGCCGATCCCCGGATATTTCCTGCGCAAGCTCTTTTAATCGTTGAAGATATGGTGTAAAATAGTGTAAAACAGGTCGGCCTGTTGAGCCGGAATGACATTTGTGGCAGATGACAGGCCGGGATACCTGTGATATAATCAACTGGTTAAGCAAATAAACTGTACCTCTGAAAAGGAGAAGCTTTATGACAAACATAGATTACGAAGCCCTTGAAAAGGAATATGCCGAATACGCCGAAAACGGCGGGGAATGCTCCGGCAACTGCGCCGGATGTTCAGCCGACTGCGGAAAAAGTCAGCTCACCCCCAAGCTGGCAAAGCGGATATTTGCGGTGCTGTCCGGTAAAGGCGGCACCGGCAAAAGCGTTGTCACTGCCCTTATAGCCAACGAGCTGGCGAAGAGGGGCCTGAGCGTGGGCATTATCGATGCCGACATAGCCGGTCCCACCATGCACCTTCTGTATGGCCTCGACGGTCTGGCCGATTCTGACGACAAGCAGATATTCCCCATGGAGACTGCCAACGGAGTCAGGCTTTTGAGCATGGGCAATGTGTACGATAAGCCGGAATCCCCCATCCTGTGGGAAGGCAAGCAGCTGGCGGGCGGCGCTCAGTTTTTCTATACCGAGGGCAAATGGGAAAATATTGACGTTATGCTGGTGGATATGCCCACCGGACTGGGAGACGTTCCGCTGCAAATGTACACCGTTATCCCTTTTGACGGAGCTATCATGGTTTGCACTCCCGACTCCATTTGCGATTATATGGCTACCAAATCCATCAACCTTTGCAAAATGGTCATGATACCGCCTCTGGGAGTTGTTGAAAACAAGGTCGCGGTGACCTGCGGAAGCTGCGGCCAGACATCTGTTCTGGGTTCTGACCCTGCTGAACACGCGCAAAAGCTGGGGCTGCCCATGGCGGCTGCTCTGCCCTATGACGTGGAGCTGTCCATTATGGCAGAGCTGGGCCGCATAGCCGAATACAGCTGCCCCCATATGGAGCCTCTGGCCGACACCCTTGAGACTCTTATTAAAGAAGCCTGATGCTCTGCCAGCTTTGTCCAAGGGACTGTAAGGCCCAAAGAGACGTCAGACCCGGCTATTGCGGAGCAGGGGACAAGCTCCGCATCGCCCGGGCCGCGCCCCATTTATGGGAAGAACCCTGTATCAGCGGGACTAATGGTACCGGGGCGGTGTTCTTTTCCGGATGCAGCCTGAAATGCGCCTTTTGCCAGAATTATGAGATTTCTGCCCTGGGCAGGGGATATGACATTACCGAGCAGCAGCTGGCAGGGGAGTTTTCCCGGCTGGAGCAGGAGGGATGTCACAGCATAAGCCTCATAACCCCGGGCCATTATGTACCCCGGATAATCCGGGCTATGGATATGTATTCCGGCGATCTGCCCTTTGTGTTCAACTGCGGCGGCTACGAATCGGTGGATACCCTGAAAACCCTTGAGAGCAGGATATCCGTCTATCTGCCGGACATGAAATATTCTGACAGCGCTCTGGCAAAGCAGCTGTCCAACGCGCCCGATTATTTCGACCGGGCGGCAGAGGCGATCATGGAGATGTATCGTCAGGTGGGCGACTACGCTCTGGACGAAAACGGGATCATGAAAAAGGGAGTTATTATCCGCCATCTGCTGTTGCCGGGCAACACGGCCAATACCTTTGGCGTGCTGGACTGGATAAGCGAAAACTTCTCCCCCGGGCAGGTCATGGTCAGCCTTATGTGCCAGTATGTACCCTGGGGCAGGGCGAAGGATATGCCCCCCTTTGACCGGCCGGTGACGGGATCGGAATATGACCGGGTGGTCAGATATATGCAGGCTGTGGGAATAACCGACGGCTATGTTCAGGAGCCGGGTTCCGCCTGCGAAAGCTTCATCCCGGAATTTTCCGGCGATGAATATAAATGACCCGCAGAGCTTTCCGCGGGCCTGAAAAGAGGTAATTACCAATGATATACGAACGCCATGACCTTACGCCGGACGGGCGGGTCTATGTTGACTGCTATATTCAGGACTGGACCCCCATGCGTCCGTTCCTGCCCAAACGGCCTGCCGTGATCATATGCCCCGGCGGAGCCTATGTGGTGATATCGGAACGGGAGGGGGAGCAGGTGGCGCTGGAATTCCTGGCCCGGGGATACAACGCCTTCGTCCTCCATTATTCCATAGGCTTCTATGCCCATATTCCCGACCCGGTGGTGGATCTGGGGAAAACAGTGGTTATGGTCAGAAGAAACAGCGAAAAGTGGCATATCGACCCGGATAAGGTCGCTGTGGCGGGTTTTTCTGCCGGAGGACATCTGGCGGCCTGCCTCGGCACCATGGCGGACCGGGACAATGTACATCAGCTTTGTCAGGCTACCGAGGACGAGCTTCGGCCCAACGCCCTTATACTCTGCTATGCCGTGACCTATGTGGACACCGATGCCCAGCAGGGCCTGCTGAAATTCCTGGCCAGTGGACTGGACTGGGATATGGTCAGGGAGAAATACTCCCCCTGCAAATGGGTCAGCGAAAAAACGCCGCCGTCCTTCGTTATGGCCTTTTATGACGACAAACTGGTGCCGGTGGAGCAGGCCATGCTGTATTGCAACGCCATGGCACAACACGACAGGCCCTTTGAGCTTCATGTTTTTGCTCATGGAGAGCATGGCTGCGGCAGCGGCAGCGAGGCGTCGGCTCTGGGCGAAACCAACGTCAGGGACGGATCTGTTGAAAAATGGATCGACCTTTGCCACAAATGGCTCAGCGATATGTTCGATACCCCGAAGCTGGGGACCAAATTTGCATCCATGCTGGAATCCTCTGCCAAAAACCGGGCCCACATGGGCGAGCAGGTCCTGCCGGACAATCTGCTGGAAAAAAGCACCAGCCGCAAAACCGATAACCGCCGCTACAGCCTGACCACACGTATTGGTGACGCCGCTGCCGACCCGGCTGCCATGGAAATACTGATGAAATATTTCCCCGAGATCATTTCGTCGCCCCGGCTGGAAGAGTTTTATGAAATGCCTATCCAGATACTGGTGCTCACTGCCGCCGGTTCCATGACTCAGGAGCAGAACATGGAGCTGGCCAAGGAGCTTCGCCGCCTGCCGGTGAAGGAATAAAACAACCACTAAATACGCCCGATCGGCGTTGATTAAGAAAGGAAAAAGGAAAAATGGAAGGAAGCTGGAGAATCCCCAATCCCGTTCCCCAGGTCATTGCAGCCGAATATGAAGCCGATGTGGTCATCCTGGGCGGCGGTCAGGCCGGGACCTGCGCGGCCGCTGCTGCCACCGAGGAGGGCGCGTCCGTTATTGTTATCGAAAAGAAGACCGAAAAACGCATGGGCTACAATGGCGGCGGTCAGGTAGGCCAGATCAATTCTCAGTTTGCCAAAAGCAAAGGCGTGCCGGATGTGGATGTTGTGGAGTTCATCAACGACTGGCAGCTGCGGGCCAACAATCGGGCCAACACCGCGCTGATATCAAAATTTGCTCACAAAAGCGGAGAGTGCTTCGACTGGATAGTCAGCCGCCTGACCGATGAGCAGCGGGCAGATATCCAGATACGTCAGGTCACCCCTGACGGACAGGTTTATAACCCAAAGGTGGACCAGTCCGGCATCAAAACATGGGTGGGCTGCGTCTGCCTCCAGCTGGGGTATCAGGCGGTGGCTATGAACGCCCTGCGCGCCGAGTCTGTCCAGCGGGGAGCAAAGTGGTTTTATGGCGCCACGGGCTGGCTGCTGGAAAAAGAAAACGGCGCCGTGACCGCCCTTATAGCCAAAACCGGGGACGGACAGTTTATCCGCTGCAAGGCGAAAAAAGGCGTTTTGCTGTCGGCCGGTGACTTTGGGGGCAACAGCGAAATGGTTCGCGAGCTTTGCACAGAACCCATCGACTATATGCCCGAATCCAACCCCAGAGCCTTCGCCGGGTGCGACGGCACAGGTGTCCAGCTGGGCGTGTGGGCTGGCGGCAAGCTGGAACCCCGGCCCATCAGCTCCATGGGCGGCAGCTATAATTATCCCGGCGGCAGCCCGTCGGACCCCATTGGGACCACAGCCGCTCTGTGGCTCAATGCTCATGGCAGACGCTATTGCAACGAAGGATTTGGAGACGTGGTGCTTTCCGGTATCCAGAGTATGCGCCAGCCAAAGGGGATCCTGTCCGTTGTGTTCGACAGCAAAATTTTTGACCAGCTCAAAGCTCAGGCCCCCGGCCATCTGTCCTTCGACTATACCTCTGAACAGGAAAAGGCGGGGCTTCAGCAGCTTATGGATAAGGCTATGGGCAAGATCGACGGCGACGTAAACGTCCAGATCGGCGCGCCCAAAACCAATACTGCTCATGCTCCCGGAGAAGGCCCCGGCGGCTTTGGCGTTCCCGGTGGTCCCGGTGGCCCCGGCGGCGCACCTGGTGGTGGTATGCCTCCTATGGACGGTATGCCCGGTGGTGGCCCCGGTGGACCGGGAGAAGGCCCTGGTGGTCCTGGTGGTCCCGGAGAAGGCCCCGGTGGTCCTGGTGGTCCCGGTGGCGGACCCGGAGGGCCGGGAAAGGTCACTCTGGTGGGCAGCGATACTCTGGAAGGTCTGGCAGACAAGCTGGGCTACAGCGGTCAGGACAAGGAAAACTTCCTCAGCTCCGTGGCCAGATACAACCAGCTGTGCTATGCAAAGCGTGACGAAGATTTTGGCAAAGAAGCTTCCCTGCTGTTCCCCATCGATACAGCGCCCTATTATGGCTACAGCTCGCAGAAATCCATAGGCACCTTTATGTGTACCACCGGCGGCCTGCTGACAGATGAAAACCAGAACGTTCTGGATTCTGATTATGAGCCTATCCCGGGCCTGTTTGCCTCGGGCAATACCTGCGGCGGACGCTTTGGACTCCAGTATTCCACCCCCGTCAGCGGTATCAGCATTGGCATCGCCCAGACTCTGGGCCGTGAAGCCGGAATATATATGGCAAAGCTTTAGGCAGCTGCTGATCTGATCATCGGTTGTCTGGATAACCGTTGATCTGTGACCATTGGTCACTATAAGCCAGAGACAAAAAACCGGGAAAGGGACGGGGATCGATGTATTGTAAAGTCAATTCCCTTGGAATTAAGGGTGTATCGGGACGTCAGGTAACGGTCGAATGCAGTATCGCCAGCGGGCTGCCGGCATTCGAGATAGTCGGCCTGCCGGATACGGCTATCCGCGAATCCAAGGAGCGGGTCAGGGCGGCCGTCAAAAACAGCGGGCTTAAGTTCCCTGTCAGCCGCATAACAGTTAACCTTGCTCCGGCAGATATGAAAAAATCAGGAACAGTATATGACCTGCCTATTCTGCTGGGGATACTGGCGGCCTATGGCCAGCTGCCTGTCGTTGAAAGCAGCGCCGCATATGTGGGAGAGCTGTCTCTCGAAGGAGAGCTGCGGCCCATATCCGGGGTCCTGCCTATGGTCAGGGCGGCCAAGGACGCGGGGATCACCAACGTTTACGTTCCCGAAGCCAACGCCCCGGAAGCCACTCTGGTGGACGGCATGACGGTTTATCCCGTTAAGAACGTTCAGCAGCTTAAGGCTCATATTGAGGGCGAGCAGCTCATATCCCCTGCGGAAACCTATGTGCCTGTGACCATGGGGGTCCGTGTGCCGGATTTTTCCGATGTCAAGGGTCAGGACAACGCAAAGCGCGCTCTCGAGGTGGCCGCTGCCGGCGGGCATAATATCCTTATGGTGGGGCCTCCCGGCTCCGGCAAAAGTATGCTGGCAAAGCGGCTGCCGGGTATCCTGCCGGATATGAGCAGGGAAGAAGCCTTTGAGGTGACGGCTATCCATTCCGTCATGGGTCTTACGGACCCGAAATCTCCGCTGGTGACTCAGCGCCCCTTCCGGTCGCCTCACCACACGGTTTCGGCTGTGGGCATTTCCGGCGGCGGGTCAAATCTCCGGCCGGGCGAGGTTTCCCTCGCTCACAACGGGGTGCTGTTTCTTGACGAACTGCCCGAGTTCCGGGCAGATGCCCTTGAGGTCATGCGCCAGCCCCTTGAGGACGGCAGAGTCTCTATCACCAGAGCGGCGGGAACAGAGGTATATCCATCCCGGTTCATGCTGGTATGCGCGATGAATCCGTGCAAATGCGGCTATGCCGGGACGGAGAAGTGTACCTGCACAGATTCTGCCATCGACAGATACAGGTCCCGTATCAGCGGTCCGCTGCTGGACAGAATAGACATAATCATCGAGGTGGGCGCGGTGGAATACTCTGAGCTGACCTCAAGGCAGAGCGGAGAAAGCTCGGAGGAAATCAAAAAGAGGGTCGATGCCGCTCGCCGGATCCAGCGAAGCCGATATGCCGGAAGCGGGGTCGAGTGCAACGCCTATCTTACCCCGGCTCAGAGCGAAAAATGGTGCGCTCTGGACGAGGCGGGACATACCCTGATGAAGCAGGCCTTCGACAGCCTTGACCTTACTGCCCGGTCCTATGACCGCATACTTAGAGTGGCCCGGACCATAGCGGACCTGGACGGAGAAGAAAGCATCGGCATCTGCCATATAGCAGAGGCCATACAGTACAGGACCTTCGATCTGGGGAGAAAATAGCATTTTCGGGAGGAAGAAAATATGAGGAAGAAAAAAAGCTTTGTGGGTTTTTTAAACCTGCCTAAGGGTATGACACGTAAGCTGTATGCCGGAAATCTCATATCCCTGGCTTTGCTGCTGGCGCTGGCTCTGGCTGCGTTTCTGATGCATACCTGCGGCCATGCCATGTGGATACGAAACTATATGTCCGGGGGATATGCTCTGGACGCTGCTCAGGCAGAGTCTGCCATGGGATATGTGGATATCCTGCCCGGCGAGAGCAGCGCTGTTGACAGCAAAATGATGGTCACCAATATGGGGCTGGCCTCGATGGTGGAGCAGGATTTTGTGTATTTCCAGGATGGGAAGGATTATCGCTTTGCCATAACCGCCGACACTGTCCAGGAGACCGGCATCTATTATGACGACACCTATAACCCCTATTTCGGGGTCACAGACGTGTCCGCCTGGCTGGCCGAGCTGGAAGCGCTGCCGCCTATTGAGTATGAGGCCAGTGAAGGCGCAATGGCAGAATACTATATCATGCCCCTGAACCGTCTGGTCAGGGTCACCTCCGGCGATATCACCGCTCTGGTGCTGGTGGGCTATAAGGAGGAAATATCCCAGGGCGATGTGCTTCGGGGCATATTTACCAGTTGGGAAGCCAGTGAGGAATACGAGGGCTATGTTCTGGGCAGTCTGCCGTTTCCGGAATACTATTTTGCCGACTATGCCCACAGCCTGTATCTTGACGGGCAGGACGGCGACCGGGTGCTGGGATATATCTTCGAAATGGAAGATGTGCCCGTTGAGTTTGAGGACGAAAACTGGGGATATATGGTATTTTATGGCATTATAGTCGGCATAGTGCTGCTGCTGAACGCCATGTTTGTCATATGGCCCGGTATCCATCCCTTCTTCCGCCAGATGGCCAGATACGGGACCGTGGACGAGGTCACCGAATCCATCGATCAGGAGTTTGCTCCCGGACAGAAATATATCCAGGCCAAAAAAACTCTCCTCAGCGACACCTGGTATATCAAGCGTTCGGCCTTTATGAACGTTATCAACAGAAACCCGAACATTATTCCCGAAAACCAGAAGGCCCGGGAGGGCAGCGTAAACAAACGCCGCTACAGCGACTATTCCCAGCAGCAGGCCCCCATTGAGGAAAACTACGATCCCTTGAAGGAAAACATGAAAAACCGATACAACAAATATTATTAAGGAAAAATCACGATGCAGGACATTTTTTTGCTTAAGCTGGGTGAAGTGGTGCTTAAGGGCGCCAATCGCCATGCATTTGAAAACAGACTCAAAACAAATATTTCCCGGCGTATCCGGCCCATCGGCAACTTCGAGGTCTATTCCCGCCAGTCGACTATTTATGTGGAACCAAAGGACGACCTTGCGGACATGGACGAAGCCTTTGAAGCTCTGAAAAGAGTTTTTGGGCCGGTGAGCATAACCAGAGCCAGACCCTGCGAAAAGGATATGGACGCCATATTCGCCGCCGCGGTGGATTTTCTGGGGGACGATATGCGGGCGGCCAGATCCTTTAAGGTGGAATCCAAGCGCTCTGACAAGCGGTTCCCCATGAATTCTATCCAGATATCTCAGGAGCTGGGGGGAAGGCTGGCTGAGCAGTTTCCCGAAACTGCCGTCGATGTTCACGACCCCGAGCTGACGGTTTATGTGGAGATACGGGATTATGCCGCCTATGTTCACGGCAACCCCACCCCTGCCGGTGGAGGACTCCCCCTGGGTATGGGCGGCCGCGGCGCGCTGCTGCTGTCAGGCGGTATCGACAGCCCTGTGGCCGGATATATGATGGCCAAGCGGGGCGTGGAGCTGGAATGTATCCACTTTTTCAGTTACCCGTATACCTCCCAGCGGGCAAAGGAAAAGGTGCTTGAGCTGGCAAGACTGCTGTGTATGTACACCGGCCGCATGACCGTGTGCGTAGTGCCGTTTACAAAAATTCAGGAAGCTATCCGGGACCAGTGTCCCGAAGCGTATTTTACCATCATCATGCGGCGGTTTATGATGCGCATAGCTCAGGAAATCGGCAAGCAGGATGGCTGCCAGTGCCTCATAACCGGCGAAAGTCTGGGCCAGGTGGCCAGCCAGACCATGGAAGCCATGGCAGTCACCGGTGAGGGCCTTGAGCTGCCGGTGTTCCGCCCGGTGATCGGTATGGACAAGGAAGAGATCGTTACCATCGCCAGAAAGATCAATACCTTCGATACCTCGGTCCTGCCATATGAAGACTGCTGCACTGTGTTCACTCCCCGTCACCCCAAAACCAAGCCCAGCCTTACGGAAACAAGGGAGATAGAAGCGGCTATGGACTTTGAAGGGCTTGTTAAAGAGGCGGTTGAAAACACAGAGAAAATAGCGGTCAGGCCGTAGTTTATAAGCCGTAGTTTATAATACAATACAAATCTCCCCGAACCTGGCGGTCCGGGGAGATTTGTATCAGGGGCTGGGGATTAGCGCAGGGGGCAGTATTTTACGGGTACTGATCCCTATTTAAACTTCCACGGTTCGATCCTGTCCCCATCCACCATGAAGGCGCTGTCGGCGATCTCGGCCAGAGGCTGATCGGAATAGGAATCGGAATAAAAGCTTTGGATATGGGCGTTTGGGCAGCTCTGGTTCAGGCGGCGGACCTTTTCCTGACCGTGACAGTTAAGGCCGGTGTAAAGGCCGGTCCTGCTGTCGACCCGGGAAGCCATTACCGTGACCCCGAGCCGATGGCAAACAGGGCGCAGCAAAAACTCGGGCGACGCGGAAATAATAAGGTCGTCCGCCTGCTTTTGCTGAAGGTACCAGCCCTTAAGCTTTTTTTCGGATATGGCCCAGAAGTTTTCCACAGCCTTATCCACGTCGGGGACCTGCCGGAGAAAGCGATAAAAAATCTGCTTGAACCGGGTCTTTTCCAGCAGCTTTAAGCCGAATGGGATGGCGGCAGCTACTGTGGCAGGGGCGTGGATAAGTACGGCGGGGTAATGGATGACGCAGTATTTGTAAAAATCGACTGTGGAGTCGCCGTCGTAGATGGTTTTGTCAAAATCGTAGCAGTTCATTCTTTGGCGGCGTCTGCTCCCCCATAGACCTCCAGAATGCAGCCGGAAAGGACATCCCAGTCGATGTCCCAATCTTCTTCGGAGTCGTCGCCCGAAAGGGGATAAGGCTCGGACAGGGAAAAACCATCTGTGGAGTCGGCAGAGCGGTTTGCCGGCCGATAAGAGGGGCCAATGCCCCAGAGAACGTACTCGACAGTGGATTCGAGAACGTCGACCAGCATACGGAGAGTATTGCCATTGGGGATACGGATTCCCTGTTCGTAGTTGCTTACGGCGCTGGGAGAGACACCTACCAGTGCGGAAAGCTGGCTCTGGGACAGGTTCTTGTTCTTGCGCAGCATTTTAAGACGGGTGGCGGTGCTATTTTCGTTCATCGGTTGACCTCACTTTGATAAAACGGTCCAACTGGGCTGGCCTGTGGCCGCCGGTATCAGTCGGAATTTTCTTCGGGCCGGTTTTGGAGCTTGACGATCTTTTCGGTCATCAGGGTGAAGAAACCGGCAACAACAGCAGAGGAGAAGAGAAAGTTTTCAACAGCGTTTTCGGTGTTGGCCTGGGGGTCGAGTATGTCGGCGGCCATCAGGCGTATCTGGCTGACAAAATAGGTGTTTGCGGCCTTATGACGGTCGACATAGTCGTTATAAATGATCCTCACCTCGTCTTCGGTAAGCCCCATGGGGATCATCTGGCTTATGTAAGAAATGTTCAGGGTCTGTTTAAGGGTGCATATCATAATGAGATAGGCCAGATGGACCCGGGAATATTTCTTCTTGTGGGGGGCGGGCATGATCTTCATGCGGACGTAGTTGTTGATGGCGCTAACGGTCACGACCTCGTTCTGGCGTTCGTCCTGGGGGAGAAAATCAAGATATTGGAGCAGCAGCGCGATCACCTGTTCCATATACAGCTCAATGGTGGGCAGCTCCTCCCATCGGGGAAGAACATAGCCCTGCATATATTTTTCCCATCGACGAAGCTTCTGGGCGATAAGAGCCTTATCGTATGACATTTCATTTCACACCTTCATTATATCTGAACAATTATTTTATCACATATGAGGGATTATTGCAAGCCGATGAAAGCGCGGGCAAACGGCCAAAAGGTCCGGGCAGCAAAGCGCAACTATGGATATAGAATCAAAGGATTTTTGAGCATAGAAGAAGGGAACAGGCGAGAACCTGTTCCCTTTTAAAGTTTGGACTTTGGCAGGCGTCCCATTCCCCTGCATCTCTCGGGTTTCCCCTGTCATACCATCGGCGTGTGGTCGGGACGAAATCTACCACCTCAAAGTCCTTTCTTATCCTACTTGAAATATAGCAGATTTATTCCTCTTTGTAAAGGATTTTTTTGTTGCGGATCAACCGCTTATATTCCTTATCCCGAATATGCCAAGCAGAAATGATTGAATTTTTGAACCCTTCAGGATCATTTGAAGTATGTACTCGCAATACAGCTTTAATGTTCAAGCCTTCCTGGGCAATAACCTTCAAAATCAACCCGGTATTAGGAGCATCTTCCAAAATGTATTTTGGATTTTCCAAAGCCTCTTTCAAGTACGGCTCTATAATTTCAAAATGCCCCGGATGGTGGTCTTTGATATGCTGAATCCGTTCCGGGGTGATAATTACTTCATCCGTGGTTATATTATCCGTTATGCAACGGTATTTTTCAATGTCAATGCGGCCTACCGTATGCACATCA
>CAYLKH010000023.1:0-29408 GCA_964384255.1 uncultured Oscillospiraceae bacterium | reverse complement strand
CTTCCCTTGCCGTTTGTTCCTGCGATGTGGACAAATTTCAGCCTGTTTTGGGGATCTCCCAGCATGGCCATCAGGCTGCTTATTCTCGCCAGTGTGGGCGCCGCCGCAACGCTGCGGGGGCGCCCATGGATATAGTTTAATGCTTCCTGATAGTTCATTATTTCTTAAGCCTTGCTTCGCTGTCGGCCAGATTGTTCAGCAGGTCTTTAAGCTTTTCGGCTTTTTCCCGTTCGGCTGCAACTACAGCCTCGGGAGCCTTGCTGATAAAGCCCTGATTGTTCAACTTGCCCTCGATGCGGTCAAGGTCCTTCTGAGCCTTTTCCTTTTCCTTAGCAAGACGAGCCAATTCCTTCTCGAAGTCGATAAGCTCGGCCATAGGCATATACATTCTTGCCTTGTCGGTTATAGCGGCGGCCATGTCGGCTGCACCTTCGGGAGCTTCGGTGGAAATGACAACATTGCTGCCGTAAGCCAGACGGAGCATATAATTCTTACCGGCTTCAAAAACGTCGCCTCTATCAGTCTCGACAAAGATCTCAGCCTTCTTGGAGGGGGGTACGTTCATTTCAGCTCTGCGGCTGCGGACAGCCTTGATAGCATCCATAAGAATTTCGAAGTCGGCCTCGTCGGTGGGGAAGCTCAGTTCTTCGCTGAACTGGGGATAGCTCTGGAGCATCAGATACTGGCCGTCATGGGGCAGCGCCTGATAAATCTCCTCGGTGATATATGGCATAAAGGGGTGCAGCAGCTTGAGAATTTCGGTCAGGACATAGAGCAAAACCTTCTGAGCGCCGATCTTGGCATCCTCGTCGTTGCCATTAAGGCGCTGCTTGGTAAGCTCGATGTACCAGTCGCAATAGCTGTCCCAGATAAAGTTGTATATCTTATCGGCTGCAACGCCCAGCTCGTAGCTTTCAAGGTTGTCGATGACCTCTTTGGTGAGGCTGTTAAGCTTGGAAAGTATCCACTTATCTTCCATCTCCAGCTTTTCGGGCAGCTCGTTTTTGTCGATAGTCAGGTTCATCATAACGAACCGGCTGGCGTTCCACAGCTTGTTGGCAAAGTTGCGCATGGCCTCGCAGCGTTCCAGGAAGAAGCGCATATCATTACCGGGGCTGTTACCGGTGATAAGATTGAAGCGCAGGGCATCGGCGCCGTATTGCTGAATCATTTCAACCGGGTCAATACCGTTGCCAAGGCTCTTGGACATTTTTCGGCCCTGGGAATCGCGGACAAGGCCGTGGATAACAACGGTGTGGAAGGGTATCTGCTTCATCTGCTCCATGCCGGAGAAGATCATTCTGGCGACCCAGAAGAAGATGATATCATAACCGGTGACCAGGACATCAGTCGGATAGAAATATTCCAGATCTTCGGTCTTATCGGGCCAGCCAAGAGTGCTAAAAGGCCACAGAGCTGAGGAGAACCAGGTATCGAGAACATCTTCATCCCGCTTGATATTGGTGCTGCCGCACTTTTCGCAGGCGCAGGCATCTTCAAGGGAAACAGTGGTATGGCCGCAGTCGGCGCAATACCATGCAGGTATCTGATGACCCCACCACAACTGACGGGAGATGCACCAGTCGCGGACATTGTTCATCCAGTTGAGGTAGGTTTTTGAGAAGCGGTCGGGAACAAATTTTATCTCGCCTTCTTCAACAACACGGATAGCTTCCTTGGCCAGAGGCTGCATCTTAACGAACCACTGGTCAGAGGTGATGGGTTCAACATCGGTGCCGCAGCGATAGCAGGTGCCAACATTGTGGGCATAATCCTCAACGGAAACCAGATAGCCTTCGGCTTCCAGATCAGCCACAATGGCCTTACGGGCTTCATAGCGATCCATACCGTTGTACTTACCGCCGTTGATGATCTTTGCGTCATCATCAAGCACCAGTATCTGCTCGAGATTGTGGCGCAGACCGACCTCAAAGTCGTTGGGGTCGTGGCAGGGAGTCATCTTAACGCAGCCGGTACCGAAGTCCATTTCAACATAATCGTCGGCCACGATGGGCATTTCGCGGCCTACCAGGGGCAGAATGCAGGTTTTGCCCACCAGGTGGGTATACCGCTCATCGGCAGGATTGACCGCAACGCCGGTATCGCCCAGCATGGTTTCAGGGCGGGTAGTGGCAACGATGATATATTCGTCACTGTCCTTGATGGGATAGCGGATGTTCCACAGATGACCGGGCTTGTCCTGGTATTCGACTTCGGCATCAGACAGGGCAGTAGTGCAGTTGGGACACCAGTTGATTATACGCTTGCCTTTATAAATAAGGCCCTTTTTATACAGGTTGACAAAGGTCGTCCGCACAGCTTTTGCGCAAACATCGTCCATAGTAAAGCGCATACGGTCCCAGTCGCAGGAAGAACCCAGGGTCTTTAACTGTTCGATAATACGGCCACCGTATTTTTCCTTCCAGTCCCAGACACGCTCAAGGAATTTTTCGCGGCCCAGGTCAAATCTGGTCAATCCCTCGCTGCGCAGGACTTCCTCGACCTTTATCTGAGTTGCAATACCTGCATGGTCATATCCGGGCAGCCACAGGGCTGCATAACCGGCCATTCTTTTGTAGCGGATAAGGACATCCTGAATAGTGTTGTCAAATGCGTGTCCCATATGGAGCTGGCCGGTAACATTGGGAGGCGGGATAACGATGGTAAAGGGCTTCTTTTCGGGGTCACGCTCGGCGTGGAAGCATTTGCCATCCAGCCACATCTGATAGATTCGGTTTTCAACCGACTGGGGTTCATAAGTTTTTGGTAATTCTTTCATAAGGCTTTCTCCTTTTCGGGGCAAATAAAAAACCGCCCCAAGATTAGTCTTAGGGCGGATAGTATCCGCGGTACCACCTAAGTTCGTGCGTCAGAAACGCACGCGCTCATTGACCCTTAACGCGGGAAACGCCAAAGCTTACTGTATGTTCAGCTCCGGGGCTCAGGGGCGACTTCGGCGTCTGTGCAGGCTTTCACCGGTCACCTGCTCTCTGAAAATCGGCGCTTACTACTCCCCGTCATCGCGGTTTAATATAATATAACATTATATGCACAGTTCCCGGCCTTGTCAAGCACAAAAAGCCCATCGATCACTCATGGTCCGCCGGTTGAATTTGGATGTCAGCTGTGGTATATTTAATCTTCAGAGGTTAGCGATTTAGTTTTCGGCGATCAAGATCTGTTCCGAAGGCGCACCTCGCACTATCCCCTAACAAGGAGTTACATCATGGAACGTGGAAAATTCATAGTATTTGAAGGGCTGGACTGCTGCGGCAAAAGCACTCAGCTGGAACTGCTGGCCGAGAGGCTCCGGGCTTCCGGCTCCGCCGTGTGCCACACCACCTTTGAGCCTACCGATGGTCCCATTGGCCGGCTCATAAGGAGCGCTCTTCGGAAAGAGGTTTCTTTCACTCAGGAAACCATGGCCATGCTTTATGCCGCCGACCGCCGGGAGCATGTTGAAAACGAAATATCTCCCCTGCTCAGCCAGGGAGTCCACGTGCTGTGCGACAGATACTATTTTTCCAACTTTGTTTATCAGGCAGACGCTGTAAGCCTTGAACAGCTGATGCTGCTCAACAGCTATGCTATGGAATCTCTCAAGCCGGACATAACCATTTTTCTTGACGCTTCTCCCGAAGCCTGTGTAAACAAAATTGTCGAAAGCCGACAGTCGGCCGACCTGTACGAAACCATTGAAAAGCTTACTCAGGTCAAGGCCGCATACAGTCATGTGTTCAGCCTTCTTTCAAAAACTCATCGTATAATCACCATCGAGCCTATGGACACCAAGGCCGAAACATCCAACTACCTTTGGGATATTCTTTCCCCCGAGCTTCTAAAATAATATATCTAAAAACAATGTTATACTCCGGATAAGTCGAAATCAGCGGCCCTCTGGGATGATCAAATTCATCCCAGAGGGCCGTTTTTCGGTCAATAATGTTTATGACACTGTGTCCGCTTCCGGTTGAAGCTGCTTTTTCTGCCATCCTTTTCCCGCGAGCCGGATAAGGAACAAAGCTCCCCGAAGGCAAAGCTCTATGCACATAGCTATCCACACGCCCCTGAGTCCGATCCGACGGGACAAAAACGCCGCCATGGGCAGGCGCACCAGCCACATGCTTCCGAAGTTGAACAGACTGGTGGACAGGGTATCGCCCGCCCCCCTGAATACGCCCGAAGCCACAATAGACGCGGCATACATCGGCTCTGCAAAGGCCTCTATCCTGAGGATACTGGTGCCAAGCTCGACTACCTGGGGATCGGTGCTGAGCAGCCCTATCACCCACGGAGCGAATGCATACATCAGTCCTCCCGAAATGGTCATGACCGCCATGCCCAAAATCGTCACCAGCCAACCAAGCTTTCTGGAAAGCTCTTTTCTTCCTGCGCCGGTGCTTTGACCGATCATGGTGGCTGCCGCCGTCCCGATGCCGTATCCAGGCATATAGCAAAGGCTCTCTGCGGTTATTGCAAAGGAGTTTGCCGCGATCGACACAGTGCCAAGGGGTGAAACTATTTTTGTGGACATTATCTGAGCGCTGCCCATTACGACCTCCTGGAGGGCTACAGGCAGAGAAACTTTGATACAGCGGGACAGGTGAGCCTTCGACATATGCAGGCGCTCGCCCTTTCTCAGCTTAAGCATCGGGTTTTTGAAAAGCAGCAGCGCCGTCATTATCAGCGATACTACCACCTCCGCCAGAGCCGTACCAAGAGCGGCACCGGTAACGCCCAGATCAGCGCCGGGGACAGTAATGCCCATGACCTGTCTTGACGGAAAAATGAGCAGCATATTGAATACCACGTCCAGCCCGCACATAAGAATATGGAGGATACTGGGGGTTTTCATATTTCCGCTTGCCTGGAGCATACCGCCGGATATGTGGTTAAGCTGCATAAATGGCACCGCCAGAGAATAAACCAGAAAATACGCCGACGCATCTGCCCGGATATCATCGCCGCCACCCAGCCAACGTGGCAACGGTCCGCTGATGGCTGCGCCCACTGCTGCCATAACAAGAGCAAAGCCCAACGATACCAAAAAGCCCATTTTCATAATATTCCGGGCAGTTTTTTCATCGTCTGCCCCGATCTCCTGAGCCACATGAACCGTAAAACCTGCCACCATAGCCATGCACAATCCGCCAAACAGCCAGGTAGAGGAAGCCGCCAATCCAATAGAGGCGGACTGAGTGGCTCCCAGACGTCCAACCATTGACGCATCTATGTACTGCATAACAATTGACGACAGCTGGGCCATTATGGCCGGAACGCTGAGCTGAAACACCATCATTATCTGCTGACGCAGTGTCAGTTCTTCGCCAACCCTTAATTTATATAAGTAGTTCGTTTTCATTATTGCTCCACCCTGTGATCATTCTGGTTTTTCATTATATCATTAACCGATGAAAAAATAAAGAACAGCTAAGCAATAATTCGGGGACGGACTGATATAACAGAGCGTAGACACAGCCTATTGAGCCTTTGTCTACAGGTTGATATAGCCCTATCCCCGAAATCGTCTGACCCATCAGAGGTCACCCTGGTAACCGATGATCAAAACCAGAGGCTGCCTAAGCCTTATCCCCGGGCTTAAACACCAGCGCCATCAGATATCCAAACACAATAGCTGCCGTTATTCCACCGGCAGCAGCCTTAACTCCGCCGATAAATGCGCCCAGCAGCCCCTGGGACTGCACTGCGTCCCGAACTCCCTGAGCCAGCAAATATCCAAACCCGACAATAGGTACTGTGGCTCCTGCACCGGCAAAGTCCACCAGATAGTCATATATCCCAACAGCCCCCAAAACCACTCCGGCCACTACATAGGTCACCAGTATTCTGGCGGGGGTAAGCTTTGTTTTGTCGATCAGCACCTGCGCCACAGCGCAGATCGCTCCGCCCACTACAAAAGCCTTCAGGTAATCCATTATTTGCCGCCCCTTTCTCTGCAAATCGAAACCGCATGACATATGGCCGGTATGCTCTCTCCCTGTTGAAATGACAGGGGCGATTGCAGCGAACCCGTACCCGCAAAAAGCATCCGGTCTATTTTTCCGTCGCTCATGTCCTTAAGCAGCTTTCCAGTAAGCACTGCCGCCGAGCAGCCGCATCCGGAACCGCCGGAGTGAACATCCTGAGTTTTCGGGTCAAATATCATCAGCCCGCAATCATTATACACATGCGTTATGTCAACCAAATCTCTTTTAAACAGGTCCATAACGATCTGTCGACCCATACTGCCCAGGTCACCGGTGACTATCAGGTCATAGTATTCCGGAGATCTGCCCAGGTCGTTAAAATGACTTCTGAGCGTTTCATATGCGGCCGGAGCCATGGCCGCACCCATGTTGTTGACATCTTTGACCCCCATGTCTGTTACCTTACCAATGGTGGCGGAAGTAACGTAAGGACCGCTGCCCTCGGCTGTCAGAATCACCGCTCCTGCGCCGGTCACTGTCCACTGCGCTGTCGGGGTCCTTTGGCCGCCATATTCCATGGGCGTTCTAAACTGGCGTTCCGCTGTTGCAAAATGGGAGCTGGTCATTGCGGCGGCAGTCGACCCGAATCCACCGCCCAGCAGCATTGCCGCCAGCAGCAGCGATTCGGCCATTGTAGAGCAGGCTCCGTAAAGCCCCATGGACGGAACGTCCAGCCCCCTTAAGGCAAAGCTCGACCCAACGCACTGGTTTAAAAGGTCACCGGAAAACACACAATCCAGATCCTCTGCTTCCACGGCCCCCTTAGCCATAGCCCTGCTCAGAGCCAGCTTTTGCAGTTGACTTTCTGCCTTTTCCCAGGTATCCTGGCCAAAATAGCTGTCAGTCTCAACAATATCAAAGCAACTGCCCAAAGGGCCTTCCCCTTCTTTTTTCCCAACCACCGATGCATATGACAGTATTGACGGCGGTTCCGCAAACTGTATGCTCTGGCGGCCTTTGTGTTGATTCAGCATATTACACACCTCTTATACCACAGTTTTCCCGGTTTTTATTCCGTTATGCGGTTCAAAACCAGAGAAATTGTGATACAATTAAAGAAACGGAGACTGTCAAAAAACCTCGTAGAGTTCGCCGCGTGAGCGGCGAATAAAATCACACATGAAATTTCCGGCGGCAGTGTATAACGTCAATGCAAGCATTGACGTCCCGAAAATTTCTCCGCTCGGCCTTCAAACGTGCGAAAAAGGGAGCTTGCGACCTTTTGAGTGCGCTGCCGAAGGCCGCAAAATCCCGTGTCAAAATAGTCCAGCGGACTATTTTGACACGCTGAAAGAAACGACATAAGGAGGCTAAATTATGAGCGGAACCGATTGGAGCTGGGCCACCAACAACGACAGCAAATGGCTGATCCCTGACCCAAATGCATACTATCTGGCTCAGCGATGGATGCATCTTGATTATCTGACAGTATTAGATCATGGTTGCGGCCTCGGGCGACACAGTGTTTTTATGTCCAAAGAGGGCTTTGTGGTGACCGCCTTTGATCAATCCGCCACAGGGCTTGAGCATACCGCCGCCTGGGCCGCCAGAGAGGGCGCTGCCCTGCGCACTGTAGCCGGTGACATGAAGGCTATACCACTGCCAGATGCTTCTTTTGACTGTGTGCTGTGTGTCAACGTAATATATCATGCTCCGCTGGACCAGGTTTTGCAGGCCGTCAGTGAGCTTGAACGGGTCATCCGTCCCGGCGGAGAGCTGTTTATCACCATGTGTTCAAAATCTTCTCCCAGCTATACTCAGGCTCTGGAAAACGGTCAGGTTATGGGCGATGGTTGCACTGTCCCCCCTTCCAGGAGCGAAGGAACCGCCCATTGCTATCTCAACTATGACGAAATGATTTCGATTTTTAAGGGTTTTGAGCCGGCTGCGGACCTGATCGACCGGCTGGAATATGAAAACGGAAAACTCAAAAACGCCCACTGGGTTTTGCTTTTAAAAAAGCGAAATCCATAAGCCACTCGCCCATAACCGCAAATAAGCAACCACCTTCTGAACTGACAGAAGGTGGTTGCTTATTTGTGACAGGCTGAGCAGCTCAGGAGTCACGGCGGCTTTATTTAAGCCACTGCTTTCTTTGCCTTATGGCTCTGGAAGATAAACAGCAGAACAATAACGACAAGTCCCACAAGGTCGCTGGCCATTCCAGGAATGATCAGTGCCAGGCCACCGCCGATAGCGATTATTCTAAGCAGCGGATGGACCCTGGTTTTCAAATATCCTACCATGCCGACAGCAACGCTGAACATACCGATAAAGGAGGAGATTATGATCTGAATGACTTCCCAGGTGGTGGCGTTGATAAA
The DNA here is from genome assembly GCA_964384255.1 of uncultured Oscillospiraceae bacterium. Lineage (GTDB taxonomy): Bacteria > Bacillota > Clostridia > Oscillospirales > Oscillospiraceae > SIG469. The sequence continues at coordinate 21,097 of CAYLKH010000023.1, read as the reverse complement.
CAGCATAGAGGGGCTGAGGGCGAAGATATACGGGATTATGAACGCGGCGATTGCCAGACGGCTGGCGTTCAGGCCGGTCTTCATGGGGTTGGACTTGGCAATAGCAGAACCGGCATATGCAGCCAGAGCTACAGGAGGAGTAATGTCGGCTACGATGCCAAAGTAGAAAACAAACATATGGGCGGCAATAGGCTCAACGCCCATCTTGATAAGTATGGGTGCGCAGGTGGTTGCCATGATAACATAGTTGGCAGTGGTGGGAACGCCCATACCAAGAATGATGCAGGCTACCATGGTCAGGAACATGGCAATAATGACATGAGATCCTGCCAGAGCAACGATACCGGTAATAAGGATCTGGCCAATGCCGGTCATGGTGACCACACCGGCGATGATACCGGCGGTGGCGCAGGCCAGGCCAACGCTGATGGAGTTCTTGGCGCCGCTTTCAAGAGCATCGAAGAAACCAACTACCATATCCTTGCAGTCGCTCTTAATGCGCTGAGATTTATCGCTGCCGGTCACTCCGTTTTTGTTCAGCGACAACCAGGGAAGCATCTTATGGATAGCGCCGATAATAAGAGCGACGAGACCGGCGTACATGGCGCAGGTGGCAGTACTCTTCCAGCTGATAGCAAGGATGATGACCAGGAAAACCAGCGGAATAAGCAGATATCCTTCTGTCACAAACAGCTTGCCAATAGCAGGAAGCTCGTCCTTGGGAACACCCTTCAGACCGCTGCGCTTGGCCTCAAGATGGACCATAATAAAGATGCCGGAGAAGTACAGTATCGCAGGCAGGATCGCCTTAACAGCGACTTCGGCATAGGGGATGCCAACAAATTCTGCCATCAAAAACGCTGCTGCACCCATGATAGGCGGCATTATCTGGCCGCCGGTGGAGGCTGCCGCCTCAACAGCTCCGGCAAACTCGCCACGATATCCGGTTTTCTTCATCATGGGGATGGTAACAGAGCCGGTAGTAACAGTGTTGGCAACGGAGGAACCGGAAACCATGCCGCAAAGGGCTGAGGAAATAACAGCGACCTTAGCAGGTCCGCCGGAGGTGCTGCCTACCAGAGCGTTCGCCATGCGAATAAAGAAATCCGCAACACCCGTCATTTCCAAAAACGCGCCAAACAGAATAAACAGAACAATAAAGGTCGTGCAGACACCGATGGGGGTTCCCAGCACGCCGTTGAGAGTGTAGAACAGCTGGAACACTATCTTCCGCAGGGAGGTCCCGCTGATAAAACCATAGGCAATAAAGCAGGAAGCGACGATGACTATAGGCCAGCCGGTAACTCGGCGGGTAGCTTCAAGCATTATCAGAACACCTGCGACAGCGCAGAATATGTCCATGGTGGTAAGGGCAGAGGGGCGGGCAGCGTTGACGATACGGTCAACATTGAACACAAACCAGAAGAAACAGAAGCCGCCAACCAGCCCCAGCACGATATCATACCAGGGGATATAGTTGCGTTTTTTGAACCGCTCGCTGCGATTAGCGGGGTACATAATGAACGCCATTATGATCAGCAGACCAACAAAGGAAGCACGGCGTTCCCGTTCGCCCCAGTTGGCAACCAGATTCATATATATTACATACAGAGAGAATGCAACAAAGAACCAATGGATGATCTTCTTGGGTACCCCCTCAAAGTATCGAGTGTTGGATTCTCTGTCGTACTTTTCCATAACGGCCTGCACGTCAGCCGCCGTACCGGTGGACACGTCTTCAATGTCAACGACCGGCTCGGGCTCGGTGCTTTTCTTTTTGAACAGTGCCATTTTTTCACTCCTTACAATTTTGGTAACAGATGAGCAAATCAGGGGCGATGGAATTTTCAGCTATGAAACGGGATTTATTGCAGGGACGACCGGTCCACTTCAACAATATTTCGGGTGACAGAGTGAAAAACAGTCCAGCCATGATTTGTTTAATGATCGATCGGCAGTTGCCTGGTATCCAGCAGGCAAAACCGTCGTCAGTCTTCGATAGTAAACGCAACAAGCGATCCCCGGCCGCAGATGTCGCGAAGCGAATACTCTGTGTCGTCATATTGGAGAATATGGTCATATATTTTTCCGACACAGTAAATAAGGTCCTTGCAGTAGATATTATATCCGGTGCATACTATGCCGCCATCATCGTCGTAGTAATATGTAACTCCCTCGGGATAATCGGTCTGCATACCGGCGCCAAAGGTATAAAACTCGGCTTCGACGACATAGATATCTGTCCCTCTTATTTCGTAGGTTTCGATAACCGGGGTTTGATGGACCGAATGGATATAGGAAACCGAAAAGCGGTCGTTATCTTTAACAGGCAGCTCCAGATACACCTGTCCGGTATCGGAATCCGCAAGCCGAAGAGTCATCCTTCCGGACAGACGCACCACAAGCAAGACCGCGGCAGCGATCAGAACTGCCGCGGCCACAGCTGCGAGGACCAGGCGGCCCTTTTTACTTAACGCCAACTTCCTGGTAATACTTCAGAGCGCCGGGATGAATGGGCATATCGTCAAAACCGCTGACAGCATAGGCAGGATCAAGGAAGGTAGCCTTCTCGTGTTCCATTTCGCCAGCCTTTTCAAACAGGCACTTGGTCAGGTTATAAACAACATCTTCGGAAAGATTGTCGGAAACCAGCATGGTAGCGGTAACAGCAACAGCATTAACGTCGGAATCAACGCCGCTGTAGGTTCCGGCCGCGATGGTGTAAGCGGTGTAGAAGCTGTAGTTGGACTGGAGAGTTGCAAGATGCTCTTCGTCAACACCAAGGATGTTGATGCTGGTGGTGGTGCAAAGGTCAACAATGTTGGTGGTGGGAGCGCCGGCAACGCAGAAGAAGGCGTCGATCTTGCCGTCCTGGAGGGCGGTGGCGCTGGAGCCGAAGTCAAGGTTCTGGACCTGGATATCGTCAAAGGTGATGCCATAAGCTTCAAGGATCTGGCGGGCGTTGAACTCAGTGCCGGAACCGGCATCGCCAACGGAAACGCGCATACCCTTCAGCTGGGAAATATCGGTTATGTCCTTAGTGGAAACGATCTGAACAACTTCGGGATACAGGCCAGCCATAACGGAGAAGCCGGTCTGAGCGCCGTCAGTCTCGAACAGGTCGGTACCGGTCAGGGCGTAGTAAGTGACGTCGTTCTGAGCAAAGCCCATATCAGCATCGCCGTCGATGATCTCATAGACATTGGCCTTGGAAGCGCCGGAGTCGTGGACGACAACGGAAATGCCGTCGAGATTGGCGTCGAGAACGCCGGCAACGATACCGCCAAAGGCATAGTAGGTGCCGGTGGTACCGCCGGTAGCCATTTTCAGCGATGCGGAATCGCCAGAGGAAGCGGCAGATTCGGCAGGGGCTGCGGACTCAGTTTCAGACGAGGATCCACTATCGGTGGAGCAGGCACCAAGAAGCATCAGGCAGGAAAGAGCCAGCACCAGTGCGAGAATGGAAAGAATTTTCTTTTTCACAACGATTAACCTCCAAATTTTGAATCCTGAGATTCGATTCGATTCATTTACCGGGCTATTATAACTCACCTGACCTTATTTTACAAGCATAAAATGCAACGAACTTGAATATTGATGCAAAAAATATGCTAAGTAATTAAACTATAGACAAAGGTATTAAAGTAGCCGCAGCAGAAAGGAAGATAGTGTGAAAGAAACCCATCAGGGGTGTCTTTCGCGTTCAATAACCCGCCGCAGCGGCAGGAACGAACTTAAGTTCGTTCCGCTCAACTTGTATACAAAGGCTACCGGGCCTTTGTATACAAGTTGAGTAATCAGTCCGTGGGTCCACAGTCCGGACAAGGGTCAGACGCAGGGCCGTTGCTTTTCGATCCGGAAATGGTCAAACTGTCTTCTGCTGCCGCCTGACTGCGGCAGAGGGTATATCCATAGCGGCCCGATATTTTGCGACAGTGCGTCTGGCAATGGCCACGCCCTTGCGGCTGAGCCTGTCGGCTATGGCGCTGTCGCTAAGGGGGGAGTTGCTGTCTTCCCCGCCGATTATTTCGCGAATAAGCTCTCTGACCATATCGGTGCTGACCTGGCCGCTTTCATCCAGCGCCCGGGAAAAAAAGCGGCTGAGAGGATAAACCCCCCGGGAGCATTGGAGGAACTTGTCCTTCACCGCACGGCTCACCGTGGACTCGTGAACATCAAGGGCCTCTGCCAAATCAGACATGGTCATAGGCCGCAGCCGACCGCCCCTGAAAAAGTCTTCCTGAATAGATACTATCTGTTCGGCGCAGCGAAGGAGCATGGATTTGCGCTGGTCGACCCCCGAAATTGCCACCCTGGCCTGGCGAAGCTTTTCGGTCAGATATTTTTTAACATCCTCACTGTCGGTCCGGTCAAGCATATCCATATAATAGGTGTTTATCCGGATCGTGGGGAAATAATAGTCGTTGGTCAGGAATTCAAAGTGGTCGGGAAAGCTGACGACAATAATGTCTGGAGTTATGTAAACTGTCGACTGCTTTCCCGCAAAGCCGGAGGATGGTCGGGGATTCAGTGACCGTATCTGGCGGCAGGCAACTTCGACCTGCTGGGTGCTGACATCCAGCATCTTTGCCAGGCGTTCGTTGCTTTTTCCAGCCATATCCTGAAGGTATCCGGCTGCAATACGCTGGGCCAGCTGAGTGTTGCCCTCCATCCTTTTTAATTGGATCACAAGGCACGAACTCAAGTCTGATGCACCGACTCCCGGAGGATCCAGTTCTCGAATTATGTCAACCGCCTGCGACATTTCTCCGGCAGTAAAACCTGACAGTGCCGCCAGCGAATCCACCGATTCGGTGAGCCATCCGTTTTCGTCAAGGCTCATGGCGACAAATTCGGCTGCCCGCTTTATGCGATGAGGTATTTCTGCCTCGCCCAGCTGGGTCATCAGGTGGTCAGACAATGTTTCTTCGTCAGACACAGCTGACCCATAGATATCGGCCTGATCGCTGTCGTTTTTGTAATATATCCGGTTTTGAACATCCATCTGGCGCAGCCACATAAGCTTTAGCCTGAACTGCTCAAGCTCGCTTTGGCTGCTATAGCTCTCGGCCAGGTCGACTGTAGGGTTTTCCTCTGCCAGCTGCTGAATATATTCCAGCAGCTGCTGGGAACCCATCTGCAATATTTCGAGATTTTGTATCAGCTGGGGAGAAACGCTAAGGCTCTGCTTAAGCCCAAGACTCAATTCCACAGGCTCACCTCCGGCAGGAATTTTCCGAACCTATTATAAAATATCCGCGCATAAAAATCAATCCGCCCAAAGTTGACCATATTTTTGCATTAATTATGGGCAAACCGCGCGGTTTTGGAAGCGCGCTAAAGTTTTGCTTGTGCTTTTAGAAAAAATATTATAAAATAAGCAGTACGCATATTCGTAATAAGGAGGTATCCGATATGGTGCGTTATTCCAACGACCGGGGAACCATCATCATCTCCGGCGACGTTATCACCACTTTGGTCGGTTCTGCTGCCACCAACTGCTTCGGCGTCAAAGGTATGGCAGCTCGCTCCACCACCGACGGTCTGGTCCATCTGCTCCGCAGAGAAGCCATGGGTAAGGGCGTGCTGGTGGAATATAACGAAGATGGAACCGTTTCCATCGATCTTCATATCATCATAGACAACGGAGTTAACATCAACGCTCTGAGCCAGTCTATTATCGAACAGGTAAAGTATAAAACAGCCCTTTACACGGGCGTGGAAATCAAAGCGGTCAACGTATACGTCGATTCCATCATGGTTGACTGATAAAATGCGTGCGTTTGCACAGCACGGAGGTGTATCTTTTGACTAAGACCATTGACGGCGCGGCGTTTCGGGAGATGATCATTTCCGCCCACGCTTCCATCGAGCTGCATAAGCAGCAGGTCAACGAACTCAACGTGTTCCCTGTCCCTGACAGCGACACGGGAACCAATATGTGCCTTACCATCGCCTCTGCCGCCGCAGAGATGAAAAAGAGCGGCGACGATCATCTGGGCAAGGCTGCTACCGCCGCTGCCGGAGCGCTGCTCCGGGGTGCCAGAGGTAACTCAGGCGTTATCCTTTCTCTCCTTTTCAGAGGCTTTGGCAAATACCTTAAGGACAAGCCTGCCTGCACCGGTGTCGAATTTGCCGCTGCCCTGGCCGAAGGCGTTGAAGCCGCCTACAAAGCCGTTATGAAGCCCGCCGAAGGGACTATCCTTACCGTTTCCCGGGTATCCTCGGTAGACGCAGCTGTCCTTGCCGACCAGGACGACGATGTTCTTTTTGTCCTTCAGGGTACCATCGAAAGCGCCAAAGAGGCTCTTGCCAAAACCATCGATCAGAACCCCGTTCTCAAAAGAGCCGGTGTTGTTGATGCCGGCGGCATGGGTTATGTTTATATTCTCGAGGGTATGCTGGCCGCTTTGCAGGGTCAGCCCATAGAATTCACCGCCGACATGGCGGCCGACGAACCTCGGGACCATGCCGATTTTTCCGACTTTGAAACCGAGGACATCACCTTCCAGTACTGCACCGAATTCATTGTCTCCCGGGAAAACGACAAGGACCCCGAAGAACTGCGGACCTATCTCAACGGCATGGGCGACAGCCTTGTTCTGGTAGACGACGACGAGATAATCAAGGTCCATGTTCACACCAACCATCCCGGGGAGGTTTTGGAAACCGCTCTCAGCTATGGCAGCTTTGTCACCGTTAAGGTCGAAAACATGAAGCTCCAGCACTCCGAAAAGGTCATGTCCGAAGCCGAGAAGGCTGCTGCTCAGATAGCAAAGCCCGAAAAGCGATATGGCTTTGTTGCCGTTTGTGCCGGAACCGGTCTGGCCGAGGTATTCCGCGATCTGGGCGCCGATGGCATAATCGAAGGCGGTCAGACCATGAATCCCTCTACCGAGGATATTCTTAAGCAGATCAACAAGACCCCCGCCGAGGTCGTTTTTGTCCTTCCCAACAACAAAAACATCATCATGGCCGCTGAGCAATGCATCCCCCTGAGCGAAGAAAAGCAGGTCATCGTTCTGCCCACCAAAACAGTACCCCAGGGCATAACCGCCATGCTGTCCTTCGATCCCGACAGCGATGAGGGTCCCAACGCCGCCGCCATGACCGGGGCTGCCGAAGGAGTTACCACCATGCAGGTGACCTATGCCGCAAGAGACTCCGAGTTCGACGGGCTCGACATCCATCAGGGCGATTACCTGTCCATGATCGACGGCGCTTTGTTCGAAACCGGACCCGACATCAACGCGCAGCTTGCCCACATGGCTGCCAAAGCTTCCGAAATGGGCGGCAGCTACGTTACTGTCTTCTTTGGCGAAGATGTTGCCGAAGCCGAGGCTCAGCAGGCCCAGCAGATCTTCCAGCAGGCCTGCCCCGACCTGGAGGTCGCCCTTATCAGCGGTGGACAGCCGGTCTATTATTACCTCATTTCAGTTGAATGATCAAAAGCGCTGCAAAAGCCTGAGTCGGCTTTTGCAGCGCTTTTTATTGTAAATTATTCTCCGGCTGCTATTGTTCAAACTGTGAACGATACATATTGGCATAAACTCCGCCAATATCCAGCAGCTGGCGATGGTTGCCCTGTTCAACGATACGCCCCTGGTCCATAACCAGGATAAGGTCAGCGTTTTCGATGGTCGACAGTCGATGAGCTATTACAAAGCAGGTGCGTCCCTTCATCAGGGCATACATGGCGTCCTGGATCTGGCGTTCCGTCCGGGTATCGACATTAGAGGTCGCCTCGTCCAGAATCAGTATTTCTGACCGGGACATCATTGCCCGGGCTATGGTTATCAGCTGCTTCTGCCCTTTTGACAGGTTGACCCCATCGTCGGATATTTGTGAATAATACCCCTGGGGCAGGCCGGAAATATAGTCGTGGATCCCGGCAGCTCTGGCCGCATCCATGACCTGCTCAATAGTGGCATCAGTCCTGCCATAAGCTATATTGTCAAATATGCTCCCGCCAAACAGCCACGTATCCTGAAGCACCATGGTATAGCAAAGCCGCAGGCTTTTGCGGGTAAGCTTTGATATATCCACTCCGTCCAGCTCTATACTGCCCGATGTCGGGTCATAAAATCTCATAAGCAGATTGATAAGAGTGGTCTTGCCCGCTCCGGTGTGGCCAACTATGGCAACCAGCTGACCGGGCTTGACCGACACATTCATATTATGCAGTATCTCCCGACTGCTGTCATAACCGAAGCTCAGGTCCCTGATATCGACGGCGCCCTCCACCCGGCTCATTTCCACCGCATCGGCACAGTCGGCCTTTTCCGGTTCTTCGTCAATGACCGCAAATACCCGTTCAGCAGCCGCCAGAGCTGACTGTATCTCGCTGATTATATTCGCCAGCTCGTTGATGGGGCCGGAAAATTTGCGGGAATACAGAATAAACGACGAAACACTGCCGAGGGAAATGCGTCCAAACAGATAAAGCAGCGCGCCAAATGTAGAGATAAGGGTCAGACTCAGGTTGTTGATAAAGTTTACGCAGGGTCCTATCATGGATCCGTAGTACTCCGCCTTATAATAGGCATCCACAGACTCGGTATTTTTGTCAGCGAATCTGCCCAGCATGACCTCTTCCCGCCCATAAGCCTTAATGGTTTTCTGGCCCGATATAAGCTCCTCTGCCAGGCCGTTCAGCTCGCCCAGTTTTTTTGATCTGGTTCGGAACAGCGGCTTTATGTACTTGACCCGGGAAGAAGTGAATATAAAGGTTATGGGCAAAGTTATCAAAAACACCACCAGCATGGACGGCGCAAGATACATCATGCTGCAAAAGGCACCAATAACGGTGATGACCGTAGTGCATACCTGGATAACGTCGGTAGACAGCGACGAATTCACCGTGTCAATGTCATAGGATATTCGGCTGATAAGGTCCCCCGCCTGCCGGGTATCAAAATAACTTACCGGCAGATCCAGAAGCTTGTCAAAAACCTCTTTACGCATCCGGAAAACCACCTTTTGCGTAAGATCAATGACCACAACATTCATGAAATATGTCATTAATGCCGAAGCTCCGTAGCACAGCAGCATAAGCACACAGAAGAATATCACCTTTTCCATCACCACCGCGCCTTCCCCGGGTTCGATGGCATCAATAGCATATCCTGTCAACATCGGTCCCACCAGCGCCAGCACATTGCTCAGCACCGTAAGGGCAATGGCGGCCACCAGCAGCGCCTTGTGTCTGGTGAGGTAGGTCAGCAGGCGGGCTATGGTTTTTTTATTAAAACTTTTCACGATACCATAGCCTCCCCCATCTGAATTTCGTTGATCTCCCCATAAACGGGACAGGTTTTTAGCAGCTGGCTATGGGTCCCGCTGCCGATTATCCGCCCTTCGTCCATCACCAGTATCAGCCCGGCAGAGCTGATGGAGCTGATACGCTGGGCAACGATAATGGTCGTCATTTCTCCCCGACGGGTCCCTATCTCCCGGCGAAGCTCCGCATCGGTTTTGTAATCAAGGGCGCTGGAGCTGTCGTCAAGTATCAGTATTTCCGGGCTGCCTGCCATAGCTCTGGCAATAAGCATACGCTGCTTCTGTCCGCCGGAAAAGTTGCTGCCCCTGGCAGTAAGCTCGGCGTCATATCCCTTTTCCAGGCCGGAAATGAATTCTGTTGCCCTGGCGCTGCGGGCCGCTGCCTCGATGCTCTGCTGGGAAATATCCCTGCCAAACGCAATATTTTCTCTTATAGGGCCGGACATAAGGAAATCGTTCTGGAACACGACTCCAAACATTTCGCTCAGCTGTGAATGAGGTATCCCCCTGACATCCTGCCCATTTATCCTGACTGTCCCGCTGTCTGTGTCATAAAACCGCATAAGCAGATTGATAAGGGTGGTTTTTCCGCAGCCGGTCTTTCCTATGATCCCAAGAGTTTCTCCCTTTTTCAGCCCAAAGCTTATGTTTTCAACGGCGGGAGTATGGTCGTCATAGGAAAAGGTAACGTTTTCAAATTCAATATGGTTTTCGGTGGGTCTGACATCCGGAGAGGCAATAAGCATTTCGTCGGTGCAGTCCAGCACCTGGCATATTCTGCGGGCAGAGGCGCAGCCCTTTGAAAAGTTGGTAAACATCCGGTTTATCATCATCAGCGAATTGGAGATAATTGTAAAGTAAGATGTGAAGGCGACGATCTTGCCCACCTGGCTGAGGCCCAGCTGGACCCTGACAGCTCCCGCAAATACAATAAGCGTCAGCGCTCCGTACAGAACAATGTTCATGGCAGGACTCATTACCGCCATTGTTATACCGGCCTTCTTTTCCCTCTGGACCAGCTGGTCGTTGGTTTTGTCAAAGCGGCTTTTTTCATATTCGGTACGGGACAGGGCCTTTATGACCCGTATGCCGGAATAATTTTCTCTTACGGTGCGGACAAGCTCATCAGTAGCCTGCTGCTGGCTTGTGTAAAGGGGTATTCCCTTTTTTGACACTATTATGAGTATGGCCGCCACCAGAGGCAGCGCCGCCACCATAATAAGCGCCAGCACCGGCTCCATAACAAGGGTTATAAACACGCTGCCAATAAGCAGTATGGGCGCGCGAACTCCCAGGCGCTGCATCATGCCCGTCATGTGGTGGACATTATATGTGTCGGTGGTCAGCCGGGACACCAGTGACGGTATCGAAAATTCGTCGGTTTTTCTGGCCGACAGAGCCAGGGTTTTCTTAAACAGGTCATATCTGATTTGTTCTGTGCTGTCTCTGGCCGCCTTAGACGCCATACGGTTGGCTATGATATTGGTCGTGACGGCGGCGATCGCGCACAAAAGCATCATCACTCCCCAGAATATAATCAGCTTGATATTTTTTAGCGGGACCACGTCATCGATCATATATGACAATATCCACGGCAGGCACAGGTCCATGATAGTCCCAAAAAACTTGATGGCAAGCCCCAGGGCTATCCGTTTTTTATAAGGGCTGATATATCTGAAATATGTCTTCAAGGGCTGCATCATCCTTCCGCATCATATAGGCTTCTTAATATATTATACACTATTTTTGTCGTCTTTTCATTATTTACTTTTTCTTTACAACTACATCGTTTTCAATCGGTAATGTTTGTGCTAAAATAATGACCGGAATCCAAAATTCAGGAGGTGCGTCAGTTTGCTTTCCCGTAAGGAACGGGGTTCGCTATATCTTCGGCTGGGGCTTCGCCTTGTTCTGTTTGTTTTGGCCCTGTCTGCCATTATTCTGCTGTTTCGCCCCGTTATGACCCTGCTGGGTCCGTTTATCTTTGCTCTTATTATCGCGTGGCTGCTTAACCCCATTATCCGCGGCCTGAACCGCAGGCTTTCCACTTCCCGGCGTTTTTTGACTTTTATGGTCGTCTTTATTCTGCTGGCTATGGTTGCGACCATTCTGGTCCTGCTGGTTTACCGCATATGCATCGAGCTTATCGACATGGCAAGCAACTGGCAATCCCTGTGGGACGGTATCCAGCTGGCCATAACTTCTCTGGAAGATCTCTACTCCAATGCGGCCGAATATCTGCCGCTTCCCGATCTCAGCGTGTTGGATGATTTGGGCGACACCATTAGCCTATGGATAGAAAACCTTCTTAAGCAGTATTCCGAACCCATCATCTCCGCGGCAGGAAGTGTTGCATCTTCCATCGTCAGCGGCGTTATCGCTTTTGTTGTTTTTGTGGCGGCGGCCTATTTTGTATCGGCTGACTATCCCCGCATTCGCTGGAAATTCCGTCAGCATTTTGGCAGCGATTTTTTCAAAACTCTACAGGAAGCCACCAGTTCTGCCCTGGGCGGTTACCTCAAAGCCCAGATCATTCTGTCCACCGCTGTGGCGCTCATTGTTTTCCTGGCCCTGCTTATCTGGCGGCAAAGCTATGCTCTGGTCATTTCCCTTCTGGTTGGGCTTATAGACTTTATCCCCTTTTTCGGCAGCGGCATAATCCTTATTCCCTGGGCTATAGTCTCTGTCCTGTCAGGCAGCACGACCAAGGGCATCTTTCTGGTAGTTCTTTCTTTCGTCTGCTTTTTGTTCCGTAAGCTGGCAGAGCCTAAAATCGTGGGCAACCATACCGGCCTTTCGTCCCTCATGTCACTTATCAGCATTTATGTCGGCATGAAGCTGGCCGGAGTTGTGGGCATGATCTTTATGCCGGTGCTGTTTATGGTCGCTATAACCATGTACAATGTCGGAACCTTTGATAACTGCCTTATGGATATCAAAACCGCCATTCTTGACATCAAGAAGACCCTGGCCATTCCCGAAAACGAGAAAGCCCTTTTTGAAAAAAAGCACGACGAATAAAGGTAAATATAAATGTTCAGCAAGACCGGAAGATCTTGCTGAACATTTTTGTTCTGAACTAATACTTTGAAGTTGTGTACCAGTCAAGCTGACCGTTGATATATCGATATCCGTAATATTTCCCGTTTTTATATGAGCTTCCCACCAGGATATTGGGTTTTTGATACTGAGATGTGGTCCATATCTCGGCGGTAATGTATCCCGAATCGATGTCGACATTGCAGATGATCTTGACCGGGACATTCAAATCATTTCTGAATTTAAAGTCCAGCACACCGTAGGACACTGCGGCGTCCAGTCCCCGGTCGACGTAATCAACCGTCAGAGTGTGCTGATGCCGCTCGGTGATGGTCATTCCGGCATTCAGCGCCGCCACAAATATGGTGCTGGATGCCTGGCAGATACCTCCGCCGATGCCTGTGCTTTTCTGGTAACCAACGAAGATCGGCGCTTCCCGGAACCCACGCTCCCAGGTTCTTTTGCCAACCACCTGATTGAAGGAAAAGGTTTCTCCCGGTTCAATTACCGTTCCGCTGGTATAGGCTTGACCGGCCAGCATTATGTTGGTATTTCTGTTAGAGCTTCCCGGAGTAAAATATGTGGTGCAGGCACCGATGATCTGGGTATACACAGACCCTTCCTCCGGAACGGTAAGCGTATCCTGGAGCTGGTTTCGGCTGTTATCCTCCATCACCGCCCGAAATATGGCCGCGAACTGGCTTTTTGTTATGGCCATGTTTGGCGCAAAACAGTTACCTGTTTGCATATATTCGGGAATATATCCCTTTGAATAAAAGGTTCTGGCCGCATCGGTATTGATTATGTAATCATAATCGGCCCAATCCGGAGCTGAGCCTGAGGGGATCATACCATAAAGCTTGTAGAGCATGGTGACCGCTTCCTGGCGGCTGATATATCTGTCCGGCTGACAGATGGTTTCCGACGGGACATAGAGGATTCCCGCTCCGGCCAATCGGGATATGGCTCCGGCAGCCTCGCTGTCAGGCTCCACATCCGAGAATACAGGTCCGGTGGATGGATACTGGATGACCCGATCCATCATCACTGCCGCCTCTGCCACAGTCAGCTTATCGTCAGGAGAATAATAATATATGTCTCCGTCGATAATGCCTGCGTCCATCAGGCTTTGAACATCATCCATCCAGCTTATGTCAGCAGCCATTGCCGTAACCGACAGCAGCACAACTGTGGCCAGCAGCAGGCTGACGATCCTTATTGTTTTCATCAATTTCCTTATTCTTCCTATTGGAAGTCTCCTTTCCCGGGATAAACGCTCTGATGACAGAAGCGTAACACGATAATACCACAATTATCCTCCGTATTCAACACCTCCTTTGTTATGTGTGAAGCACAACAACATCTGATATCTCCTATTACATATTATTAAAAAATTTTAAATTTCTCGTTTTTTCTGTGGAAAGTTGATATTCTTAGCTGTATAATAGGCCTTGAACAATGGCAAGCTGTATTTTGCCATGCTTTGGAGGAAACGTTATGACCCTTACTGAAGCTGCCCTTATCCGTAAGTCCATCCGTTCGTACCGCATGGACGAGCTGAGCGAGGACATTATCGAAGATATTGTTGACTTTATATCCGACCTTGAGGTCCCCTTTGCCAGCATCGACTGGAATTTTGACATTCTCCCATTCGAGGATATGTGCCGCCTTGTTGGCGGTGTGCCTGTGCTTCATGCCCCTCACTATCTTGTTATCCGGTCGGTCAAAATTAAAGGCTGCCTGCAAAACGCAGGCTATCTGGGCGAGATGGCCATTCTATACATGGCTTCCCGGGGCATTGCATCCTGCTGGCAGGGCGGTCTTGAATGCGAAAACGATTTTCCCGACTGTCTGCCATACATTACCGCCGTGGCCTTTGGCATGTCCGACGATCCTTTCCGGGATCCCGGCGAAAAGCTGAACCGAAAATCTCTGAGCGCTATTGCCGCCGGAGAGCTTAGCGGCGATCTGGGCAAAATGATCGAATGCGCCAGATCAGCCCCCACCTTTATGTCAAAGCAGCCCTGCCGCTTTACCGCTCTTAACAGCCGTATCCATGTTTACCGCACCAAAGGTATTCTCCGGATCCCTCACATTACCTATCAGCAATGTATTGACGTTGGTGTGGCCATTGCCCATATCGACGCTATGGCCAAAGAGCTTAATTATTCCATATCGGTCGAGATACAGGATCCTCCTCCCGAGTGGAACAAAAACGTTTATCAGGCAACTATCCACGTAAGCAGGAACGACGGCTGAGTCCTGACCCTGCCCACTATGCGCCGCCTGACTGCGGCATTCACCCGTGAAAGGATTGAAACAAATGAAAAATGTCGTCATAACGACCGACAGCACCAGCGACATTCCCTCAGATCTGGCCAGACAGCTGAACATTGAGATACTCCCCATCCTCATCAACATCGGCGACAAAAGCTTTTACGACGACGGAGTATCCATCAGTCCCGAAGATATATACCAATACAACGACCGTGATGGTCTGGCCGCCAAAACCGCCGCCCTGTCCGTGTCCGAATACTATGACTTCTTTAAGCGTTTTACCGACCAGGGCAGCGAGGTCGTTCACCTGTCTCTTGGGCAGGGCTATTCTTCCACTTATCAGAATTCGCTTATTGCAGCCGCCGAGCTTGGAGGCGTTTATTCCGTCGATTCCCGCACTCTCCACACCGGAATTTTGCTCCAATTGCTCCATGCCTGCCAGCTTCGCGACAGCGGAATGGACGCATCTGCCATTGCGGCCGACCTTGAGCAGACCTCCCAAAAGGTCCGCACCAGCTTTATCATCAGCCGCGTTGACTATCTGGCCCGGGGCGGCAGATGCTCATCAGTGACCGCTCTGGGGGCCAACCTTCTCAGCATTCGCCCGGCGGTCGAGCAGTCCGGCGGCAAACTGAGGGTATACAAAAAATACCGGGGCAAAATGACCGCCTGCTGTCAGCAGTATGCCCGGGAAGCCCTGACCACGCACGGTGAGCCTGATCGCCGCTGGGTGACCGTTTCTCATTCAGGCATCGCTCAGGAAACTCTCGACGCTGTTATCGAAACCGTTAAGCAAACCGTCCAGTTTGACGAGATGATCGTTCTCCACGCCGGATGCACCATCTGTTCCCACTGCGGACCCGACACCCTGTCGGTTTGCTATATTGAAAAATAGTTCGATGACACTGTGTTATCATAAATATCCCGGCAATCGCGCTCCGGATTGGGCCGCAATTGCCGGGATATTGCATTATTTGACTCAACGGTTCTGCCGCCTTTTATTCGACCTCAAACCCGCTGGATCCGTCCCGGTGATTTTCCTTTATGGTGATATAACACCGGGCAGGATACCATTTTTCATAGGGCATGGGGATAGCAGGCTCATTATAGGTTATTGTCCACGGCTCGTAGCTGCTGGAGCTTTGAACATCCAGGTCACGGGTCTTCCTGCCATCGTGGACAGGCGGTGGCGGCATATCCTCTGGCACGGTTTCTCCATTTTTGCCGCCGATAGGCGGTCCTTTTCTTTCTACAGGGCGACCGTTTTCATCGCGTGGCACAGTGTCAGGGTCGCTGACTATTGTGTCGATATCCATGGGAACATCGGTGTAATCCCTGACGTGCCACAGCTTCCACCGGCCATCTTCGTTCAGAAACTCTCCGGAAAAGCGCTGAAGCACATAGCTGGGGTTTGCCCTGCCTTCCGAATCCATATTTGACATGAAGGAAAAGGACATCCAAATACCCTGAGCGGTTTTTCTATCCCCGGCTATCTCAATATAAGGAGTTCCCAAAATATGGATAACCCGATAACCGGGAGCTGTTCCCTCCGGCCAATCCATGTTGTATACTTTTCTGGCATACCGGCGGTAGTTTTCTTTGGTGATATCGGTTTTGTCGACATAGTATTCCCACACACCCTGCTGGCCAAAATAGGCCACATCGTTGTGGGCATAAGCAATATCCTCCCTTGAACGGACCCAAAAGTGTTCCAGATCGTCCCGCTCCGAATGGTTATAATAGGAATAAATATGCCCCATCATGGCGTTGGTTATGCCGCGATAATCGTCTATCGCAGCTGTTTCCTTTTCCAGCTGAGCAATCTTTGACTTCATCTGCTCAAGTTCCTGACGCAGCAGCTCCAACTCTGTCATTTCATTTCCTCCTGTCAGTCAAGGAACTGGAAGAACGACTGGCTGTCATCCCAGGTGTCGTAAGGCATGGGCAGAGGCGGGTCGGTCACCGCACCGTTCCAGGGTTGATAGCCCATTTCGTTCAGGGCATATTCTTTGGTTATCCTGCGTTTGTTGAGTATCTTCATTTCTTCCTCGGTAAACTTGGGCAGGCCAAAGTCCATCTTGACCTTGTCGGCCTCGTCCTGGGCCTTGTCAAGGCCGTCGTTTGCCAGCTTCACATCAAGGTCAAATCCGCCGGGGCAGCCTCTGAACCGCCACAGCTTCCACTGGCCGTTTTCACGGCAGAATTCGGCGCATATTTTGCCCACCGATACTGAGGGCTGAGGGATACCGTTGGCATCCACATGGCAAAGCACGTTAAAGGTCTGCCAAACGCCCTGGGCCGTCTGGCGGTCCTTTGCTATCTGCACAAAGGGGGTCCCCAGCATATTGACCACCCGGTAACCCACCTTATCTTCCTCGGTCAATTGAAGGTCGTATACCCGGTTGACTATCTCCCGCTGCTTTGCCCGCAGGGCAGCGGTGTTATTGATATAATAATAGGCCACTCCCTCCGGAGTCGTGTTGCCATTATAATAAGCATCCTGCTTTTCGTGGGTCCAGAAATTCTCAATCTCATAAGCCTGGTCGTGGGAATTGTAGCAATAGCTGTGGCCTGCGATACAGTTGCATATCTCCCGATAATCGTCAGCTCTGGCGGCCTGGTCCTCCAGCTGTTCAATGCGTTCCAGCAATGCTTTAACATCTGTGTTTTCCATTCATTTATCCTCCTTTGACGGCAAAATTACGGTGGCGTAGCATTCGGTATATATCTGGCCGTCGATAGTCTCGCCCCAGACCACCAGGTCAACAAAATGCTGTCCGTCTTTGATATATTTGTCGCATACATAAGCCCGGTTGACCGAAACATCCCCGGCAAAGCCATGAGTAGTCATATATCTGCCGCTTTTCTTCAAATACGGCACCTTAAGCAGATAGCTGGGGCGGTCAAAATCCTCGGGATATTTGTTGTGGTCTATGTCGGAGGTAAGCCTCCATCCAAATTTATACAGCCAGCCATCGTCACCCATCCAGTTGGTTATAACACGAACGCAATAGTCCCGGCCATCGCTGTTCTGGAAGGATGCCCGCTCCCGGGGATGCTTTTCGCCCACAGGACCCATGGGAGGAGGCCCGCCGGCCGCCTTTGCCTTAACGGTTATGATGCCATGTTCATCCTTGCCCAGCTCCACAGTTCCGCCGCCCATACCCGGCATGACCGGCATACCCGGAGGGCCTTTGAACAGTTCTGAGGGATCCTTAGTCAAAGCATCGCGGACAGAGACGTTTGTCTCCATGACCATCTTTTTACCCGCTTCGTTGGGGAACGGGCCATCAGCCGTAGGCACCGGCTCGTCGCCAACATTCACATCCTCCCAATACAGGGTATCTCCGCCACGGATATATTCGTTTTTCCAGATACTCTTGATGGTTTCCCATTCCCCGTCGGTATAGTTGTGCCAGTCTCTGGCCTTATCCCAGTTACGATATCGGCGTACTACCGAATGGTGAGGCGTTGTCCCCTTAAAGTCAGCCGCATATTTGGGATCGGAGAAAATGTGGAACCGCTCGCAGCAGGAATGGTACAAATGAGCGACCAGCTCATCGTTCTGGTTATACAAATCGCCCTCACCTATAATGCGGAAGGTGCGGAATTCGCTGCCAGCAGGGTCGGTTATGTCAATAAATTCCTGCCGGGTCACCACCGTGCGGACAGTATCACCGGCGCCGACAGGTTTGTAGAAGGTCATTTCATGGTCAAGGCCGCCCTTAACATCGGGGACCTCCTCGTCAGATACCCAAACCCACGCCTCAGTCTCCTTGGGTAAATATGGGAAACCCGCGGACACATCCACTGCAAAGGGTGCCGACAGAACGCGGCCATATCTGGTGGTCTTGGCATATTTGATATCGTTGTAAAGGGGATTATAGGGGTTGATCTTTCCGGCGGTGGACCTTAACTCGGTGCTGCCTATAGTAAATTCCGTAGGGACGAAGGCAGAATTCAGCTCCATGCCGGGGTAGAAGGTTTCCCCCGCCATTTGACGTTCCATCAGCTCCATTATTTTTTCGCTGTCTTTGGGCATAAAACTGCGCAGCGAATCAATGACCTGCTGTTCTGTCTCGTCATACACGTTGGGATATACGATTTTAAATCTCGGATCCATTTCAATTTCCTTTCTTTATCTTTCTTTAATTTTTCTTCAATTACAGGTTACCACAAATTCATTATCCAATCAACGAAAATAATTGAACCGCTTCAAAAAATCTCATCCGCTTGATTATTGAAAGCAAAAATATTATAATTTCACAGTAAATCAGCACACCTTTTCCGGGAGGTTCTATGGCAAACATAATTCAAATCACCGATTTTTCCGCACCCCAGCTGGATGTGTACGCCCGACTGTCAGAAGCCCAGCTGCTGAACCGGGAGCATCCTCAGCAGGGAATGTTTATCGCCGAAAGCCCATTGGTCATCCAGCGGGCGCTGGATGCAGGATATGCGCCTGTGTCCATTCTTGTCCAGCAGGATCATATCGAAACTCATGCACGCGACATCATTTCCCGATGCAAAGATGTGCCGGTCTATACAGCTCCCTTCGACGTTCTGACCCAGCTGACGGGTTTTAAGCTGACCCGGGGTATGCTGTGCGCCATGAGACGGACTGAACTGCCATCGGTGGAGCAGATCTGCGCAAATTCCCGCCGCATAGCCGTTTTGGAAAATGTTGTCAATCCCACCAACATAGGTGCCATCATCCGCAGTGCCTCTGCTTTGAATGTGGATGCCGTATTGCTGACACCGGCCTGCTGTGACCCGCTGTACCGCCGGGCCATCAGGGTCAGCATGGGTACCGTTTTTCAAATTCCATGGACATATATCGACCGATGGCCCGAGGGCATGGAGCAATTGAAAAAACTGGGCTTCAAAACCGCCGCTATGGCTTTGTGCGACGATTCAGTTTCCATCAAAGATGAGCGGCTTCAGCAGGAAAAGCGTCTTGCCATTATCCTTGGAACCGAAGGCGAAGGACTGTCAGGCACCACCATCGCAGATTGTGACTACACGGTCAAAATACCCATGTCCCACAACGTAGATTCGTTAAACGTTGCAGCCGCCAGCGCCGTAGCATTCTGGCAGCTGTGTAACTGAGCAGCCACTGTTTTAGTCAGGTGAAAAAACGAAAGGTGAGTGCAAAATGAACACATTAGATTGTATTATGACCCGCAGAAGTGTAAGGAACTTTACTGGCCAGCCAATATCCGACGAAGCTCTTCAGGCCATACTGGCTGCCGGTATGGCCGGCCCCGTGTGTGTCAACGCCAGAGACTGGAGCTTCATCGTAACCCGCGATCCCGAAATACTCCAGAAAATGGCCGACGGCAACGGTCCTCCCGCCAGCCCGCTCAAGGGAGCCGCCCTGGGCATTATGGTGTTGGGCGACCTGGAACGGGCATTCCCTCCCGCTCCGGATTATTGGGTGGTCGACGGCGCTATCGCTGCCCAGAACATGATACTGGCCGCTCACAGCATGGGCATAGGCTCCGTCTGGCTGGGTACCTGGCCCCAGATGGAGCGTGTGGAAGCTCAGCGCAGGCTGTTCGATCTGCCCGACACCGTGATGCCCCATTCTCTTATCGCTTTTGGTTATCCCGGCACAGAGGTCGATGACGGCCGTCCAAAAATGGAAAAAGGCTATTTTGAACCTGACCGTGTCCACGTTGACCGCTGGTGAGATGGCCACGCTGTCACCGTGTCATACTTGCTAAAGGAGAGTTGTCAATGATACGCAAAGCTGTCGAAAGCGATATCGCTGCCGTGGCGAAAATATATAGCGATATCCATACTCAGGAGGAATCCGGGCTGGTATCCATCGGATGGATCCGCCAAATCTATCCCACCGAAGCCACCGCCCGCAATGCGCTGACTAATGACGAGCTTTTTGTTATGGAAGAAGACGGACATATAGTGGCCGCCGCCAGAATCAACCAGACTCAGGAACCGATGTACGCTCAGGGCAATTGGCGCTATCCTGCCGACGCAAGTCATGTCATGGTGCTTCATACCCTGGTCGTTTCGCCTTCGGCAGCCCGGAAGGGCTATGGATGTCAATTTGTCGAGTTTTACGAAAGCTACGCCCGGGACAATGGTTGCACAGTTCTGAGAATGGACACAAACGCCAAAAACGTCAACGCCCGAAGGATGTACAAAAATCTCGGTTATGCAGAGGCGGATATCGTATCCTGCCAGTTCAACGGTATCCCTGATGTCCAGCTGGTATTGCTGGAAAAAGCTATATAAAACAAACATCACCCCCAATCCAGCGGGGGTGATGTTTGCGAGACTGTCAAAAAACCTCGTAGAGTTCGCCGCGTCAGCGGCGAAAAAAATCACATACGAAATTTCCGGCGGCAGTGTATAACGTCAATGCAAGCATTGACGTCCCGAAAATTTCTCCGCTCGGCCTTCAAACGTGCGAGAAAATGCCGCATGTCGGCCTTTCGAAGTACGCAAAGTCAGCAAGCTGACTTCCGTAGTTTTGGCT
>CAYLKH010000022.1:0-30444 GCA_964384255.1 uncultured Oscillospiraceae bacterium | reverse complement strand
GTGAATTTTTTCGCCGCTAAAGCGGCGAACTCTACGAGGTTTTTTGACAGTCTCAGGCGGCCTGAGGAACCGCTGATCAAATCATCGGCTATCTGTGGCCGGATCAGAGGTCACGTAGTGAGTATAAGCACAAAACGGAACTCCCTGTTTGGACATGGGGAGTTCCGTTTTTGTGCCTGTTAAAGAGGTCATTGGTGTTGCGAAGAAGGCCCTGTTGGGGTTATAATGACTACACAGGAAGAAGGACTGAGTGATCGCCGGTCTGACCGGCGGTTACCATGCATTAAGCCAATAAGGAGAAATGGTATGAAGAAATGGAAAGAAGTTGGAAAAGACGGATATGTAATGATCATCAACGAGGGCGGGGCCACGCTGGGGTATTGCCCGGATTCGGGAATTGGGATCATTGAGGATGACGGATTTGCATTTAAGGACCTTAACCGAAACGGTGTGCTGGATCCTTATGAGGACTGGAGGCTTCCTGTTGAACAGCGTCTGGCGGATCTGGCCGGGCGGATGAGCATTGAGCAGATCGCCGGACTGATGCTTTATTCCCAGCATCAGTCAGTAGCCGTACCGAGGCAGGACGATGCTTTTGCCATGCGCTTTGCCGGGACCTATGGCGGCAAGCCATTCGCCGAAAGCGGAGCGGAAATATCTGACCTTACGGATGCTCAGCGACTGTTCCTGGACCGGGACAAGGTGAGGCACGTATTGATGACCAGTATCGAAAGCCCTCAGGTGGCCGCAAGATGGAACAACAATATGCAGGCATTTGTTGAAGGGCTTGATCTGGGTATCCCGGTAAACATTTCTTCCGACCCGAGACACGGGGCGGAATCCAACGGAGAATATCTGGCCGGAGGCGGTGGTCAGATATCCCAGTGGCCGTCAAGCCTTGGTATGGCGGCGACCTTTGACCCCCAGGAGGTCAGGCTGTTTGGGCAGATCGCTTCCCGGGAATACCGGGCGCTGGGCATTGCCACGGCCCTTTCGCCCCAGATCGATCTGGCCACTGAGCCACGATGGGGCCGGTTCAGCGGCACCTTTGGGGAGGGGACAGAGCTTTCCATAGACATGGCCAGAGCCTATTGCGACGGCATGCAAACCTCGTCGGGGGAAGCTGAGATCGAAAGCGGCTGGGGGACCGAAAGCGTCAACGCCATGGTCAAGCACTGGCCTGGTGGCGGCAGCGGAGAGGCCGGAAGAGACGCCCACTTTGCCTATGGCAAATATGCCGTTTATCCGGGAAATAATTTTGACGAAGCGCTGCTGCCCTTTACCCAGGGAGCGTTGAAGCTCAGCGACGGCACGGAAGCGGCATCGGCGGTCATGCCATATTACACCATTTCTGTTGACCAGGACAAAAGATATGGCGAAAATGTGGGCAACTCCTATAGCAAATATATAATCAACGACCTGCTTCGGGAAAAATATGGCTATGACGGTGTAGTCTGCACCGACTGGGTGATCACCGACGACAACCCGGCCATAGATTCCTTTGACGGCAGACCCTGGGGAGCGGCTCATCTGAGCGTTAACGAAAGGCATTATAAAATAATCATGGCCGGGGTGGATCAGTTTGGGGGAAACAACGACGCCGCGCCTATAATCGCCGCGTATAATATGGGCGTTGCTGCCCATGGGGAAGAATTTATGCGCAGGCGTATGGAAAAATCTGCCGTAAGGCTGCTCAGGAACATTCTGCGCACGGGCCTGTTTGAAAACCCATATCTCGACCCGGAGAAAACCGGAAAAGTGGTAGGCTGCCCGGAGTTTATGGCTGCGGGATATTCTGCACAGCAAAAGTCGATGGTCATGCTAAAAAACAAAAACGGCGTGCTGCCCCTGAAAAGGGTCAGAGTATATGTACCCAACAGGATAAAGGCGGCTGTTCGCGGACCCTTTGCCACTGCCGGAAAGGGAGAGGTCCCGGCGCTGGACAGGAAGCTTTTGGAGCGCTATTTCATTCCTGCTGACAGCCCCGAAACTGCCGACGCCGCCATAGTGTTTATGGATTCGCCAAACAGCATCGGATACGACAGCCAGGAGGGCGGGTATCTGCCCATTACTCTGCAATATCGCCCCTATACAGCGCTTAACGCAAGGCAGGTCAGTCTGGCAGGGGGAGATCCCCACGAGGAAAGCGCAAACCGATCTTATCGGGGAAAAACAAACGCTCCCTTAAACAGCGCTGACCTTGATGTGTTCTTAAAAACCAGAGAGGCTATGGGAGACAAGCCGGTCATTGCGGTGGTCAATGTGGCAAACCCCATGGTAATGGCAGAATTTGAGCCGCTGGCTGACGGGATCGTCGTAAGCTTCGATTCGCAGATACAGGCGGCGCTGGATGTTATTTCCGGAGCTGTGGAACCCGGCGGCCTGCTGCCCTGCCAGATGCCTGCGGATATGGAAACCGTTGAAGCGCAGCTGGAGGATGTACCCAGAGATATGCGCTGCCACGTGGATACCTGCGGAAACGAGTATGATTTTGGATTTGGTATGAACTGGAGCGGCGTTATCTCTGACGACAGGACGGAAAGGTATAAATGATAAATCAGGCTCTCCCGGACAGCCTTCGGGAGAGCCGACGAAATTGAAGGCGGGCATATGATAATGCATATGGGCAGGAGGTGGTATCGGTGACCGTTTTGCTGGCGGTGCTGCTGGCGGCAGCGGCATTCGCGCTGGGGTGGCAGATCAAAAAAAGCAGGACAGCCGAAATGGAGCTGGCCCGGCTGAAGGACGAAGACGAAAGGCTGAAAGGGCAGCAGCGGATATTGAGAATAATCGCCGACGATGGCTGGATGCCGGATGTGGACGGATATTACAGATTTGCCATCACCAAAGGTTCCGAAGGGGCTGAGAGCATTATAAAGGCAGCTGAGGAATGTGGACTGGAAACCGGCTGGGTGACCTGCTGCGGGAAGACGGTGACGCTTATCTATGGAACGGAAGAGAAAATGGAAAGGTTCGGCGAGCAGCTTCCCCAGATCACCGGAGAGATCGGCGCCTGCGTTATCGGCGCTGAGGGCCATGAGCCACAGCATATGAACAGGCTGTTTCGGGAGGCTCGCACGGAGTTCGAGGCCGCAGAGTTTAAGGGTCATGAACCCAGGGTTATCTTAAACGGGGAACGGAATGTCCAGGGACCCTTGTCCGTTGAGCCGAAGGAGATGGAACGAAGGCTGTTCCTTAAGCTCATCAACGGGGATTTTGACGCGGGAGAGGAAGTTTTCCACAGGATCGTCAGCATCGATCACCAGGATTATCGCGATCTGCCTTTGCTGAAACGAAAGCTGTTTTGCATCCTGGAAAATTCGGCGTATCTGCTGGCCTTCAAGGCAGGAAGCGAAGAGGATCTGTCCGACATCGCTCCAAGGCTGTGGGGCAGGTTTGAAACCTCCGACACGGCGTTGAAGATGGAAGCTGTCGGAGATGAGTTTATTGAACTGATGAGACAGCAGTTCAGCCCCGCAGAAAGCGCCAACGACAGGGTTCTTGCGGACATTGAGCTGTATATGAAAAGCCATTTTACTGACAGCGAGTTATCCATATCCTCTATGGCTGAGGAGCATAATATCCTGCCCCAGCAGCTGTCCCGGGATTTTAAGGCCCGGTATGCCATAAGTCCGTCGGACTATCTGCAACAGCTCAGGCTGGAGCGGGCAAAGCAGCTGCTGCGGAGCACCCGGTACAGCAACGAGAAGATAGCTGAGCTTTCGGGATTTGGCGGAGTTAAGGCCCTGTATCGCGCCATGAACAAAATCGAAAACACCACGCCCCAGAAATTCCGCCGAAGTGTGGACGCTCTGTCTGATTCCGAGAATGAAACAAGATAAAATCGAGAAATAAACGGCTCCCGGGGAAAGCTGACTGCTTTTCGCGGGGGTCGTTAAATTATGACCTTTTATGTTAATTTGAGGGATTGAACTTGAAATTTTGAAAATTTAAACTGGTGATAAGATCAAAATACGATCGGTTTAATTTGCGAAAGGAGAAAAATAATGAAGAAAATCAGATTGTTGGCCCTGGTCATGACTTTTGCCATGCTGGCAGCGCTTTTTGCAGGCTGCGGCAGCAAGGATGCCGGGGAAGATGCAAGCCCGGCCGCTGAGGAAAGTGCAGCGGTTGAAGAAAGCGCTGCTGTGGAGCCTGAGCCTGCCGCTGAGGATGGACCCGCTGTGGAAGAAGGCGGCGCCACAAAGGCTGACCCTGTAGCCGGTGTTCCTGCTTCGGACGCAGCTGCCCGGGAGCTGGTCACCATTACTGATGACGGCTATGAGCTGCCTCTTTTTGACGAAACTCTGGCCATTACCTACTGGATGCCTGTTGAGCATGACCTGGCTAATCTGGTCATGACCTACGAGGATATGGAAAGCTACCAGTGGATCGAAGAAAACCTGAACGTTGATCTTCAGTGGATACAATGTTCCCAGGAGGCTAAAAGCGAGCAGTTTAACCTGATGTGTGCGTCTCAGGAATATTGCGACCTTATTGACGGCGTGGCTATTCTCTACACCGGTGGGGATGATGCGGCCATCGAGGACGAGGTAATAATGTGTCTGGACGACATGCTTTATGATTATATGCCGTTTTATACCTCTTATTTTGAAAATGACGACATAAGAAAGGCTGTTATGAGCGATCTTGGCAGCTTTGGCTCGGTTTATCAGATCAGGGGAAATTCCGAACCCTCTCCCGGCAGCACCCCCGTTATGCGCGTTGACTGGCTGGAGGAGCTTGGCCTTGAATGGAGCGCAGAAAATCCCCCGGTCACCATTGACGACTGGTACGAGATATTGAAAGCCTTTAACACTGAATATGGCGCGGTTACCCTTTGGAACTCTACCGGCGTTCAGCTGATAAACACCTGGGGTATCGAAGCGTCCATGCCCGGCGGCACAGGCCCATCTGCGTCGACTATTGCAGACGGTTTTTACTATGATACCAACGGCGAGATCGCTTTTGGCCCAGTTTCTGACGAGTTCAGAGATTATACCGAAACTGTTGCAAAATGGTATGCCGAAGGTCTTATTGACCCCGATTTCATAACCGCTACTGACAGAAACCATGAAAACGAAATGTACACCGAAGGCAAGATCGGCCTCTGGCTTATGAGCAATCTTCAGGACGCCACCAGAAACATTGCTAACATTGCCGATGTACTGACCGCTATCCCCAACCCGGTGATCGACGAAAGATCTTATCTTGGCGGCGTTTTCGCTGACTATGCGCTGAACAACACCACCTCCATTTCCACCCAGTGCGAAAATCCTGAGCTGTGCCTGATATACCTGGACTGGTTCTACACCGAACAGGGCAGTATGCTGGCAAACTTTGGTATGGAAGGTACGACCTACAACATAGTCGACGGCGAAATAGTCCTGACCGATCTGGCCCTGAACAACCCCGAGGGGCTTAGCGACAAGGTGGTCATGCAGATGTATTCTACCTTCGGTTCTTATCTGTATGATCTGAGGTATGACGAGATCGGCCGCAGCGAGCTGAACGTTAAATGGAACGAGATATGGCTCAGCAACATGAAGGAAGAAACTCCCGAGATCGAGGGCGAAGCCTTTACCACCGATGAGTCCACTGAGCAGAACACTATCCTTGTTGAGATCGGTACATACGCCGGTTCGACATTCCTCAGATGGATAATCGGCGACGAAGAGCTGAACGACGAGACATGGGCAGAATATGTTGACAACTGCTATGCTCTGGGCGTTGAAAGAGCTATTGAGCTGGAAGAGATCGCCGTTGAACGATACAAAGGAATGTAATTTAATGATCCCCGGGGCAAAAGCCCCGGGGAAACGGAACATAAAGGAAGGTTATTATATGGCACATAATTATCAAAACGTACTGTCTCCCATCAAGGTGGGAAACCTGATGTTTAAGACAAGGCTGACGTCTTCTGCCGGCGCTCATTACAGCGACGAGCTGCCGGACAGGGCGCTGAACGGCGCGTCAATGATCTATATTTCTCACATAATGCTGGACACCAAGCTGCTGGCGGCGGTGGCCAGTCCGAACGGAGCTACCGGCCCAGGCGGCCCAAGGATGTCGGACAGGGAACGCACCGAGTTCAACGCAATCCAGCGCTGTCTGCAAAAGATACATGATCTGGGGGCTTATGCTGTGACTATGCCCATGGGCAATATGCCCCGGGGACAGGGCGGACCTGGTGGCCCCGGTGGCGGTCCCGGAGGCCCTGGCGGCGATGACAAGGCTCCCGGCGGACATCCCACCGGCGACAATCGTCTTCCCGGCGCGGGACCCAGCAGCCCCGAAAACGAAGGCGGCGGCGATCTGGATTACGACCCTAACGACCCGGAAAAACAGCTGTATGCCGAACGTGAAGGCGTTATGGGTCACGATATCGGATGGGTCACCGAAGAGGGGATAAAGGATTATATCGATTCTACCATTGAAAACGCGGTCAATCTGAAGCTGTTTGGCTTTGATATGCTCAGCGTCCACTGCGCTTATCACAACAATATCGCCGACGAATTCTGGTCCACCAAATGCAACCACCGCACCGACAAATGGGGCGGAAGCCGGGAAAACAGAGCAAGGCTCATGCTCCAGCTGTTTGCGGGGCTGCGCAAGGCGCTGGGACCGGATTATCCCATTGAGGTGATATTGACAGTGGAAGGTGTTGGCCACAATTTTGAAGATACTGTCTGGCTGGTTGAACAGCTGGGCAGCGATGTTGACATTGTCCATGTTCGCACAGATTATAAGGACACTCAGCATCCCATTGGATACACTGTGTCGAAGGATATGCCGTCGCCCAATCTTGAAATAACCCGCAAACTGAAAAAAGAACTGGTCAAGCGGGGATGCAAAACCCTTGTTCAGGCATCGGCCGGGTTCTGCGACCCTGACCTTATGGAAAAAACCATTGCTGACGGCGACGCGGACCTTATTGCTATCCATCGGTTCTGGCATTGCGATCCGGATTTCCTGACCAAGCTGTATGAGAATCGCGGTGAGGATGTTATTCCCTGCGTGAAGTGCAACCGCTGCGGCCAGTGTCCCGTAAATCCTGCTGAGGTATTCAGCGAAGAAACCAGGCGGTCTATTATCAGGCCTGTAACAGCAAAAAAGAAGGTGGCTGTGGTAGGCGGTGGCCCCGGCGGGATGTATGCAGCAAAGGAGCTGGCTGACCGGGGACACGATGTGGTACTGTTTGAAAAGCTGGATCGTCTGGGGGGTCAGCTGCGCCATGCGGATATAGTATCCTTCAAATGGCCTATGGCAAACTGGATAAGCTGGATGATAAAGCAGCTTGAAAAACGGCCCAATATTGAGATAAGGCTGAACACGGAAGCTACCGGCCAGAGCATTGCCGCCGAAGGCTTTGACGAGGCTGTTATTGCGCTGGGCGCGACCTTCCGGACATTGCCTATTGAAGGACTGACCGCAGAAAACTCCTGCGGAGCTTTGGAAGCTTATGAACGTTTTGAGACTCTGCCTGAAAAAGTGGTCGTCGTTGGTGGCAGCGAGACAGGTATGGAGATCGGCATTTTCCTGGCTCAGCAGGGCAGACAGGTGAATGTTATGACCCGTCAGGGTATGCTGGCTCCCGAGACTCCTCATTCTCACTACATCATAATGATAATGGACTATTTTAAGGCCATGCCCAACTTTGAATATACGGTATTCGTCAAGCAGTATACCAGATTCGACCAGCAGGGTCTGCATTATATAGACAAAAATGGCGACGAACAGGTGATCGATGCTCAGTTTGTGGTGGTGTGTGCCGGAAGCCAGACCAATTTTGACGCCGCGATGAGCTTTGAGGGCTGCGCAAACCGGGTACATTATATTGGCGACTGC
Source organism: uncultured Oscillospiraceae bacterium (assembly GCA_964384255.1). Classification (GTDB taxonomy): domain Bacteria; phylum Bacillota; class Clostridia; order Oscillospirales; family Oscillospiraceae; genus SIG469. The sequence continues at coordinate 22,596 of CAYLKH010000022.1, read as the reverse complement.
GTCAAGGCGGCCAATGTTCACGAGGCGACCCTTGCGGCATGGCGGGCGGCCAACCAGATATAGGAGGCAAACATGGCTCACGAAAAATACAGCCATCTGATGAGTCCGCTGCGCATCAGGGGCAAGACCCTTAAAAGCAGATTTATGTTCCCGGTAGCTCAGGCCCATTTCCTCCAGGGACCTGAGCTGTATCCGGCGGACCCGGTCACGGCTTATTATGCGTCCTTCGCACGGCAGGGCTGCGCACTTATCATAACTCACGAGCTGACCAACCCTGCTCAGCGAAAGCAGAGCTTTGGCGACGGACCACATTTTGCGGTTTATGACCTTGATGACCCGGCCTGCCAGAACTATTTTACTCAGTTCACCAGTATTATTCATTTTTATGGAAGTCTGGTAGGGGTCAATCTGAACTACGATGGTCGCACCAACTACAGTGTCAACGATCCGGCTCTTGAGATACAGGAGCCGGGACTGCCTGACGGGCGTGACAGCGTTCCAAACCGGGATGATGACGACGATGGCCCGCCCATGATGGGCCACGACCAGCCGTCAAAGGAATATTTTACCAGAGAAAAGATACGGGAGTATATCGAATACGTTTGCGACAGGGCGAAAAAGTACAAGTCTCTGGGCTACGACGCTGTCCATGTGGAAATGTCCAACGAATATTTTGTCGGCCAGTTCCTGAACCCCAGGTTCAACAGGCGTACCGACGAATATGGCGGCAGCTTTGAAAACAGGGCAAGATATGCGGTGGAGCTGCTCAGTGCCCTGCGTGAGGCTGTGGGCGAGGATATGATAATAACCTGCAACGGACCGGCTATTGGCGACTATTTTAATCAGGAAGGCTCGACACCTATGCCCGGATTCTCCGGCGAGGAAATGAACCATACGCTTACGGTCGAGGAAGCGGTGGAATTTATGAATATGCTGTCACCCTGGCTGGATGTTTATCGCGTCCAGGGCAGCGTATATCGCAATGAGCCTGCAACCAAGGCCGGACCGACGACGGCAAGGCAGCTGAAGGAAGCCGGGGCAAAATGCCTGATCGCTGTTAATAACCCGGCCATGGATCTCGGACTGCTGGACGGATTTATTGCTGACAACGTGGCGGATATTATAGTCGCGGGGCGGCTTTTCATGTGCAACGACAAGCTGGATGAAATACTGGAAAACGGCAGCGAATATGATTTGAACCATTGCGTAGGCTGCTCCGTCTGCCGGGGCGTTTCCCAGGAAAAGGACTGGCGGTCATATTGCGCCATCAATCCCCGGCTTGGGATCGAACACCGGATAGACAACTATATCACGAAGCCCGGTACACCCAAAAGAGTCGCCATTATCGGCGGAGGTCCCGGCGGAATGAAATGCGCCCTGTGGCTACAGGAAAGAGGCCATGCTCCGGTGATTTTTGAAAAAGAAGGGGAGCTGGGAGGACTGATCAAGCTGGTGCGCTATCTGCCCCACAAGGAAATGTACACCGAGTATCTGGACGCCCTGATAGCTCAGGTGGCAGCCCACGGTATCGAAGTGCGGCTCAACACCGAAGCCACGCCGGAGATGATAAGGGCAGAAGGTTTTGACATCGTCATCGCTGCCACAGGTGCAAGAGCAAAAAAATCTGCCATACCCGGCGCGGAGAAGTTTGCACAAAAGTGGAACACCGTCAACGTTTATGGCAACGAGGATAAGATGGGCAGGCGTGTTGCGGTGGTGGGCGGCAGCTCAGGACCCTGTGAAGCGGCCATGTATCTCGACGCTCACGGCCACGAGGTAACGCTGATATCAAGAAAACAGAAGCTGTTCCACGATGTGGCGTGGCACCATGTTATGCAAAGCAATATGGAGCTTGACAAAACCGGAGTTAAGAAGATAAAGAAGGCGCAAACGGTCAGAATAGAAGACGGCAAGGTATTTTACGTCAAAAAAGGACAGGAGCTTGCCGTGGAATTTGATGACGTGATCGTTGCTGCCGGACTGGAGTCCAACTGGGAAGCTGCCCAGAGCTTTTATGGCTGCGCAAAGCAGTATTTCCAGATCGGCGACTGCCGTGAAGCGGGCGATATGCGGACCGCCATAGCAGATGCGTTTAACGTAGCCATGAGGATTTAAGTAACCATTGATTTGACCGCCGGTCACCTGGGTTCTCAAAGGGGGAAAGGGAAATCAGAATCCCTTTCCCCCCTTTGACAAGGGGGGATTTCGCGCTTTGCGCAACGTTGTGCGTATGATGCAACTGCTCAATTACGCAACGGGTGAGATTGCCACGTCGCTGCGCTCCTCGCAATGACAAAAGGGCCGCGCCCCTAATCCCTAAATCCTAAATCCTAACCCCTACTATGAGATTGCCACGTCGGCTTGCGGCCTCCTCGCAATGACACAGGGGCGTACTGCGCTCCTCGCAATGACAGGTCTACCGCAAGGTGTTGCCGATTCTTACAGGAATCCCCCCGGAATTCGGGCTACGCCTTTTCGAATTCCGACCCCCTTTAGCAAGGGGGTCTTTCGCTCTACTCAACAACTCAAATTCGCAACGGGTGAGATTGCCACGTCGGCCTACGGCCTCCTCGCAATGACACAGGGGGGTACTGCGCTCCTCGCAATGACAAAAGGGCCGCGCCCCTAATCCCTAAATCCTAAATCCTAACCCCTACTATGAGATTGCCACGTCGGCAAGCCGCCTCGCAATGACAAAAGGGGTACTGCGCTCCCCGCAATGACACAGGGAGGATGACTTATAACGAAAAATGTTGATAATATGTAGCAAATATGGTATAACTGAGTCATAGAACAACTTGAAGGAGATATTGGAATGAAGGAGAAACTTACAAAGCCTCATCTTGTGGTACTTATTGGCATCATAATCTGGATCGCTCTTTGGAATGCTGTGGCCATGGCATTATCTACTCAGCTGGCCGGGCTGCCGTTCCGCTCCTGGGCGTTCTTTATCAGCGTAACTTTTTATTATTTCCTTGAGGAAAGCAACTGGAAAAAGCGCATGGCTTCCGTTTTTGTGGGCGGCTCTGTGGGTATTCTGTTTACCCTTATGCTGGCGGTTGTTGCCACGGTGCTGGGTGGCATGGGGCTGGACCATGTGACCGCTGCGATGATCCCCCTTTGTGTTGTACTTATTGTGCTTATTATTGGCAAGCCGTTTTGCCCGGTGGCGTTTAACAGCGTTGGTTTTTCCTATTTTGTTATTACCACCATTCCCGGCCTGATAGACACCATTGTTGAAGACACCATTCCCTACATAATTTCTATCGGTTTGGGATGCATTATCCTTTGTGGCGGCTGCGAGCTGCTTTCCCATCTGGTGGGCAGATATTTTGCAAAAAAGGCTGCTGCCGCAAAGTAGTTTCGAACCCGCAATAGAACAGGATATCCCCGCAGAAGCAGATTCGCTTTTGCGGGGATATTTTTGTTTGCTGCTGACTCCGCTGGACGGGAGTTGGCGGCTTATTTTTTTACCACGGATGTGTATCTGAGGATACGGATATTAAGATTTTGAGTGAACTTTGTGTGAAGATTGCACGTTTGTGTGCAATCTTTTTGAGTTTTCACCCAATAGTGAAAGGATTTTTTAGCGAGGTGATAAATTTGGGCAAGGTCAACGACAGACGACTGAGAGATTTTTCCGCGGCTTACATTGAAACTATGGATCCGGCCAGAGCTGCGCAAATGGTGGGGTTCGACCCGGGAGAAGCGATGGAGCTGATGGAAAACAGCAGGGTTACAGAGCGGTTGGACAGATATCGGCAGCTGACATCCCGGCAGATCTGCGCCGAGGATGTGATCCGGAGACTGGTCCGGCTGGCTTTTGGGCCGGCCAACGACTGCGTGAAGCTGGTCATGGAGCAGGAACCGGACATTGACGGTCTGCAACTGGACCTGCTTTCGGAGCTTAAGCGGGGGGCTAACGGTGTTGTTGAGATCAGGCTGGCTGACAGGGTAAAGGCTCTGGAACGGCTGATGGAGCTGCTGGCCGGGAACAACAATGAGGCGGCGGCGTTTTTGCAGGCGCTGACAGGAGGGATGGAGGATTGAAGCCTGATGTCAAGAGCTTTTCGCCCAAGCAGCGGAGGGTACTGTCGTGGTGGACGCCAAAAAGCCCTTATGGGGAGCTGGACGCTATCATATGCGACGGGGCTGTTCGATCGGGGAAAACCTTTTCCATGGGCGTTTCGTTTATCCTCTGGGCTATGGCGAGCTTTGACGGAATGCAGTTTGGAATGTGCGGGAAAACCATCGCTTCGCTGCGGAGAAACGTATTAAACGAGGTTTTGCCATATGTGGCGGGACTGGGGTTTGAGTACAGCGAAAAGCTGAGTCAGAATCTTATCACCATTCGTATAGGAAAACGGGAGAACAGCTTTTATATCTTTGGCGGAAGGGACGAAAGCTCGGCTGCGCTTATACAGGGTATCACCTTTGCCGGAGTTTTGATGGACGAGGTGGCTTTGATGCCCCGCAGCTTTGTTGAACAGGCCTGCGCCCGCTGCTCGGTGGCGGGATCCCGGCTGTGGTTCAATTGCAACCCGGAGGGGCCGGTCCACTGGTTTTATAACGAATGGATAAAGCAGGCTGACAGCAAAAAGGCACTGTATATCCACTTTACCATGGACGACAACCCCAGCCTGACGCAGAAGGTCAAGGACAGGTATCGGTCAATGTTCAGCGGGGTGTTTTACAAGAGATTTGTTTTGGGCCAGTGGGTGGCGGCCAAGGGTCTGGTTTATGACTTCTTTGACCCGGAAGCCTGCCCTGACGCGGATGAAGAAGGGATCCGGCGGTGGTGCGTTTCCTGCGATTATGGCACGGCTAACCCGGCCTCGTTCGGACTGTGGGGGATGAAGGGCGGAGTCTGGTACAGGGTGAAGGAATATTATTTTGATTCCCGGCGGGAAGGACAGCAGAAGACCGACGGAGAATATGTTATGGAGCTTAAGAAACTGCTGGGCCAGCGCCGCGCGGAGGCGATAATCGTTGACCCTTCTGCTGCCAGCTTTATTGAGGCTTTGCGACGGGAGGGGCTGCCGGTATGCAAGGCTGACAATGACGTTCTGTCCGGTATAAGGACGACGGCGGATATGCTGAAGACGGGGAGAGTGGTCATTTGCCGCCAGTGCGGCGACGCCATAAGGGAGTTTCAATCCTATTGCTGGGATGACAGCGGTCAGGACAGGGTGAAAAAGGAACATGACCACGCCATGGACGAGATAAGGTATTTTTGCGTTTATGCTGCTGCCGGGCAGGACAGGTTTGCTGTAGCTGCTGTGGCCCGGAGGATCTGAGCAAAGGAATGTAAGCAGGGGTCAGGTATCGGGGACAGTATATGGACACCGGTCTGAGCTTTCGGTGAGAAAAAACTGACCCGGGAAAAAGGTTTTGGAGGAATTGGTTATGAAATTATTTAAGCGCAGGAGGGACACTCCCGCAAGGGTACAGCTGAGGAACGGACAGAAGCATCCGTTTGGAGTGCTGGATAATTATGTGCCGCTGGGCGGTGGCGACGTAAGGCTGTATCGGTCTATAAGAGAGGCGCTGCCGGTCATTGATGCGGCGGTGGTCAAGCTGGTCCGGCTGGTGGGCGGCTTTACCGTTGAATGTGCTGACCCGGCGGTACAGGAGCGGATGGACGATTTTTTGAAAAGGGTCGACTGCGGCAGGGGGCAAAGGGGAGTAAACTCGTTCCTTGACTGCTATCTGGATTCGCTGATCACCTGCGGTCGGGCGGTGGGAGAGATCGTTGCGTCTCCGGGGCTGGACGGTATTGACGGGATCATATGCGGAAGTGTGGATGATATCCAGGTCAGGGAAGGCAGTACGCCTATGGATTTTGAGCTTTGCCGATGGGAAGGAGGCCAGCTGAAGGCGCTGCCGTATCAGGAGCTTTTGCTATTTACTCCGCTGAATCCTGAGGCGGAAAATCCCTATGGGGTTTCCATGCTGAGGAGTATGCCGTTTTTGAGCGATGTGCTGATGAAGATTTATCACACTCTTGGGGCTAACTGGGAGCGGGCGGGAAACGTGAGATATTCGGTGGTTTACAGGCCGGGAAATGATATACTTGACCGCTCCCAGGCTTCGGCCAGGGCTCAGACCATTGCTGACCAGTGGCAAGCCGCCATGCAGCAGACCAAAACCGGGTGCGTTAATGATTTTGTGGCTGTTGGCGATGTTGATATTAAGGTCATTGGTGCTGACGGACAGATACTGGATTCGGAAACGCCGGTGCGGCAGATATTGGAGCAGCTGGTTTCGCGCACGGGGCTGCCGCCTTTTTTGCTGGGGCTTAGCTGGTCCACTACAGAACGAATGTCTTCCCAGCAGGCGGACATTATGACATCGGAGCTTTATGCCATAAGACGCAGTGTGACCCCGATGCTGGAACGAATATGCGATATGTGGATGCGGCTGACCGGCTGCATATGTGCGTATGAAATAGTTTGGGACGATATCAATTTGCAGGACGAGGTGGAGGAGGCGAAGGCCATGCTTTACCGGGTCCAGGCGGAAAAGGAGAGCTTGAATGAACATTAACAAATACGCTGCGGAGGGACGACTGACCGGAGCTGTTCCCAAGGACGGAGACATGGCGTTGATCGCCGGGATGGGTAAGGCACCTGCCGCAAAAGAGGATATTTACATATTTGAGCTTATGCTGTGCGACAGCAGGGTGGACCGGGATATGGAACGATTTGACCCGGACGCACTGGCTGAGCTGGGCCGGCTTTTTGTCGGCAAGCCGGGAATATTTGACCACAACTGGTCTGCCCATGAGCAGGTTGCCAGAATATATAAAACTCAGGTACGGTCGATCAAAACTGAGGAAGGGCCGGAGCAGGGGCTTTTTGCATGGGCCTATATGCTTAGGGGCGGAGAAAACGATCAGCTTATCCGCTCTATTGAAGCGGGGATCCGCCGGGAGGTCAGCATCAGCTGCGCTGTGGCGGCAAAGCGCTGCTCTGTCTGCGGTCAGGAATATGGCCATTGCCATCACCAGAAGGGCATCGAATATGACGGTCAGATATGTCATGTGGTACTGGCAGAGCCTACGGATGCCTATGAATGGTCCTTTGTGGCGGTTCCTGCCCAGCGGGAAGCCGGTGTGGTCAAAAAATATGGAGGTGAGGAAATGGATATCCGTAAGGCCCTTGAGGATTCGGGCCACGAACAGCTTATTGCTCAGCTGGACACGCTGGAAAAGCAGGCGCGCCTGGGTATCAGCTATTTGCAGGCCCTGAAGGATGAGGTGGTCAGGCTGGGCGGACTGGCGGACTGCGGAGTTGCTCCGGCTACGTTGAAAGCTATGGCGGACAAGCTGGATGAACAGGAGCTGCTGGCGCTGAAAAAAGCGTATGGGGAGCGGATAAAGGGGATGTATCCTACCGCTTCTCAGCTGACCGGCAGAGCCGAAGGCTTTTCCGGCGGAGAGAATTCCCAGTACAGGGTTTGAGCCAATGAATTATGAAAAAATGAACTACAGGAGGAAGAAAGAATGAAGGTATGTTTTAACGGGATCGGTCAGCAGGTGGTCACTTTTGCAGACAGCGGATGCGAGAAGGGCAAGCTGTGCAAAGTTAGCGACGGCGGTGCGGTGGCTCCCTGCGGGGGAAACGATGTGTTTGCGGGGCTGGTGCTTTATACCGACGGAAACTGGGCTGATGTTCAGCTGAAGGGATATATTACAGTCCCCTATTCCGGAACCGCGCCTACCCCCGGATGGTGCGAAATGGCCGGTGATGGCAGCGGCGGCGCATCGGTTTTTCAGGGCGGTAGAAGCTGCCTGGTAGTTGAGGTGGACACCACTGCCGAAACTGTAGGAATGTTTATTTGATCGGGCGAACCGGCCCGGAAAACGCAAATTTAATTAAAGCGGCAAAAATGATTTTTGAACAACCAGGAGGAAGAACAAATGGCATTTGACAATATTAAGCTTGAAAAAGGCATGTATGGCCAGACCGGGGCCAGCTTTTCCCAGGTGCTGGAAGGGCTGGATCCTTCCGAAGCCTATAAAGGGACCGAGATGGAGGGGCTGGACGCGTTTCAGCGCCAGTTGAAGAGATTTGGCATTAAGGCCAGGGGCGAAGGTTCTGATGTGGTAGCCAAGTTTTTTGCTACAACCGATTCCAGCGTACTGTTTCCGGAATATGTTTCCCGCACTGTTCGTCAGGGCATGGAGGAGCAGGATATTTTGAAGGATATTGCGGCTTCGGTTACAAAAATCGACAGCATGGATTATCGGTCCATCACATCTGTCCCCACTGAGGACGAAAAGTCGCTGATGAAGGTGGGCGAGGGCGCGGCACTGCCCCAGACTGAGGTGAGGACTCAGAGCAACCTTGTTAAGCTGCACAAAAGGGGCCGTATGCTGGTGGCATCCTATGAGGCCATCAAGTTCCAGAAGCTGGATCTGTTTTCTGTCACATTGAGGCAGATCGGCAACTACATAATGCGTCAGCATCTGAATGATGCGGTGGAGGTCATTGTAAACGGTGACGGCAACGGCAATCCTGCCGAAAAGCTTACGGGAGGTTCCGGCCCGATCAGCGCCTCTGCCACAGGGCTGAGCTATGAACAGCTTTGCCAGTTCTGGGCTCAGCTTGACCCGTATGAGATGAACACCCTGCTGGCCCCTGGAGACATGGTATTGAAAATGCTGAAAATGGAGGAGCTGCAAAACCCCCTTACCGGGCTGAATTTTCAGGGTACCGGCAAGCTGACCACTCCCCTGGGAGCAAAGCTTATCAGAACCTCTGCGGTGGCTCCGGGCCAGATAATCGGTCTTGACAAAAACTATGCTCTGGAGATGGTTCAGGCTGGAGATCTGGCCATTGAATACGACAAGCTTATTGACCGACAGCTGGAGCGGGCGGCCATAACCTCTATCACCGGTTTTGCCAAGATCTATAAGGATGCGGCAAAGGTAATGGAAGCTTAATATCCGGGTGATCGCTGAACAGATCGTGGCCGGAGAGATATCTGGTTGCCCACCTGTGAGCGGCCGATGGTCTGAACAGCGGTCACCCGGGGGATCAGGGGTCGGCGATTTGGATCCTGTTATGGGAGGACCCGGCCGTCCGGCCCCTGATCGATAATGATTTGATCCGGGGAAAGGAGCGACCATGACACTGATTGACGAGATTTTTGAAACGCTGACCACTCTGGGCGAATGCGGTGACCAGCAGCTTATGCGGCTGCTGTGCCGCAGCGCTGAGCAGCAGCTGAGGCGACAGCTGCGGGCGGGAGTTGACGAAAGCGAGTGCCGGGAGGCATTTATTATGGCGGCGGCCTTTGTTGCTATGGGGATGTATCAGCAGGCGGCTTCGGGCGGAGACGTATCGGCGTTTTCGGCAGGAGATTTTTCGGTCACGATGCAAACCGGCAACGGCAGCCGGTGGCAGGAGATGGCCCGGCAGCTGATGGCTCCCTATACAGATGACGGATTCGCCTTTGTGGGGGTGAGGGGTTGAACGCTGCATTTGAGGAAATAAGCAAAAGGTTTGGAGACGCGGTCATTCTGAACCGCAGCGAAGGAGAGATAAGGGTCCAGGCATTTGTTCAGCCGGTCACCAGTCTGGACAAGAGATTTTATAAAAGCCTGGTGACTGAGGTGGGGGTCACGTCAGAGATGAGATATCTGTATCTTGGTCCGGCTGAGCAGGAGATGAAGACGGTCGAGAGCCTTTCCTGCCGGGGCCGGGAATATGAGGTCCTGAGGGCCGAAACCATTTATGGAGGCGGCGCCCCGATCTACTGCTGGGCGCTGCTGAGGGCTTTGGACGACTGAAAGCAAAGGAGAGAAGCATGGAAACGGTATTGCAGCAGCTGATACAGATGCTCAGCGGTATCTGCACGACTGTCGGCGAGTTCCCGGGAACGACCCTGCGGAGGAAGACGGAGCCGATGATGGCGGTGGGCGTAAGCTCGGCAGAGGCGGTATCCGGCGCGGAATATTTGGGGGTCGACCCTCAGGGCGGGGACGAGCTTTATGGCATGACTATCAAGGCGGTGTTTTCGCTGGATATTTTTGCGCCCGGTGGAGAAGGCTCCGGCGCGGAGCAGTGCCGGAGGATATTTGATCAGGTTTTGGAATGCTTTAAAACAAGAATGTCCACCGGGCTGAAAATTACCAGGATCACCTGCGGACAGCTTTGTTTTGACACATCGGCGTCGATGTATCGACTGCCGTGTACGCTGGCGGCAGACACCTTTGTTTATGCGGTGGCTGATGAGAGCGGCCAGTTTGTTGATTTTGATTTGAGAGGTGTGACATACAGTGCCTAATACACTTACACAACGACCCGGTGTTTATTCTGATTTGGAAGCATCGGGGATAAGATACAGCGCGGGAAAGGGGCGGGCTGCGGGTCTGCTCTGCCAGTGCGATTCGGTGGCTCCCGGAATGTACACGGTGGCATCGGCTTTTGCGGCCTCTGCTGCTTTTGGGGCTGAGGAGAGCATTACGGAGCTGTGCAGTCTGATGCTTAAAAACGGGGCATCCAGCGTTGTCTGCTCGGTTTATGGCAGCGAGGATGATGGAGAAGAGGCGGCCGAAAGGTTTAAGACCGAGGAAAGCGCCTATGTTCTGGTTTGCGGAAGCGACACTAAGGAGGAGCAGCAGGCCCTTTTGGGTGCAGCGGTGTCGGCATCGGCTCAGCGGCGGGAGAAAATATGCGTTTTTGGCATGGAAAGCGGTGACGTTGACGAGCTGACGCAACGGGCCGCCGGATTTAACAGCGAAAGAGCTGTGCTGATCGGTTTGCCCTCTGGCGAAGGAGTGGCTGCGGCTGCTGCGGCTGCCGGAGCCATATGCGCCATAGCTGATGTGGCTGCGCCGGTGGTGGATATTGCTCTGGATGGTGTGACGGTCAGCGGGATGTTCTCTGATGAGGATTTTGACGCGCTTATTTTAGGCGGCGTCACTCCGGTGGAGAGCTTTGGCGGCGAGGTGAGCATTTCGAGAGGAGTTACCACAAGGACCCTTACCGGCGGGACATATGACCAGAGTTTCAGAGAGCTTACCACCATACTTATTGCAGATGAGGTCATACCGGGGATCAGGGCAAGCCTGGAAGCCATGTTCCGGCGGGCCAAGAACACTGCTGCTACCCGTGAGGCTATCAGGACACAGGTGATATTGGAGCTGGAACAGAGGATAGCGGGAGAGATCATTGAAAGCTATGGGACCGTAAGCGCTCAGGCGGACAGCCAGGACCCGACGCTTTGTCTGGTGAGCTTTGATTTTGTGGTTGCTCACGGATTGAACCGGGTCCATCTTTCGGCAGTTATTACGGTTTAAGGAGGGGTGGTTATGAGCAGCGTTTTATTCCCTACCAGTGCGGACATTTATCTCGAAGTCAATGGTAAAAAGGTGGCGGTAGTGCAAAGCTACAGCGTTGTGACCACCAGAAGCAGCAAGGTGATAGAAGCTTTTGGCCAGGATGAGCCGGTGGCTACCGTTAATGGGCCGAAGCAGCACGTTATTGAACTGTCCCGCCTTTATGCTACTGACGAGGCTATCAGCGACGGGATAAATTTTTATGACCTTGACAGCTTTTCGCTGGTCATCTGCAAGCCTGACAAGCGGGTGGTATTCAGCGGATGCCGGTGGTCACGGTTGGAAGAGGTCGGTACGTTGGGAGAAACGGTTTTGGAAAAGGTGAAAATAATCGCCGGCAAGCGGCTGGAAACCACCATCTCCGGCTGAGCAACAGGAGGACGGGGATGGACGAAATACTGAGAAGGTTTTTGGAAGAAAAAACCACGCCGGTACCCCGGCTGGGAGCTGAGCTTCGGCTGGTATCGGCCGATGACAGCATGAAGGCGCTGTGCCGTTTGGAAGATATGGAGAGCCGGGGAACTCCCGAAGCGGCCTTTGAGTTTTTGGCGCAGATCATCACTCTTGCGCTTTACCGGGACGGAAAGCGGATGTTCCCATGGGCATATGAGCTTAAGCAGCAGCTGGACAGGGAGACTATAGTCGAGCTGGCGGGGATATACAGCCGGATGATGGACGATGTTTCAGAGCCGGAAAAGCTTGAACAGTTAAAAAATGCCATGAAAAGCTGCCCCGGCCAACGGCTGAAATGGCGGATAATGCGGCAGATGGGGGCCTTGCCTGCCGATGTTGGGAGCATGACGGATCATGATTACATCTTTTGCGGGGTGAATATGCTTATCGACGGCGAACAGGAAGAGGTTTTTTCCAACCCGGCCTTTGACGAAGGCAGGTTTTTTGCCATGAAGCAGGGAAAGGCGGGCAGCTATGGAGGATAAGGCAGAGATTTATGCTGGAATGATACGGCGGATGCTGCTCCAGTATGACGGGATAGAGCGGGAACTGAGCAGGCAAAGACCGGCGGAAACAGAAGCTGTGGAGCCGGTCACCACAGCTGCTTTAGCTGCGGAGGAGAATGAAGCCGCCGCTGCCATGATAAGCGGCGTTTGGAAAAATCAGGCCAATTATGGACTTACGCCCGGGGAGATATCGGACATTTTTGAGCGGGACGCGCGAAGATATTGAAATAACGGGAGGAACAGCGAGGTGAAAAAATGAAGCTATCATCTATGAGTTACAAGGGGTATGTGTGGCCCCACAATCCGCGGAAATGCACAGTTTCTGCGGGGAAAACGGTCATATCCCAGAAGCTGCCCGGTGGCCGATGGCATTCCACAGAAACGGGCCTTTCCGGGAGGAAAATAAGCGGCAGTGGAGAATTTTCCGGTGAGGATGCCTACAGCCAGTTCCTTGAGCTGTATCAGGTATTTTGCCAAAGCGGGCAGGGGATACTTTATCATCCGGTGGTAGGCGCGGTCGAAGCACATTTTTCCAGACTGGATCTGGACCAGGAGCCTGCTGCCAATTATGTGGCATACAGCTTTGAATTCATCGAAGTTGGCCAGACCAGTCAACCGGAAGTGGTCGAACCGGAGGAAGACGAACAGAGGCTGCACACGGTGGCCGAGGGTGAAAGCTTTTGGACCATTTGCAGCCTGTATGGACTGACGGCTTTGGAGCTGGCAGTGCTTAATCCGTCTGTTTCCAACCCTGTGGAGCTGGAAGCGGGCATGATACTGAGGGTGAGATGATGACGGGATATTTGATTTTGGCTGACGGGCGGGAGATCAGGCTGCCGACGCTTTCGGGATGGAAGGTATGCCACACCTCAGGACAGCCCTGCGATTGCTTTGAGCTGACCTGCCCGGTAGACAGCGCCTTTGAGCAGCTGTTGGAGACGGTGGTCAGGTTCAGGGGCGAATACGATGGAAAAACTGTGTTCTATGGTGTTACTGACGAGATGAGATTTACGTATGGCAGGAATGGACTGGTGTTCTTTGCCTCTGGCAGAGGTATGGCTGCTTTGCTGATGGACAACCAGCTGGGCGAGGCTGAGTATGAAGCCGTCTCGCTGGCGGAGCTGTGCCGAATATATGCAGACCCTTTTGAAGTGAAGTATGAGCTGGGGGAATATGGAAACTGCACAGCAGGGATGACGGTCACTGCGTCAGCCAGCTGCTGGAAGGTGATAACCGACTTTACAAAAAACGCTATGGCGATGTATCCCCGGTTTGACCGGGAAGGGGTAATGGTGCTGGGAAACAGGGGCGGAGAGAACCGGGTCATAGATGACATCACGGAAGCGATATTGACGCTGAAACGGTATGGGGTCATATCCCGGCTTTATATCAACGGAGCGGGATGTGTTTATAACCAGAACGCCCTTAGTCGGGGCATTCAATGCCAGAAAGTGATAACGTCGTCAGCTTTGGCACAGTATCAGATAGACCAGGCGGAAAAGGGATATTTTACTCTTACCGTTACGCTGCCCGAACCCTTTGGAGCATTCCCGGGAGACAGTGTCCGGCTGAACGGGCAGGTATTTGGGGGGACTTATCTGGTGGATGAGGCTGAAAGCGCCATGGACAGCGGCGGCAGCTATTGCAGACTTGTGCTTAAAAAAGCTGACGGATAAAAGGGTCAGCCGGAGACGGCTGACTGCAAGGAGGGAAAAAGATGTGGCTTTCAAAAATGGCGGCGAAGACCGAAAGCGGCCAGTCTACAGCTGAGCTGGGACAGGTCACCATATCCGGGGCTGAGCCGGCGGTTATGGCCGGGTGCGAATATCGGAGACTGCCGGTGATCGGTCCGGCGGGGATATTATGGATGCCTCAGGTAGGAAGCAAGGCACTGATCGTCAAAACGGCAGACGGATATGGACTGGCGGGAGTAGCGGAGGATATAAGCACGCTGGAGCCGGGAGAGCTTATGCTGAAAACCGGCGGATGCTCCATTAAGCTCAGCGGCGACCGGGTGGAGCTGACGGGCAGGATATTTATTAACGGGAACGAGGTGGAATGATGGAGCCTGAGCTGATAAACGGAGATTACACCCTTTCAGGCGGCGGGGGATTCGGCCGCAGATATGGTTCCCAGGCGCTGCTTGGCCGGATACTGTTTCGGCTTACGGCCCGAAGAGGATGCTTTGAGCTGATGCCGGACATGGGAAGCCAGCTGTGGCTTTTGCCGTCGAAGCCCAGATCCATGTGGGAACGGTGTGCATGGGCGGCTGTGGCCGAGGCGCTCAGCGGCGAGCCGGTCACCCTGACCTCCATTACGGTTGAGGAAAAAGGGGGACGCCTGACTGTGGCGGCGGAGCTGAAATATGAAGATGAGGTTATTACTGCGGAGGTGACGGTCAAATGAAGAGTCTTGAGGAAATATATGAAGCCATGCTTAAGGTTTTTTACGACGAGACGGGATATGATATGGAAGCTTCGGCGGATCTGGCGGTCAGGCTGAGGGCAGCTGCGGCAGAAATATTCAACCTTTATGTCTATGGAGGGTGGATCGCCAAGATGGCCTTTCCCCAAACTGCCGAAGGCCAGTATCTGGATTATTTCGCCCAGATGCGGGGGATCCAGCGGAAAAGCTCGTCACAGGCAGAGGGAAAGATAAGGTTTTATATTGATCGGGCGGTGGGCTATGACCTGACCGTCCCTGCGGGTACCCGGTGCTACACTCAGGGAATGGTATACTTTGTGACCACCGGGGCCGCGGTTTTGCCAACAGGAAGCCTTTATGTCGACGTTGATGCCAGGGCTGAGACCGGTGGACAGGCAGGAAACGTCAATAGTGCAACGATCGTATATATGTCGGCCCCACCGGTGGGGATCGCCGGATGCACAAATCCGGAATCCTTTTCCGGCGGAGGAGACGGGGAAGAGGACGAACAGCTGAGGGCCAGAATATTGGATACCTACAAAAGATTGCCCAACGGAGCCAACGCGGCATATTATGAAAACGCTGCGCTGGAGGAGGACGGAGTAAGGGCGGTCAGAGTAATCCCGCGATACAGCGGTATTGGGACAGTGGCTGTGGTGGTTGCTGCGCAGGAGGATGCGGAGACTGCGGATGTGCTGGATCGGGTCCAGGCAAGGCTGGATGCGGCCCGGGAGATAGCGGTGGACGTGCTGGTAATGTCTCCTGAGCAGGTAACGGTGCCGGTGACCATTGGGCTGGAGGAGGAAAACGGGTATGACCGTCAGGAGGTGGCGGCTCGGGTCAGGGCTGCTCTGGACAGGCTGTTCGGACAGATGGCTCCCGGCGGAGGGCTGCTGATGAGGGAGATATACGAGCTTTTGTCGGCGACCGAGGGTATTGCAAATTATCGGGTACGGTCCCCCGAAGGAGATCTCAGCTGCCAGGACGACGAAATGCTGAGCATTGGCACAGTCACCATTGAAGGGATGGGTGAGCAGTGATGGCGGCGGCTGACAGAATGGTGGGGATGCTGGCGCCCCTGGGGGTTTACAGCTTTAAGGACGGCACATACAGCATGGGTGAAATAAGGGCTATGGGCGACCAGCTGGACATGGCGGCGCAATGGATGAAGGGTATTGAACAGGACAGCAGCCTGATAACCGCTTCGGACGATGCGCTGCGGGAATATGCCCGAGTGTTTGCATATGCCATGACTCAACGACAGGGCGATGAGCTGAGGCTGCCGGTAATTGCGCTGCTGAACATCGGAGGCGACGGTTTTACGCTGGCGGCCATCAATGCAGCCATTGCCCAATGCGGGATCAATGCTTTGGCCGCGGAAAAAGGCGGCGGCATTGTGGAAATAAGCTTTCCCGGTCAGACCGGTGTACCCGAAGGATTTGAATTTATCAAAAAGGTTATTGAGGACATTTTGCCTGCGCATCTGGAAACGGAGTATATTTTCACATATTTGACCTGGGGGCAGGCAGGAGAGCTGACCTGGCTCCAGGCGGCGCAGTATACATGGGACGAGCTGAGGCAGAAAAGCAGCTGATATTAATCAGCGTGTCAAAATAGTCCGATGGACTATTTTGACACGCTGCAATGGCGAGGGATGGAAGCATCCCTCGCCATTGTTGTTTTATTCGCTGATTTCCAGCCGGGCCACGTGATCGCCAACGATGCGACCAAGGGTGAAGGCGATGCCTATGCTGACGCCTGCCACGGGGGTGGTATACATGATGGGGAATCGGTTGCCGCAGCAGTTGCCGGTGGCAAAAAGACCGGGGATAGGCTCGTCGTCCTTATCCAGCACGTTCTGGTCGCCGTCGGTGTTCAGACCTGCCACGGTGACCATCAGGAAACCGACCTTGCGATTGCGTTCTACGTTGCAGTAGAAGGGGCCTTTTTCGATGGGGTGGAGCTGACGCGGGTCTTTGGCAAAATCCAGATCCCTGCCCAGGTGGGCAAGCTCGTTATATCGGGCTATCTCTGCCAGGAAGACGGCCTTTTTGCTTTCGTCCAGCTCAAGACGGTCGGCCAGTTCTTCCAGCGTATCGGCGCAGACGATATAATCCTGCTGCTGAGGATCTCTGGCGGGAGGACCGCCCTGGCCCATGCCCATGACCTTGCCCTGCTGACGCACACGGGCCAGCTGAGAGTCGAGCATTTTTATGCTTTGCTCGCCGCACTCGACGGCGGTGTGGTCAAGGGTCTGGTATTGCAGCTCCTCAGCCCAGTTGCTGTCCCAAACGCAGTAGATCTCGCCTTTGGGCTGGCGGGCGCCCTGAAGACCGCCGCCCCAATAGCCCATGATTCCTTCGTTGCAATAGCGCTTGCAGTTTTTATTAAGACGCAGGAAGGCGGAGCCGTCCATAGGTCCGGCGCTGCCGCCTACGCAGCACCACATACCGCCGCGGGGGCCGGGTTCCATAACGCCCCCTGCCCACAGGCCCATCTGGATGCCCTTGCCCTTGCGGCCGGCGGGAGAATAAGGATATTTTTCGCCGTTGCGGGTAAGGTCGGCGTATTCGGTAAGCAGGTCCATGACCATTTCTTTGTTGCCGGAAAAGTCGCCTGCTGCAAGGATAACGCCTTTTTTGGCCTTAAAGCGGAAATATTCTTTCTTATAGTTGCGGCCAATAAGCGCGGTTACCCGGCCGTCGGTCTTTTCCAGCTGCTCGCCGGTGATGCCATAATGGAACCGGACTCCCATTTCCTTCATAAGGCCGTGGGTATATTCGACAGCTTCCAGCAGGCTCATGGGGTTGGCGTGCTGACCGGGGCCGCTGCGGCCGTTGCCGCCTTCCTCGTCTTCGCCCCTGGGACCGCCAAGACCATCAGGTGCGCCGCCAGGACCACCGGGGCCGCCTTCGCCGCCAGGACCACCGGGACCGCCAGGTCCTTCACCACCGGGGCCACCGTTTTTCATCATTTCGGCCATTTCAGAATTGGCGAAAATAGCGGTGCCAACGTAGTTGTTGTATCCGTTTAGCTCGCCGTCAAAATGCCTGGGCTTGTCCAGCATGAAGACGCTGATAGAGTCCTTTATCTTCTGGGGCAGGGGGTCGACGAACCAGTCGAAGGTGTCGCCGGTGTTGTATGCAAATTTGCGGATAAGCTCCGGATGAGCCCGGTTGAGACTTCTGCGCTGCCAGTCGGCGATGATGTCCACCGGGTCGACGTAGGGTACACCCTTTGCCTGCATGAATTTTGAGTTGATGGAGCCGTATTGCGCGCCGTAAACGTCGAACCGGGCTTCCTGCTGCTGCTCAACAATAATGACTGATGCTCCGGCTTCGGCGGCGGCCCTGGCGGCGGCGGTGCCGGAATAGCCTGCGCCCAAAACCACCACGTCGGCTTCGTATTCGGCGGTTATCTGATCGTCGGAAACAGGGGGTGGGGCCTGCATCCAGCTTCTGTCTTTAAAATCCATTTTACCCTCCGTAATAATTGTATTCCAGTACATTATATATAATCTGCCTGTGGGTTTGCAACGGTGGTTTGCAATTTTGATTGGCCAGTGACAAATATGAAGGTCGGCAGGAGATGCTAAAGGAGTTGACAGCGGGAAAAACTGAAATGCTGAGCTGTAAAAGGGTGTTGCAGATGGTGGGGCTTTCAGCAATAAGTTGCCAGCCCCGGTCGGATGGGTTATAATAAATCCGGAAAGCCGGGTGAAGGAGGAAAAGAAAATGCAGGATATTTTTAAAGCTGAGGGCCAACGACTGGTTTTTCGATTTCGCAGTGCCGGGGCGCTGCTGGACGGATTTAAGGAACTGGAAAATCAGGAGATATACTTTTGCCCCTATGCGGAGCTTAACGACCCGGCGGAGGGAAACCTGAACGTCTACTGGCAGGGGGACAGGATAGTCTGGCAAGGGTTTTTCAGGCATTATTTCACCTGCCTGTTTTCCTCCTGGGCCCTTGTGAGCCTGGGTTTTGAAGAATACAGGAGGATCCCGGTCTGGAAGACCTGGGACGAGTTTAACATATCCGCCATGCTGGACCGTTTTTTCGCATTGGAGGAAATGAGGTTCGTACTGGACATGATAGGCGACCATGAGGACCGACTGAGCGAAAATGAGCTTGAGGTTTATCTGCTTCTGCTGAATATCAGGGCGGTGGAGATCGTCGCCAGCCGCATGAACGACAGCGTTCAGCTCTGGAAAAAGGGCGCTGAGTTTCCCAAATATGACGGGCTGAGCCTTCATGCTTATGGCGAAAGCGACAGAAAGCTTATGTTTGAAGCGCTGAACGATGTTTTGGAAGTTCAGGTCGAGAGCCTGCGCCTGACCATGAACGGAGACGATAAAACCGCTTTTCTGCTTTTGGATTATCCCAAAAGCTATATCGGGGCGGTCCGTGAGCTGATGTTTCCCAAATGGTATGTGTCGTCCTTTTGTCAGGTGTGGGACGATTCCCGGATGTGGGCTGCGTATGCCGATGACCACAAAGGGGCCTGCCTGATATTCAAAACGGTGGATTCCGGCAGCGCTGTCAGGCTCAATACCTGCCACAGCTGGTCATCTTCCAGGGGATATGTTTTTGAGCTTAACAGCGAACGGCTGAGAGATATTGAATATTCCGACAGCTTTGAGGCCATAAACTTTTTTGAAATGCTGGGCAATGCGCCAGCGGGAATGCTGAAAAAGCTCTTTACCGATGATGACGGCAATGTCAGCAAATACTGGGTGTATGACGATAATGACCGGTGGAGAAAAGAATACTGGCAGCATATGGACAAAACCGTAAGCAGGAAAACGGAGGCCTGGAAGCAGGAAAAAGAATGCCGTATCGTCCTTGAAAGCGGCATGGTGATGGACTACAGCAGCCCGGAGAGCCGGAAAATCAAATACGAATTTTCTGATCTGGCGGGTATGATCCTTGGCATGAGAATGACCGACGATGACAAGCGACAGGTGATAAGGATACTGGAAAACAAATGCAGCGAGAACGGCATATCCAATTTTCCCATTTATCAGGAAAAGCTGGACAGAGAAACGGGACGCATAAAGCTGGCAGGATTTAAAGAAGTGGGTTGAGCCAGGTTGGATTTTGGCGGCCCATGTGGTACAATGACCATAATTATCAAAACTGCGAGGCAACAATGAAAAAACTGGTGATCGGCATATTGGCTCACGTTGACGCGGGAAAAACCACGTTGGCAGAGGCCATACTTTATCATACGGGCAGACTGAGAAAGTTGGGCCGGGTGGACAGGGGAGACACGGCTATGGACACCCATTCCATCGAAAAGGAACGGGGAATAACGATTTTTTCCAGCCAGGCGGTGTTTTCGTGGGGGGACATGGATGTTACTCTGCTGGACACTCCCGGACACGTGGACTTTTCTGCCGAAACGGAGCGGGCGCTACAGGTGATGGATTATGCTGTTCTGGTTATCAGCGGAATCGATGGAGTTCAGGCGCACACCCGTACTCTGTGGCGGCTGCTGAGCCTTTATAACATACCGACCTTTATTTTTGTGACGAAAATGGATCTGGCCCGCCACAGCTCCCGGGAGCTTATGGAGGGTTTTCGCCGGGAGTTTGGGGACGGCTGCATAGATTTTTCCCCGGAAAACACTGAACGGCGGGACGAGGAGCTTTCCATGTGCCGGGAGGATGTGCTTGAGGACTATCTGACCAGTGGCACGGTGTCAGACGATACGATCTGTCAGCTGGTACGCAGCCGACTGGCGTTCCCCTGCTTTTTCGGCTCCGGATTGAAGCTGGACGGGGTGGAGGATTTCCTGAACCGGATGGACAGCTTTACCTCGGCTGCCCAGTATTCCGACACCTTTGGGGCAAGGGTGTTCAAAATCAGCCATGACCCTCAGGGCGGCAGACTGACCCACCTTAAGGTCACCGGAGGTGTGCTTAAGGTCAGAGACGTGGTGAACTATGACGGCAAAGAGGAAAAGGTCAGCCAGATCCGCATATATTCCGGAGCAAAATACGAAACCGTCGACACGGTCATTCCCGGAGGAATATGTGCGGTGACCGGACTGAGTGAAACCCGCAATGGGCAGGGGCTGGGCAAAGAGGCGGGGGCATCAACGCCGGTGCTGGAGCCGGTCATGAATTTCCGTGTGGGGCTGCCGGAAGGGTGCGACCCTCAGACCATGCTCGAAAAGCTGAGACTGCTGGAGCAGGAGGATCCCCAGCTCAATGTAACATGGAACAGCCATCAAAAGGAGATACATGTGGGCCTTATGGGCGTGGTCCAGACAGAGGTGCTTAAGAGCGTAATATTGCAGCGCTTTGGAGTTGACGTTACTATCGACCAGGGAAGGGTGCTGTATAAGGAAACCATCGAAAACACTGTAGAGGGTGTTGGCCATTATGAGCCGCTGCGCCATTATGCCGAGGTCCATCTGGTTTTGGAGCCGCTTCCCCGGGGCAGCGGGATGGTTTTTGCCACCCGGTGCAGCGAGGACAGGCTGGACAGGAACTGGCAGCGGCTTATTATGACCCATCTGATGGAAAAACAGCATTTGGGGGTCCTTACCGGGTCGCCCATAACCGACATGAAAATAACTCTGGCGGCGGGTAAAGCTCATATCAAGCACACCGAAGGGGGCGACTTCCGCCAGGCGACATATCGGGCTGTGCGGCAGGGGCTGATGCAGGCAAAGTCGGCGCTGCTGGAGCCGTATTATTCCTTCCGGCTGGAGGTCCCTCCGGAGCTGATCGGTCGGGCCATAAGCGACATCCGAGCCAGATTTGGCGAATTTGATACGCCGGAGGAAAACGGCGGCATGACCCTGCTGACCGGCACCGCTCCGGCAGCAGCTATGAACGATTATGGCGTGGAGCTGGCGGCATATTCCAGAGGGCTGGGCCGACTGTCCTACGAGATCGCGGGCTACGGACCCTGCCACAATGAACAGCAGGTGATCGCAGAGCTTGGTTATGACCCCGAAAGCGATTTGGAAAACTCTCCCGACTCAGTATTTTGCGAGCATGGCGGCGGGTTTACGGTCAAATGGAACGAGGTCCACCGCAAAATGCATCTGGAAAGCTGCCTGAAACCGAAAAAAGAAGATGCTCCCAGAAAAAACCTTCAAATCAGCGAAAAAGAGCTGCAAGCCATAATCGCGAAGGTCCTTGGGCCGGAAAAACGGCAACTGTATCGCCCGGCCACGCCGCAAAAAAGCGCCGACAGCACGGCGCATATGCTGGATGACCAGCAGACAAAGACCATGATAATCGACGGATACAACGTTATATTTGCCTGGGATGACCTGAACGCTCTGGCCCAGACAGATCTGGACGGGGCAAGGTCCCGGCTGATGAGCATTCTCAGCAACTATGCCGCGTTTACAAAGCGTGATATCACACTGGTATTCGATGCATACAAGGTCCCGGGGAACATGGGACATGAGTCGAAATATAACAACATAAAGGTGGTATACACCAAAGAACACGAAACGGCCGATGTCTATATTGAAAAGCTTATAGCCGCCATGGGGAGGAATCCCCGGGTGAGGGTCGTGACCTCTGACGGACTTATACAGCTTTCGGCGGTCAGGTCGGGGGTTTTCCGAATGTCAGCTGCTGAGTTTGAGCGAGAAGTCAACGGCGTAGATAGCCAGATAGGCAGCATGATACGCCAGCTGGGAAGGGACAGAACCAGCACTATCGGCGAAGTGGTTGATATTAGCGATTAGTTGTCAGGGATCAGGGATGCGGCCCACCTGTCATTGCGAGGAGGCCGTAGGCCGACGTGGCAATCTCAGCGGTTGCGGATTTGAGTTGTTGGGTCATGCGTACAAAGTTGCGCAACTGCCCGTAGGGGACGACGTCCTCGGCGTCCCGGAAA
>CAYLKH010000021.1:0-31293 GCA_964384255.1 uncultured Oscillospiraceae bacterium | reverse complement strand
ATAACCATGATACCCATTCTGACCATGCCCGAGGACGACAAAACCCACCCCATTCCCGACCTTACAGGCTACATCACCGAGGGTCAGGTCATCCTGTCCCGAGAGCTTTATCGCAAGGGCATCAACCCGCCTATCGACGTTCTGCCATCCCTGTCCCGTTTGAAGGATAAGGGCATCGGCGAAGGCAAGACCCGTGAGGATCACAGCGGAGTTATGAACCAGCTGTTTGCGGCTTACTCTGCCGGTAAGGACGCAGCTGAGCTGATGACAATTCTGGGCGAATCGGCTTTGTCTGAAACCGACCTTCTATACGCCAAATTTGCCACGGAATTTGAAAACCGCTACGTAAATCAGGGCAGCAGTACCGACCGCACCATTGAACAGACTCTGGATCTGGGGTGGCAGCTTTTGAAGATCCTGCCCAAAAGCGAGCTGAAACGAATAAAGCCGGAGTACATCGAAAAGTACTACCCGGCAGATGAGGGATAAGTTATGGTAACGACCACAGTTAACCCCACAAGAATGGAGCTTACCCGGCTGAAAGCCCGGCTGAAAACCGCCAGCCGTGGTTATAAGCTGCTGAAGGATAAGCGCGATGAGCTGATGAAACAGTTTCTTGACGTTGTCCGCCAGTGCCGTCAGCTGCGAACCGAGGTGGAACAGGGGCTGCAAAAGGCCAACCGGGCGTTTACCATAGCCTCAGCGCTTATGTCGCCGGAAATGCTCCAGCAGTCGCTGATGTATCCCATGCAGACGCTGGAAGCTCAGGTGACCGTGCAGAATATCATGGGTGTGTATGTCCCGAAATATAGCTTCACGACCGACAACAACTCAGCATCCAACATATATACCTACGGATTTGCCCAGACCTCAGGAGAACTGGATCTGGCACTGGAAGCCCTGTCCGGTGAGTTCGAAAAGCTTCTTCGCCTCGCGGAACTGGAAAAAACAGCCCAGCTGTTGGCTGGTGAGATCGAAAAGACTCGTCGCCGGGTCAATGCGCTGGAATACGTTATGATACCCGATCTTCAATCCAACATCCGTTATATCACCATGAAGCTGGAAGAAAACGAGCGGGGAAATATCTCCCGCCTGATGAAGGTAAAAGAAGGATTCATAAGGTAGATAACAGAGAACAGATAGTGCCTTCTTTGTCATTGCGAGGAGGCCGTAGGCCGACGTGGCAATCTCATAGCAGGGGTTAGGATTTAGGATTTAGGGATTAGGGGCGCACCCCGCAAGGTTTTGCGAAAACTTGGGTAGAGCGCCGTAGGGGACGACGTCCTCGGCGTCCCGGAAAATCGCTCCGCGATTTTCATTCGTGCCAACGGCACGAAAGTGTGGGAAACCGCCACGCAGTTGCGTCATACGCACAAAGTTGCGTAACCACCCATAGGGTCGCAAAAAATTGCGAAGCAATTTTCGGACGCCAAGGCTTCTTGACGTTACAGCGTGTCAAAATAGCCCATCGGACTATTTTGACACGCTGAAACCGCCTGCCCTTTATCAAGGGACAGGCGGTTTTCCGGTGCTGAACCGGCTTTATGATTTGTACTGGGCATCCACAAGATTGACTCCGCCATAGATCTCTCGAAGGTGGGGCTTTTCTATTTTGCCGGTGGGGTTTCTGGGTACCGGGGCAAAAACGATCTTGTGAGGGCGCTTATATCTTGCGAGCTGCTGACAATAGGATGTTATCTCGTCCTCAGTGCAGCTGAATCCGGGCTTGATGTCGATAACAGCCAGTGTCGCTTCCCCCAGTCGGGAGTCAGCCACGCCGATAACGGCCACGTCGTTAACAGCGGGATGAGCGCTGAGGAAGTTTTCTATCTCCACGGGATAGATGTTTTCGCCGCCGGAGATAACAACGTCTTTTTTCCGGTCCACCAGGAAGATGAATCCGTCTTCGTCCATCCGGGCCATGTCACCGGTGAAGAGCCATCCGTCCTTCAACACTTCGGTGGTGGCCTGGGGGTTGTTGTAATAACAGGTCATGACTCCGTCGCCCTTGACGCAAAGCTCGCCTACGTCACCGGGTGCGACCTCAGCTCCGTTTTCGTCCACTATCTTAACCTGCCAGCCATAGCCGGGTACACCGATGGCTCCCACCTTGTGGATGTTTTCTACCCCAAGATGGACGCAGCCGGGGCCGATAGATTCGCTCAGACCATAGTTGGTATCATACTGATGATGGGGGAACCGCTCTTTCCATCGCCGGATAAGGCTCTGAGGAACAGGCTGAGCGCCAATATGCATCAGCCGCAGCTGGTCCAGCTGATATTTGCTTATGTCGATATCGCCCCGGTCGATGGCGTTGAGAATATCCTGAGCCCAGGGTACCAGCAGCCACAGAATAGTGCAGCGTTCTTTGGATACGGCGTCGATTATGAATTCGGGAGTGGTGCCTTTGAGCAATACGGCCTTGCCCCCGGAATACAGGCTGCCGAACCAGTGCATTTTTGCGCCGGTGTGGTAAAGGGGAGGGATACACAAAAATACGTCGTCCCTGGTCTGACCATGATGCTTCTGCTCGACCAGAGCGGCGTGCATAAGGCTTTTGTGGTTGTGGAGTATGGCCTTGGGAAAACCGGTGGTGCCGGATGAAAAATAGATCGCGGCGTCGTCTTCGTCGTCTACAGGGACGATAGGCGAAGCGCTGGAGCAGTCAGCGGTCAGGGCGGAGTAATCCTCGGCAAAGGTGGGACAATTGTCGCCTAAGTAAAACAGCAGACGCTGACGGCTTATGGAGGGGGCGATCTCCTCAACACGGCCGATAAATTCAGGCCCGAAGATAAGGGCATCGGCTTCTGCCAGATCAAGGCAGTATTCGATCTCCTGAGCGGTGTAGCGGAAGTTCAGCGGCACGGCCAGAGCGCCGGTTTTGAGGATCCCGAAATAAATGGGCAGCCATTCCAGACAGTTGTATAGCAGTATGGCGACCTTATCGCCCTTTTTGAAGCCCCGGCTAAGGAGCATATTGGCAAAGCGATTGGCCTTTTCGTTAAAAACGTTCCATGTTATCTCACGGCGGTAATATGAGCTGCTGGTAGGCTCCATCAGTTCAAATTCCTTCCATGTGACCCGCCGGGTCTCGGGACGCTCGGGGTTTATTTCGACGAGAGCAACATCACCGCCGTACAGACGGCAGTTCTTCTCGAGAATGTCGGTAATAGGCATATGGATCCTCCAAAAGAATAAGGTTGATTATCCGCTGATTATAGCATTTTAAGGATGATATTGTCAATGTTGCAGGGGACGGACATTTTACAGACTGAAATCTTCTTCGGTAAAGGGACTGTCCTCCACAAGCTCGGGCTTGCCGGGTATCCGCTTCAGAGGGTCATATTCAAACTTCCGGCATGAGCCAAAGGCGCTGACAATACCCCGCTTGAGGCACATGACTTCTTCGTCGTTGATCTTTGAGCCGGATTGGCAATAGGAGCAGCAGGGCTGGATATTTTTGTTAAACAGCATAATAGACCTCCAGGTTTCCCGGTGACCGGAGCAAACAGGATAGATGACGGTCGGCCACCTGTTGTTATATATCTGATTATACTCCATTTCTCTGCCGATTTCCACAGCCTTTTCCGATCATAAATGCAGATATTATGATAACAACAGCCCAAACCGCCAGCGCTGTGACCATAGACCCGGTCAGCGCAGATGAAAAATCCATTTCGGCGATCCCTGTCACCTGCTGGGCCAGATAGTGGGACACGGGCTGCTCCAGAGGCAGCAGCCTGGAAATTATGTAAACCAACCCTGCTGATATTAATCCGTGCATAGCCTTGCCTGCTACATAGGTTCTTGACGAAAGCCCGCTGCCGCCGATAAAGGACAGCACCTGACAGTGGACCGAAACTCCGGCCCAACCCAGTATAAAGGCTGCCATGGACAGTCTCCCTGTCAGACTGCCCGCAGCGTCAGAAAGGCTCCATACGCCCGAAGACATTTCAATCAGACCTATCAGCAGCTTTTCGGCCCACTGAGAGTCAAAGCCCAGCGGAGCCAGCAGCGCAGCAACGATACCTGATACCGCCTGCATAACCCCTGTGAGAAACAGAAGCTTTATGACCACGGTAAAAAAGATAACGAACCCGCATATGTTTATGGTCGATGAGACGGCGCTTTTGACGCAGCCGGTAAAGGCCGCGGTAAAGCCCGGCGCGGGAGCTTCGACCTGTTGCAGGGCAGCTGATGGCTCTATCTCCGGCTTCCAGAAACGGAAGCACAGCCCTACTATCACCGACGAAATAATGTGAGCAAGATATAATACCAGCCCCACCAGACTTGAAGAAAATATGCCCGCACCCACTACGCCAAGAATAAACGCCGGACCTGAATTGTTGCAAAAGGCCAGAAGCCGCTCGGCCTCGCTTTTGCTGCAAAGCCCCTTTTTATACAGGCTTATGGCGGTCACAGCCCCTACGGGATATCCTCCGATAATGCCCAGAGCAAAGGCCGCAGAGCAGCTTCCTCCCACATTGAACAGCGGCTTCATCACCGGTTGAAGCAGCCGACCCAGATGCCTCACCAGACCCATTTCGACTATCAGACCGGACAGGACAAAAAACGGAAACAGCGACGGGATAATGACGTTTCCGCAAAGCTCAAGACCGGCTCTGGCAGCCTCCACCGACTGGGTGGGAAACAGCATCAGCGACAGCACCGACAGGGCCAACGCAACCGAAACAAAAATATCGCCAAACAGGCGGTTAGAAATGATTTTTGCCATAGCGCACCTCCTTTTGGAATATATATGTTGTGGAAGGGTGAGTTTTGCCAGTCCACAACCATGTTTGCCTACAGTATCCACTTGTAGACAAAGTCCCGGTGGACTTTGCCTACAAGTGGAAAGGAACGAACTGAAGTTCGTTCCTGCCGCTGCGGCGGGTTATTGAACGCGAAAGACACCCCTGATGGGTTTCTTTCACACTATCTTCCTTTCCGCTGCGGCAACCTTCTACCTTTGTCTACAGCCTGCAATTGTGTTTGCATACAGTTTCTTATCTGTGTTCAAGTTCGGCTGAGCAAAGGATCATTAGTTAACATAATATAGGGAGATGGCTATGAACAGAAAAATCGGGGAAATATTTGAACGGGCATCCCAAAGTCTGGATATGCCTCTGTCTGTGGCGGCAGGAATGCCCAGGCTTGAGCTTCGAGGCAGCGGCGAGATCATATTGGAAAACCACAGAGGAGTCAGAGAATACGGCGAAGAAACGCTGATAGTCAGCACAGATCTGGGCTTACTTCATATTTGCGGCAGCGGACTGATGATCCGCGCTATGAACGAGGATAGAATGATAATCAACGGTGAAATACGGTCTATCCAGTATGCAGAGGAGATATAAGGATGCAGCGATTGTTGGATAAAACCAGAGCCATAGTTGACATAACAATTAACGGAGCTTATCCCCAGGAGCTTATCAACCGGCTGGCGGCGGAGTCAGTACCCTTTTGGAATTTAAACAAAATGGATCCCCTCTGTTGGGAAATATCCATGTTTGCCTCAGACTATAAAAGGATAAGGAAGGCGGCAAAAAGGGCTATGTGCAAGACCCATATTATCAGACGCCACGGCCTTCCTTTTTTAGCAAAACGTTTTGCACGGCGCAGGGTGTTGATAGTCGGCATGGCGGTGGCTGTGGCGGCGGCGCTGGTGATGCCCATGTTTATCTGGAGCTTTGAGGTGGTTGGAAACACGACTGTGACCGACCGGGAGATCATAGCTGCCCTGAAAGAGCTGGGCATTGGAGTGGGGACCTTCGGTTATTCCATCAAACCGGCTCTGGTGGAAACCAGAATGCTGCTGAAGATACCTGAGCTGTCCTATATGACCATAAATGTTAAAGGGGGAAAAGCAACGGTGGTGGTTCGACAGGAAATACCGGCGCCTCAGGTGCTGGATGAATCGGTGGTCACCGACCTGGTGGCGACGGAAACAGGGGTCATAACCCGGATGGAGGTACTCAGGGGAAAATCGCTGGTCGAAACAGGACAAACGGTGTTGAAGGGTCAGAAGCTGGTGACCGGGATAATTGAGCATTATGCCAATGACAATCTGTTCAGAGTCCAGACCGTGCGTTCCATAGGCGAGATCTATGCCACTACCTGGAAAAAGTTTTCGGCTCAGTTGCCGCTTGATTATGAGGTCATGGAGCTTATCGGCGAAGAAAAAACAAAATATGCCTTGATTATTGGCTCAAAAAGGATTAATTTCTATATTGACAGTGGCAATTACTATGACAAATGTGATAAAATAATAGAAACAGAATATTTGACTTTGCCGGGAGGCATACAATTGCCCATAGCTCTGGAACGAACCGTCGAAAGAGCCTGCATCTGCCGCACAGATCAGCTGGACCGTCAGCAGGCAGAGCAGCAGCTTAAAGACTATATTCTCGATTCCGTTGGTTCCGGGCTGACAGGCGGCAGCGTGATGGATTCCGAATTCGACATATGCGTCACCGACGGCCTGATGACGGCCACGGCGGTATGCCGTTGCAGTCAGCAGATCGGGACGGAGGTCATGGCTCAGCTGCCGGTTTATCCGGATAATGCCTCCTGACAGGGAAAGGAACACACATGACAGAACAAACAGTCAGCGCCGAAAGAATGGACCAGATAATCGACGTGTTCGGGTCCTTCGACGAAAACATCAAAATAATCGAAGCCGAGCTGGATGTCCAGGTCAGCATCAGAGGGACCGAGATGAAGGTCTCCGGCGAGCCGGAAGCAGTTATGGCGGGAGTCCAGGCGCTGGAGGGCCTTATGACCCTTGCCTCAAAGGGCGAAGCTATTGACAGCCAGCGGGTAAGATATGTCATCAATATGGTCCAGGAGGGCAACGCCGACAAGATCGGCGAACTGACCCGGGGCGTTATATGCGTGACCGCCAAGGGTAAGCCCATTAAGGCCAAAACTCTGGGCCAGCAGAAATATGTCAACGCCATCAGGAAGAACACCATCACCGTCGGTGTCGGCCCCGCGGGTACCGGCAAGACATATCTTGCCGTGGCTATGGCGGTGGCGGCCTTTAGAGAAAAGCAGGTAAATCGTATTATACTTACCCGCCCCGCCGTTGAAGCGGGAGAAAAGCTGGGCTTTTTGCCCGGCGACCTGCAAAACAAGGTTGACCCGTATCTCCGCCCTCTTTATGATGCCCTGTTTGATATGCTGGGAGCAGAAAACTATAACCGCTATCTGGAAAAAGGGAACATCGAAGTCGCGCCTCTGGCATATATGCGCGGCCGGACGCTGGACGATTCTTTTATTATTCTCGACGAAGCGCAAAACACCTCCCGGGAGCAGATGAAGATGTTCCTTACCCGTCTCGGCTTCAACTCCAAGGTGGTCATCACCGGCGACGTAACTCAGATCGACCTGCCCACTGACAAAACCAGCGGACTTAAAGAGGCGGTAAAGGTCCTTGACGGGATCGAGGATATTGCCATCTGCCAGCTTAACGCCAGCGACGTTGTCCGCCATGTATTGGTCCAGCGGATAATCAAGGCTTACGAAAGCTACGAAAGGAAGGTAAATTCTCCCACCAATCCCGCTAAATATAAATACAGAAGGAACGGCGAAAAATGAAGCACAAAATTTCCATCTCCGCCGACAGACCGGGAATAGCAGGATTCAGCCAGCGGAGATATATCAAAAAATGCGTCTGGACTGCCCTGAGAGCAGAGCGGGTCAGAATACCCTGCGAGATCAACGTTCTGCTGACTGACGATGACGGTATCCACCGGATAAACAAAACCATGCGCGGGGTGGACAGGCCCACGGATGTGCTGTCCTTTCCCATGTTTACTCTGACTCCCGGCATACCTCCCGCCGGGGAGGAATATATAGACAGCGCTACGGGCCTTTGCCCCCTGGGGGATATGGCCATATCCATGGAGCGGGTGTACGCTCAGGCAAAGGAATTCGGCCACAGCAGAGCCAGAGAGCTGGGATACCTGACCGTCCATTCGGCGCTTCATCTTCTGGGCTACGACCATCTGGACGAAGGTCCCCAAAAGGCTCAGATGCGCAGCCGGGAAGAGGCCATAATGTCCGCAATAAGATAGAATATTGATAACCAACTACTGACCCCGATAAAAAGAGGAATATAAATATGATTAAAAAATCCGGAATGATAACCATAGCTGGCCGCCCCAATGTGGGCAAATCCACTCTGACCAACGCTCTTGTGGGCGAAAAGGTCGCCATAGTTACCAACAAGCCCCAGACTACCCGCAACCGTATCTGCGCCGTACTGAACAGGGGAGAGACTCAGTTCGTCTTTATGGACACCCCCGGCTTCCACAAGGCCCGGACAAGGCTGGGAGACTATATGGTCAACGTTGTTAAAGAAAGCGTTGCCGACGTGGATGCTGTTATCCTCATGGTTGAACCCATCCCCAATATCGGCACCCAGGAGCAGCTGCTTATCCAGCAGATAAAGGCTACCGGCGCGCCTGCGGTACTGGTGATAAACAAGGTCGACACCGTGGAGGAAAAAGAAAAGCTCCTTGAGGTAATGGCGCTTTACAGCCAGGAGCATGAATGGGACGCCATAGTCCCCATCTCTGCCAAAAACGCCGACGGGATCGATCAGCTGCTGGACCAGCTGGAAAACTACGTTTACGAAGGCCCTCAGCTGTTCCCTGACGGTATGGTCAGCGACCAGCCTGAACGGCAGATAATCGCCGAAATAGTCAGAGAGAAGCTCCTGCTTTGCCTGGATAAGGAGATCCCCCACGGCACCGCTGTTGAGGTCACCAGATTTGACGAACGGGACGATGGCATCATCGACCTGGACGTTACCATCTACTGCGAAAAGGCCAGCCATAAGGGTATGATAATCGGCAAGCACGGTTCCATGCTGAAAAAGATAGGCGAGCTTGCCCGCAAGGATATCGAGGCCTTTATGGGGACTAAGGTCTATATGGAAAGCTGGGTCAAGGTGAAAGAAAACTGGCGGGACAACCTTAACCAGATACGCAACTTCGGCTACGAGGCTTAGGCCTGCCGCCCCTGTGTTGACCAATAATTATCCCGGCGAGGTGCTTTATGGCCTTTATTACCACTGACGGCCTTGTGCTGCGGGACACAAAGCTGAACGATAAAGACAGTCTGCTGACCGTCCTTACCCGTGACCACGGTAAGCTGACTCTCAAAGCCTGGGGGGTCAGGGGAAAAACCAGCAGACTTCGGGCTGCCTGCCAGCTGTTTGCCTATTCCGAGTTTACGGCGTCGGAATCCCGGGGCTATTATTCTATCAAAGAGGCAGAACCTAAGGAGCAGTTCAGCGGCCTGAGAGAAGACCTTGAGCTGCTGTCTCTGGCATCCTACATTGCCCAGCTGACCGAAAACGTGGCTGACGAAGACAGCCCGACACCTGAGCTGCTGTCCCTGGCGCTCAACTCCCTTTTTGCTCTGTCGACCCTCAAAAAGCCTCAGACTCTTGTCAAGGCTGCCTTTGAGCTGAAACTCATGAGCCTGGCGGGGTATGAGCCTCAGCTTGACGGCTGTGCCCTTTGCGGCAGTCAGCAGCCTGTGCGTTTTTCCCTCACCGACGGTTCCCTTTATTGCGCCGACTGCGGCGGCAGCGGAGTTGAACTCAACAGCCGTTGCTATGATGCCATGCGTCATATTGTGCTGGGAGACAGCAAACGGATGTTTTCCTTTTCGCTGGACGACCGGTCTATGGATATGCTGGCCCAGGCGGCAGAGGGTTATATCCTTACCCAGCTTGAACGGGGTTTTTCAGCCCTTGATTTTTACCGGTCCATAATAAGCACCTGCTGAGCATCTCGGCGACTGCAAAACGACCAAAACGTCAGGAGAATAAAATGAGCAAACTTTACGAAAAATCTCTCATAACATTGGAGCTTCCCAAGGTCCTGGATCTGCTGGCATCCTGCGCCACCTGCGACGAAGCTAAAGACAGGGCCAGGGCTTTGCGGCCTATGACCGATGTTGAAGAGATACGATACAAGCTTCAGGAGGTTTCGGCCGCCTGCAAGCTTATAAGCTACAAAACCAGCCCCGGATTTCAGGCGGTAAAGGACGTATCCGGCGCTTTAAAGCGGGCGGACATGGGCGGCAGCTTGAATACCCGTGAGCTGATGGCTATAGCCGACGTGCTTCGCACAGCCCGACTGGTCAGATCCTATGCCGACGGCCAGATCAAAACCTGTATCGACCATCTTTTTGATTCTCTGCGGGCTAACAAATTTCTCGAAGAACGCATAACCAACTCCATCGTCGGTGATGACGAGCTGGCTGACTCGGCTTCCTCCGAGCTGGCGGATATCCGCCGCCATATGAAGGCGGCTAACGCAAAGGCCCGGGACTCGCTGAACAGAATAATCAGCTCTCCGGCCTATTCCAAATATCTTCGCGA
This sequence comes from uncultured Oscillospiraceae bacterium, assembly GCA_964384255.1. Classification (GTDB taxonomy): domain Bacteria; phylum Bacillota; class Clostridia; order Oscillospirales; family Oscillospiraceae; genus SIG469. Next base: position 20,897 of record CAYLKH010000021.1, on the reverse strand, counting down.
ACCGATAATCACTCTTCGGGGCGACCGTTACGTGGTTCCGGTCAGAAGCGAGTATAAGAACGAGATCCCCGGCCTTGTTCACGATGTGTCGTCCTCCGGCGGGACCTTCTTTGTCGAACCCATGCAGGTGGTCAACGCCAACAACGAGCTTCGGGAGCTGCTGGCCAAGGAGAAAAAGGAGATCGAACGTATCCTTGCTGAGCTGTCGGCCATGGCGGCCGAGCATATGGAGGATATACTGGAGGATTATTCCACTCTTGTATACCTGGACCTGGTTTTTGCCAAGGCCAAGCTGTCCTATAACCTCAGATGTATCGAACCCATAGTTGAGGACAGCCGGAGCCTTGAACTGCGCCATGCCCGCCATCCTCTTATAGATATCAGATCCGCCGTACCCATCGATGTCCGGCTGGGCAAAGATTTTGACACCCTTGTGGTCACCGGCCCCAATACCGGCGGCAAAACAGTTACGCTGAAAACCATTGGCCTGCTGACTCTTATGGCAGAATGCGGCCTGCATATCCCGGCTGACGACGGCAGCACCATTTCCGTGTTTGACAAGGTCCTGGCAGATATTGGCGACGAGCAGAGCATTGAACAGTCCCTGTCCACCTTCTCGTCTCATATGAAAAACATCGTGGAGATAATCGACGAAGCTGACATGGGGACCATGATACTATTCGACGAGCTGGGTGCAGGTACCGACCCGGTGGAGGGCGCGGCGCTGGCTATTGCCATAATCGAAAACTGCCGCCAGATGGGGTCCCGTATCGCGGCCACCACCCACTATGCCGAACTTAAGGTTTATGCCATGCGTACCAATGGTGTCCAAAACGCGTCATGCGAGTTCGATGTGGAAACCCTTAAGCCTACCTATCGGTTGCTTATCGGTATCCCGGGCAAGTCCAATGCCTTTGCCATTTCCCGCCGATTGGGACTTTCGGAGTATATTATCAAAAAAGCCGGCGACCAGATAGACAAAAACGATGCCGATTTTGAAGATGTCATAACCCAGCTTGAGACTCAGCGCCAGGCTATGGAGGCCGCCAAGCAGGAAGCCGAAAAGCTGAAAAAAGAGACGGAAGAAAGCAAAAACGCCGCGGAAAAATATCGCGAAGAGATCAAACGCGAGCGGGAAAAGGCGGTTTTGAAGGCCAGAGCCGAAGCCCAGAGCATTATCGACGACGCAAGAAGCACTGCCAACGCCGTTATCGCCGAGCTTAAGGATATGCGCAAGCAACTTAAAAACAGCGAAGACTGGCAGGGCATGAACGACAGGCAGTCGTCTCTCCGGCGGGAGCTTAACGAAGCCGAGGGACGTCTGGGAGAGAAGCGGGAAAAAGATAACCTGCCGCCTCCATCCCGGGATATTGTCGTGGGCGACACTGTGGAGCTGCTCAGTATCGGCTCCAAAGCGACTGTCCTGTCCATAGAAAAGGACGGTTCTTTGCGGCTACAGGCCGGGATCCTGAACATTAAGGCAAAAAAGGACGAGGTCCGGCTGATTGAAAACCAGCAGCAGGACGTCAAAAAGTTTATCGAAAAATCTAAAGAAAGCCTGCGCAGTCTGGCCGCTACTCCTGAGCTGGATATTCGCGGTATGTTGCCTGAGGAGGCCGAGGGTGTTGTTAACCTGTTCATCGACAACGCGGTTTTGGGTAACCTTACGTCGGTCAGAATAATCCACGGCAAAGGCACCGGCGTTTTGCGCAAGGCTGTTCAGACCCAGCTGAAAAAGGATCGCCGGGTCAAGAGCTACCGCAACGGCCTTTACGGCGAAGGTGAAGACGGAGTTACCATCGCCGAACTGAAATAGCAATTTTGTAGACAAAGACCTTCGTACCTTTGTCTGCAGGCTGTGCGGGACGAACTTAAGTTCGTCCCTGCCCCTGTCAAATAAACCTCATAGAGTTCGCCGCGTTAGCGGCGAAGAAATTCACATAAGCCTGAAGCAGACCTTTTTCCCGAGCTTTGTTTAATTAGTTTTTAAAATAGCCTGTCTATTACCAAAAACTATTGACGTTCCGCTTTTGATTTGTTAATATATTAGCAGCAAGTATGTAGAGGAACATAGCTCTGTAACAAAATAAGGAGTGAAATAAATGTACATCAAAGAAGCTGTTGTAAACAATCAGGTGGGCCTCCACGCCAGACCCGCAACCTTCTTCATCCAGAAAGCCAACGAATACAAAAGCAGCATCTGGATCGAAAAGGAAGAACGGCGTGTCAACGCCAAGAGCCTGCTGGGTGTGCTCTCTCTTGGTATCGTTAAGGGAACGACCATCACACTCATCGCAGACGGCACTGACGAGGAAACCGCCGTTAACGCTTTGGTAGAACTCATTTCCTCCAACTTCTCCGAATAAAAGCGTACTGCATCAGACTGTAGACAAAGGTAGAAAGCAGCCGTAACGGGAAGGAAGACAGTGCGAGAGAACCCCATCAGGGGCGTCTTTAGCGTTCAATGCCCGCCCCTGCGGCAGGAACGGACTTAAGTTCGTTCCTATCAACTTGCAGACTGAGGCCCCTGGGCCGTTGTCTACTGGTTGTACTACAATATCCCCTGAAAGACGCGTCAGCATCGTTTCAGGGGATAATCTTTATAACCGGCTTCCCAGAGGTGATACGATGCCGGATTTTGAACAGCTTAAGCAAAAGGCCCATGACCTGCCTCTGGCTCCCGGAGTTTATATCATGGCCGACAAAACCGGCAAGGTGATCTACGTAGGCAAGGCCAAGGCCCTGCGCAACCGGGTGAGCCAGTATTTTGTGGATTCCGCCGGACATAGCGAAAAAACCCGGGCGATGGTACGGAACATTTATGATTTCAGCGTCATTATTGCCCAGAGCGAGTTCGAAGCGCTGGTTTTGGAATGCTCCCTTATTAAGCTCCATCAGCCCAAATATAATATTCTCCTGCGGGACGACAAGGGTTATCCCTATATCCGCCTGGACATGGATCAGGAATATCCAAACCTTACCATGGTGTCCAAACCCGCAGATGACGGGGCGAAGTATTTTGGCCCCTATGGCGGGCGCTCCGTGACTCAAAGCGCTATCAACACCATCAAAACCACTCTGCGTCTGCCCTCCTGCTCAAAAAAATTCCCCCGGGATATTGGCAAGGACCGGCCCTGCCTGAATTACCATATGGGCCAGTGCGACGGCTGGTGCCAGAAGCTGGGGAGCCAGCGGCAGTATTACGAAACTGTCCGTCAGGCTCAGCTCATACTCGAAGGCAAGTATAAGCAGGCTGCGGCCGAGCTGCGTCAGCAGATGGAAGCTGCGGCGGAACGTCTTGAATTTGAACAGGCGGCCGAGCTGCGGGATCGCTGCCTCGCTATCGAGACTCTGGGCAAAAAGCAGCGGGTAGTGTCCGGCGCTATGGCCGATACCGACGTTATCGGATGGTATAGCAATGACAACCGTGGCTGCTTTGTGGTCCTCCATTATATCAGCGGAAACCTGATGGATAAGGAATATCGCCTGACCGAGCCTGACAGCAGCTCTCAGGCCATGTCCGCTCTGGTCAAGCAGTATTACCTCGAACGGGCCAGTCTGCCCCGGGAGATACTTTTGCCTTTACCCATGGAGGACAGCGAGCTTTTTGCCCGGCTGCTTTCCGGCAGAGGTCACAAGGTCTCCATCAACGTTCCCCAGCGGGGAGAAAAGATCGAGCTTATTAAGCTGGCGGCCAAAAACGCTATGGAAGAGGCAGAGCGTGTGACCACGTCAGCGGAGCGGGTAAACAAAACTCTCGAACTGGTGGCCGGACTGCTGGGCCTCGACTCTGCTCCTGCCCGTATCGAAGCCTATGATATGTCAAATACCGCCGGGTCCGATATGGTCGGCAGCATGACCGTGTTTGAAAACGGAACTCCCCTTAAACGGGATTACCGCACATTTAAAATCAAAGACGAAACTATAAAAGACGATTACCACGCAATGAAAGAGGTGCTTACCAGGCGGCTCATCCGTCTCGCAGACGGGTCAAAGGGCTTTGAAAAACGGCCTGACCTGTTGCTAATGGACGGAGGACAGGCCCAATGCTCTGCCTGCCTTGAAGCGCTGGGCGAAGTGGGTATGGTCATACCCGTGTTCGGCATGGTCAAGGATGACCGCCACCGGACTCGGGCGCTGGTAGATGCCGAAGGCCGCGAGATCAGCATATCCGGCAATCAGGCTGTGTTTTCGTTCTTCGGCAGGATCCAGGAGGAGACTCACCGGTTTGCCATCGAATATCACAGAAGCCTGAGAGGGAATAAGGTCAAACAGTCCGAACTGGAAAAGATAAGCGGCGTGGGACAGGCCAGACGAACCGCCCTTTTAAAGCATTTCAAAACAGTTAAGGCTATCAAAGCAGCTGACCTGGGGCAGCTGGAAGCCGTTGTTCCCAGGCCCGTTGCCAAAGCGGTTTACCAATACTTCCACAAAGGAAATGATGAAAAATGCGAGTGATAACAGGCACTGCCCGGGGTACCCGGCTCATGACTCCCATCGGAGATACTGCCCGCCCCACTACCGACAAGGTAAAGGAGAGCATCTTTAACATAATCCAGTTTGACGTTCCGGGCCGAGACGTGCTTGACCTTTTTGCCGGAACAGGTCAGCTGGCTATCGAGGCTCTCAGCCGTGGGGCAAAAAGCGCCGTATTAGTTGACCAGAGCCGGGACATGATAAAGCTGATAGGCGAAAATCTCAGGCGCGCAAAGCTTGAAACCGACGCCCAGGTCATTAACAGCAGCAGCGAAGATTATCTCAAACGCTGCTCCAGAAAGTTCGGCGTAATATTTCTCGACCCGCCCTATGCCAGCGGACTTTTGGAAAGTTCGCTGAATATGATACTTGAGTTTGACATTTTGCTCAACGGTGGTATAATAGTCTGCGAGCGACCAGCTGACGGGCAGATAAAAGAATATCCCGGCCTGTCGGTCAGACACTACAAATACGGTAAAACCGTAATAAGCGTATTCAGGCTTATGCTGGAGGAAGTATGAAAACGGCCATATACCCCGGAAGCTTCGACCCCATAACTCTTGGTCATCTGGACATTATCGAAAGAGCGTCCGCTATTTTCGACACTGTTGTGGTCTGCGTAATGGTAAACAGCAGCAAAAACAATATGTTCACCCCTCAGGAGCGGGTCGGCTTCATCTCAAAGGCGGCTGCCCACCTTCCCAACGTTAGGGTAGAAATGTCAGACAGGCTTCTGGCAGACCTGGCGGGGGACTATGAAGGCAGCGTCCTGGTCAAAGGATTGAGAAACTCCTCGGATTTTGATATGGAGTTTCAGATGGCTCTGATCAACAAAACGGCAAATCCCGATCTCGAAACCGTGTTTTTGCCGTCAGCGAAGGAAAACGTGTTTTTAAGCTCGACTGCCGCCCGCGAAATGGTGCGGTATCGCGCCGAGCTTTCGGGCTTCGTTCCCGAATCCATAATCGGCGACATTAAGAGCAAAATGTATAAATAAGGAGGCAGACCAATGGCAAGTGGAGCAGAAGAACTGCTTAGCAAATTATACGAAATGGTGCAGGATGCCCGCAGCTTCCCCATCGGAGCAGACAAATGCGTCCTGGACAGAGACAAGGTCCTGGACCTGCTTGACGAGATCAACAGCCAGCTCCCCGGCGAGATGAAGCAGGCCAAAACCATCCTCGATTCCCGTAACGAGCTTGTCACGGCCGCCAAGCGCGAGGCCGAGTCTATCCGGCGTCAGGCTGAGGAACGTGCAAAGCAGATGATCTCCAGAGAAGAGATCATTGCCGCCGCCAACGCCGAAGCCAAGCGTATCATTTCCGAGGCCGAAATGAAAACCAGAGAGCTGAAAAAGGTCACCAACGATTATGTTGACGAAAACCTCAAGTGCACCGAAGAGGCTGTCAACGCCGCTTTGAACGAAATTAAGCAGACTCGCCAGAAGTTCCGCGTGGCCGCCGGATATCAGCCCAAAACCGAATCTCCCATAATCGAGGACATCTAATCCCGGGATACGTCATTAACAGCTGCCTCAAAATCGCAAGAACTTGAGGCAGCGCTTTGCTATGTTTATTTTCAGCTATCAAGAGGAAATTATGGACATTCAGGAAAACATCACATATTGGCTGCAAAATGTGGACAGCCCCCGGCTTGCCGCCCAGCTTGAGCGGATGAAAACTGACCCGGAGTCAGCCTTTGACAGCTTTTACCGCCAGCTGGAATTTGGAACGGCGGGCCTGCGGGGAGTTGTTGGAGCCGGTACGAACCGGATGAATGTTTATGTGGTTCGTCGGGCTGCTCTGGCTCTGGGCGAGGTTTTGCCTCCGGAGCAAAGCGTAGCTATCGCCTATGATACAAGGCGGGACTCGGCCGAATTTGCACGGCAGACAGCCTGCGCTCTGGCAGAAAAGGGCCATATGGTCTGGCTTTTCGACCAGAGCGTGCCGCTGCCAATGCTGTCCTTCGCCATACGCGATCTGGGCTGCGGCGCAGGAGTTATGTTAACTGCGAGCCATAATCCGCCGGAGTATAACGGCTTTAAGTGCTTTGGTGCCGATGGCGCTCAGATGCCGGTGGAGCAGACCGTGGGGATAGCCGAGGTTATGGATAGGATCGGCTATTTCACGCCCCAGACCGAACAGCTTCCTTATTATATCCGGTCCGGTCAGGTGCAGCCGGTGAGCAGTCGGTTATACGATGACTACGAATCCCGGGTCATGGGATGCAGCAGCGGACAGGACATTTCCGGCATCAGGGTGCTGTATACTCCCCTTAACGGAGCAGGCATGAACATTGTTCCCCAGCTCCTTTCAAAGCTGGGCGCCCAGGTAGATACTGTTGCCCGGCAGATGGAGCAGGACCCTGAGTTTTCCACCTGTCCAAGCCCCAATCCCGAAAATAAGGAAGCCTTTGACCTGGCGATCTGTCAGGCAAAGACCACAAATCCGGACATTATTCTGGCGACCGACCCGGATTGCGACCGAATCGGAGCTGTTGTTTGCCATAATGGTCAGTATCAACTGCTGTCTGGTAACGAAACCGGCTGCCTGCTGCTGAATTTTGTCCTTAAATCACGATGCGGAGCGTTACCCCTAAACCCCGTAGCTATAAAAAGCCATGTGTCCTCGCCCATGGCCAACGAGATAGCCAAAAGCTACGGTTGCCGGATGATTGATGTCCCGGTGGGGTTTAAACATATTGGCCAGGTAATGACCCGACTGGAGCAGGAGGGCAGGGAAGATGATTTTATCTTCGCCTTTGAGGAAAGCTGCGGCAGTCTGGCAGGAATGTATTGCCGGGATAAGGACGCGGTGTGCGCCGCCATGCTTATCTGCGAAATGGCTGGATGGTACAGGTCCAGAGGTATGACTCTGGTGGACGGTCTTGAAGAGCTGTATCACCGCTACGGATATTATGTCAACCAAACCGTTAGCATTGTACTGCCGGGAGCCGGGGGAGAAACTGAGCGCCAGCAGATAATGCTCAGCCTTCGTCAGCAGCCGCCGGAGAGTATTGGTGGTATGCCGGTGATAAGCGCTGTGGATCATCTTGCCGAGGGCAGCGATGTTTTGCAGTTTGATTTAAATAACGCCCGGGTCATCGTCCGTCCCTCCGGGACCGAACCTAAGCTTAAGCTGTATCTTATGTCCTGGGGCCAAACCATGGAACAGGCCCGAACCACCGGTGAGCGCCTTCGGGACGCTGCCAGCCAGCTGGTGGGTAAATAAAGCTCAGGCTGCCCCAACGATACTTTCGTTTTGGGCAGCCTGACAGCCTGAGTCGACGGAATAGCGATGCTTCCCGCTGATGATATTATTGTTCCTTCTCGGCGGCGAGCCGGTCTGCAAAAGCGTTGGTGAGTCCTGCAAAATCCTCGACTCCCAGAGTCTCGCCCCGGACGTTCTCCCCAAAGCCGCATTGGGTAATGATTTGGGCGATCTCGCCTTTGGCAAGGGGAAGCCCCGCCGCCAGACCGTTGACCAGAGTCTTCCTGCGCTGAGCAAACGACAGCCTGACGATTTTGAAAAACAGGCTTTCGTCGGTCTTTACGGCCGGCTCTGTCCTGCATTTGAGCCTTATAACGGTTGATGTGACCTTGGGCTGAGGATAGAAGCAGGAGGGCGGCACGTGAAAAAGTATTTCCGGCGCAGTGTGATATTGGCAATATACGGAAAACGCGCCATAATCTGAGCTTCCGGCTTTGGCGCAGATGCGAAGAGCCACTTCTTTTTGTACCATAACGGTTATGGACTCAAAGCATTTGCTGTCCACCAGAGCTGAAATGGCAGGAGAGGTAATATAATACGGCAGATTTGCGCAGGCTACCGGCCGAAGGCCCTGAAAATTCTGGTCAACAACTGCCTGAATATCTGTTTTCAAAACGTCTGCGTTGATAACCTTTACGTTGTCAAAATCTGCAAGAGTCTCGTCCAGCACAGGCAGCAGAGTTTTGTCAAGCTCAATGGCCACGACCTTTTCGGCCCGGCGGCACAGCTCAACAGTCAGGGGGCCTATGCCCGGCCCGACTTCCAATACGCCGTTGCTCCGGTCGACGGAGTCGGCTATGGATTCCGGTACCCGCCGGTCAATAAGAAAATTCTGGCCCATGGATTTTGAAAACCTGAAACCATGGCGGCCCAGAAGCTCTTTTATCTCGCTTAAATTACAAAGATTCATAAATGTTTCCCCCGTTTGCTGAGATTATACCAGTTACACAGAAGATTAGCAATTATTTATTTTCCCAGAGCTGAAGTTTTGCTTGTTTTATTCCGGGGATTCAATTAATATATCGGTGACCCCGTGGTTTGAACCGGGGCCATATTGCATATGATATGTCAAACAGTTCAGTCTTTTAGTTCAGGAGGACAGCTATGCTTAACATTTGCGTTCTTTTCGGCGGAGTGTCGCCGGAGCATCAGGTTTCGCTCAGATCGGCAGAATCTGTGCTGAACAATATAGATAAAAGTAAATACAACATTTTCCCCGTGGGAATAACCCGGGAGGGGAGCTGGTATCTTTATGGAGAGACGGATTATTCCGCTCTGCCCGGCGGGATATGGGAGTCCCATCCCGGCAACAGACGGGTCATCATATCTCCCGCCAGGGGAGACGGCCTTGTGATCCTTAAGGACAGTGGGTTTGAAACTGTTAAGCTGGATTGCGTTTTTCCCGTACTGCATGGAGAAAACGGTGAGGACGGCTCGGTCCAGGGCCTTATGCAGCTGGCGGGCATACCCTGCGTAGGCTGCTCCGTGGCGGCGTCGGCAGCCGCTATGGATAAGACCATGACCAAGCTGGTGGCTGACAGAGAGGGTATACCTCAGGCCGGTTGGCTGCTGATAACAAAAGACACCTTTGACCCAGACCGGACCATTGCCGACGTTGAAGCCGCCTTTTCCTATCCCGTGTTTGTAAAACCTGCCGGGACCGGCTCGTCTGTAGGCGTGTCCAAGGTCAAAAACCGTGGCGAGCTTATGCCTGCCCTTGATGCGGCGTTCAGGTATGACCGAAAGGTCATGGTTGAGGAATTTATCGACGGTCGGGAGATCGAGGTGTCCGTGACCGGCAACGGCGACAACTTTGTTTCCGTATGTGGTGAGATCATTTCCGGCGCTGAGTTTTACGATTACGATGCCAAATACATAACCGACACCTCAACCATCATTATCCCCGCACGACTGCCAGAGGAAACGGCCGAAACCATAAGGCTCACCGCCGCTCACATTTACCGCGCTCTGGGATGTCGGGGCTTATCAAGAGTTGACTTTTTTGTCAAAAACAGCGGCGCGGTAGTGTTTAACGAGATAAACACCATTCCGGGCTTTACGTCCATATCCATGTTTGCAAAGCTTATGGAAGCTAGCGGAGTCAAATACTCTGACCTCATAGACCGGCTTATAGAGCTTGCCATTGAAGCCGGGATATGATAAACTAAATAACCGATGATTTAGTTATTGGAGCAAAACAATGAAAATGGAAACAAAACCCGTTGTTATCAGGATCCAGGGACGCCAGTCCTTCCAGGGCAGTCAGCCCGAATCGGTGGAGCTGGTGACCGATGGCTTTTACTGGGGCGACGATGGAAAATACATGATCTCCTACCCCGAGAGCGAGGTCACCGGCCTGGCCGGGACTGTGACCACCTTCGAAGTCACCGACAGCTCGGCCAGCCTTATTCGGGAGGGTACAGTGACCTCCCATATGATATTCGAACCCGGACGAAAGCACCTTTCCCTTTATGATATGGGGTTTGGAGCGTTGACCATTGGGGTCGATGCCAGACGGGTCAAATCTGACCTTAACGACTCCGGGGGTACCCTTGAGATCGACTACAAGATCGAGATCGAACACATGATCGCCGGAGAAAGCTCGTTCTTTATAACAGTTCAGGAAACTGCCGACAAAACTCTAATTCAATAAACCTACGAATCAGGATGTGACCATAATGACCGAAATGATCAAAACCGCAAAAGAACAGGTATCCCAGCTTATTCGCCAGTCCTATGACAGAGCTGTGGAAGCCGGTAAACTCCCCGCCGGGATCGAAGTTAACGACAGAGTCGACATTCCCAAAGACAGCAAAAACGGCGACTACGCTTCCAACTATGCCATGGTTTCCGCAAAGGCCATGAAAATGGCTCCCAAAGCCATAGCCGAGACTATTGTCCAAAACCTCCGGCTGGACGGCAGCTGTTTCAGCTCTGCCGAGATCGCAGGAGCGGGCTTTATCAACTTCCGCCTGTCCTCCAAATGGTACGGCGACGTGCTGCGGGGCATTGAAGCTGACGGAAAAGACTATGGCTGCGTTGATGAAGGCCATGGCGAAAAAGTTATGGTCGAATTCGTTTCGGCCAATCCCACCGGCCCCATGACTATCGGCAACGCCCGTGGCGGCGTTTTGGGAGATTCTCTGGCCTCAGTGCTGGAAAAAGCCGGATACGACGTCTGGCGTGAGTTCTATGTCAATGACGCCGGTAACCAGGTGGAGCTGTTCGGCCGCTCTATCGAAGCCAGATATATCCAGCTCATCAAGGGCGAGGACGCTGTGGAATTTCCGGAAGATGGCTACCACGGTCAGGACATAATCGAGCTTGCCCAGCTTATTTACGACAATGAAGGCGACAGATATCTTTCCGTGGAGCCTGCTCAGCGGCGGGAAGAGATGATGCGCTTCGGTATTGAACGCAATATCGGCCTTATGCATCAGCATCTCGACCGTTATGGTATCCATTACGACTGCTGGTTCCGTGAAAGCAGCCTCCACGAAAGCGGTTATGTGGCCGAAACAGTAAAGCTCCTTCAGGACAGCGGCCATACCTATGAAAAAGACGGCGCTCTGTGGTTCAAAACCACCGATTTCGGAGCCGATAAGGACGAGGTCCTTCGCAGAAGCAACGGGTTTTACACCTACTTTGCCGTGGATATGGCCTACCATCGCGACAAGTTTATCAAGCGCGGGTTTGACCGCGTAATCGACGTATGGGGCGCTGACCATCACGGCCATGCCATCCGGTTCAAGGCATCCATCGGCGCCCTGGGTATCGATAATGGCAAGCTGGATTTCCTTATTATGCAGCTTGTCCGCCTGGTCAAGGACGGCGAAACCGTTAAGGTTTCCAAACGTACCGGCAAAGCCATTACCCTCAATGACCTGCTGGACGAAATATCCGTGGATGCATGCCGCTTTTCCTTCAACGCCCGTCCGGATACTCACCTTGAGTTCGATATGGGCCTTGCAGTGCGGCAGGACAGCGAAAACCCGGTTTACTATGTCCAGTATGCTCATGCCCGGATTTGCAGCCTCATAGCCGCCCTGATGGCAGAAGGCGATCCGGTACCCTCTGCGGAAGCTGTTGACGAATCTGTCCTCATCACGGACGAGGAACGGGAGCTTATCAAGCAGCTGTCTGCTCTGCCCGAAGAGGTTCGCTCCGCTGCCCGGGATTACGACCCCTCCAAGATCAATCGCTACCTTATCGAGCTGGCTTCCCGGTTCCACCGCTTCTACAATGCCTGCCGCATAAAGGGAGAGGACGAGGCGCTGCTCAAAGCCCGCCTGTGTCTCGCCGCCAGGACCAGAGACGTTTTGGCCATCGGACTTGCCCTGCTGGGCATCTCTGCTCCGGAAAAAATGTAATTATCCAGACAACTTGTAGACAAAGGTACGAAAGCCTTTGTCTACAAGTTGAATTATCTGATAGCAGTTGTTTCAAATATCAGTTCGGGACCCCGGACAGCCCCAAACAGGCGTCCGGGGTTTCCTGCTGTTAAAAGCAGCTCTACAGCAGCCTTGCCGCCAGAGCGGCAGAGATAAAACCGGTCAGATCGGCAGCAAGAGCAGCCGGTATTGCCCACCGGGTGTTTTTTACCCCTGCTGCACCAAAATATACGGCAATAGTGTAAAAGGTTGTTTCTGTTGACCCCAGCATAATGGCAGCGGTTTTGCCGACGGGGGAGTCAACGCCATAGGTCCTCATAATGTCCGCCGCAACAGCTAATGCCGCGCTGCCGCTGAGAGGACGTATCAGAACCAGAGGAGCCGTTTCCGCCGGTATCCCCACCGCAGTAAAGAGGGGAGACAGCAGCGCGGTGACCCGATCCAGCGCGCCGGATACCCTGAGCATATAAACCCCGCTGAGCAGAACGATCAGAGTCGGCAGTATCCTCAACATGATCCTCATACCCTGGGCAGCACCATCGGTCATAAGGTCATAAACATTCATCCGCTTTTTTAACGTAAGACAGGCTGTAAGGACGATCGTCAGCGGAATGATATAACCGCTCATACTCTTCTTCCCAGTCTCGGCAGCAGCCACGACATCCCCAGCCCCACCGCAACTGACGCTATGGAGGAAACCCAGACGGCGGGCAATATCTCAAATGGGGATTCACTGCCCAGAGACGAACGTAAAGCGCACACAGTGGTGGGCAGCAGCTGAATAGATGCCGTGCATAATACTATAAATCGGCACATTCCGTCGCTGGGGGAAAAACGGTCCCGCTGCATGGCTGCCATTAGTTTTATTGCCTGAATACCCAGAGGAGTGGCTGCGTTGCCAAGCCCCAGAAAATTCGCCGTAACGCAGCCGGATATGGCTTCAAGCACCTGACTGTCTTTCTGTGCCTCGGGAAAAAGCCGCCCCAGGACCGGAGCCATAAGTCTGCCCAGTCGGGATGATATGCCGCTGGCTTCCATCAGCGAGCATATACCGCACCATAGACACAGAGGACCCGTCATGGCCAGTGCCGTGGTGACCGCTTCTGCGGCACCTTCCATAGCCGCAGCCGAAACATCTTCCGCCGTGCCGGTCATGATGGAGAATATAAAGGCCGCAACAGCCATAACTGTCCAGATAATGCTCAACGCCATATACCCACATCCTTTCAAAACACAATATGAAAGGACCTGTCCTTATATTACCTCCCGGGGTAAGAACAGGAAAAAATATTGAAGTAATTTCCATTTTTCCATTGACAAATGAATACAATATGTTATAATACGACATGAAATAAGTTAATACGATTTGTTGGCCCTCCGGTCGACAAAACAACAAAGGAAGTATCAAAATGAAATCTACTGGAATCGTTAGAAAACTGGACGACCTGCGAAGGATCGTCATCCCTATCGAACTGTGCCGCACTCTCGACATTGCCGAGCGTGACCCCATCGAGATCTACACCGAGGGCAACATGATCATCCTCAAAAAGCACGAGCCTGCCTGCATTTTCTGCTCTGATGCCAAGGATATCATCAACTACAAGGGCAAGAATATCTGCCCCTCCTGCCTGAAAGAACTCCAGAACCTTGGCTGATGCCCCCTGTGCAAAAATCACCGCCCCATGGTCGCTGACTCATGAGGCGGTGATTTTTTGCGCTGAATTATACAGCGCGTGATATAATTTGTTGCTAATTCTGTCGAAACGTGACGAAACAAAGTGGAACGGTGTCGAAAAAATGAAGGCGATTATACAAAATGTAGATTTAACGATAGAAAAAATTGTAAAAAATGTAAACTGGACTGGTTCGCCGATTATTGAATGGCGGCGTTGTAAAGCTCGTTGCGTGAAATACCGTACCGGGACGAGACCTGCTTTACCGCATCCTTAAGGGAGCTGCCGTCGTCCCTTAGCCTGAACACCTGTTCCAGAGCCTGATCCATGGATATCTCCGGACCTGAGTCGGTGCAGCCGTGAATGACCAGAACAAATTCTCCCCGGGGAGCGTTTTCGGTATAGTAGTCAACAGCCTGCTTGAGAGAGGTCACGCGAACCTCCTCGTGGAGCTTGGTCAGCTCACGACACAGGGCAAGCTCCCGGTCGCCAAAGGTATCCAGCATATCGGTCAAAGTTTTCAGAAGCTTGTGTGGCGCTTCATAAAAAACCATGGTTCGCTTTTCTCCCACAAGCTCGCTCAAATGCTGGCGGCGGTTTTTGCTGTTGGTGGACAAAAACCCTTCAAATGCAAACCGTTGGGTGGGCATTCCGGATATGGCAAGGGCGTTGATTATGGCGCAGGGGCCGGGTATTGCGGTCACGGGTATGTCAAGGCTGCGGCAAAGCCTGACTATATCCTCGCCCGGGTCGCTGATGGCGGGAGTCCCCGCGTCGGTCACCAGGGCGCAGGTCTCGCCGGCAAGTATCCTGTCGGCGATCTTCTGGCCAGATCCTGCCCGGTTGTGTTCATAATAGCTGACCATGGGCTTTCTGATGCCCAGATGGTTCAGCAGCTTCAATGTGACCCGGGTATCCTCGGCGGCGATAAAATCGGCGGTTTCCAGAACCTCCCGGCAGCGGGAAGAAATGTCTCCCAGATTACCTATTGGTGTCGCGACGATATATAGTGTTCCGCTCATGGCTCAACCATCCATTCCATAAATTTTTCTGACCTCGTCTGAGGTATTGCCGTCAGGATCCCTGATAAAAAGGGGAGACATGACCTCAAGCCCGGGCCTTGCATCCAGCGTGGCTTCTGCGAGAAATACCTTGGGAGCCTTCCGGTGATCGTAGCTGACGAATCTTAGCCTTTTGGGCTCAAGCTTAAACCGCTTCATCTGTTCAAAAAGCTCCGGCAGCCGCTGGCACCTGTATACAACGGCCAGCCTGCCGCCGCTTTTCAGCAGCAGAGCCGCGGCAGAACACAAAGCCTCCGGGGTGCAGCCGTCGCCGCTTCTGGCCGATGCCAGCTGGGCAGAGGGGGAGACGGGGCCGGACGAAAAATAAGGCGGGTTGGATATGACCAGATCATAGCTGTTGGCCGGAAGCAGACCCCTGACATCCCTTATGTCGCCAACGGCGGCGGTCAGTCGGGTATCAAGACCGTTCAGACTGATGTTTTTCCGGGCAAGCTCCACTGCCGACGGCAGGATGTCTATCCCGTCGATACTGGCCGAAGGAGCATAACCGGCGGCAAGTATCATCAGCGCTCCGCTTCCGCAGCCAAGGTCACATATCCGCATATTGTTTTTGTACCGGGCAAAGGCGGCCAGCAGAATGCTGTCGGTCCCAAGACGAAAATGGATATCGTCCTGTATCAGCCTGAATCCCGAAAAGGGTATAAACTCAAATTGTTCCATAATAAAATTACCAGAGGTGTCGGCATTATTACCCGCCGACGGTTTATGCGCATAATTTACCCGGATATTCTAATTGAATATCCGGGTAAAAGTCAATAGAACTTATATGACCGTCGGAAAATCAGTTCTGAGAAATAGCGCCCATGGGGCAGGTGTCGGCGCAGGTGCCGCATTCAACGCACTGCTCGGCGTCGATGACGTATTTGCTGTCGCCAGCTTCGATGATGCCCAGGGGACATACGGCTGCGCAGGAGCCGCAGCTGATGCAATCGTCGTTGATGAAGTATGCCATTGTATGTAACCTCCGATTATTTGTCGATAATTTGGGGCAGGCCAGCCTGCCCGAAGTCATTATATCACTATTTGGATAAAAAGCAATAAGTATTTTTAGTTTTATAAATAAAACATTTTCCCACAAATGGTTAGCTTTTGCTAACTTTTTGCCCCGATTAACAGGGCTTTCCGGATCTCAATATCCAGGCCCGTTGAGCAGTATTTAAATAAAGTCAGAGAAAGTCAAAATTAGCACTTGACAAACGAGAGTGCTAATGGTATACTACAGTCAGAAAGTCAGAGAAGGTCAAAAGGTCAAAGAAAATCAAAAACATGAAAGGCTGATAGAAATATGGGTATTGCAGATCTTATAGCCAGCTTCATAATGGACGAAATGAGCGACGGCGGCGAGGTCGAACTCCAGCGCCGGGAGCTTGCAGATCGTTTTGGCTGCGTTCCCAGCCAGATAAATTACGTCATTTCCACCCGCTTTTCCCCCGAGCATGGCTTCGTGGTGGAAAGCCGCCGGGGAGGCGGAGGATATATCCGGATAAGCCGGGTCAGTACCGACCGCCGCAGCCTGCTTATGCATACGGTAAACTCCATCGGCGCCAGTATCGATCTCCGCTCGGCTCAGGCGATACTGTCCAATCTGCTGGCGGCTCAGGCACTCAGCCGCGATACCTGCTCCGCAGCTCTGGTGGCCATTGGCGAAACGGCTCTCAAATCCGCCCCGCCGGAAGCTCGTCCCTTTATCCGGGCGGGCATATTAAAGCAGATACTTGTAAATTCTGTTAAATAGTATATTTCATCATAGATTGGAAACGAGTGATATAAATGTATTTTAACTTTTCAACCCCCTCAGTACTCTGGTATTCAGATCCCGGACCATCCCAGCAGAAAAAATGCCCCCTTTGTGGAGCCACAGCCTTCGATATCCAGAAAACCGGTAAAGCAGGCTGCGCCCAATGCTACGAAACCTTTTCCGATATTCTCGACCCATACATCCGCAGGATCCACGGAAACGTGGTCCATCAGGGCCGGATACCCGGCGGCGGAACTCCTGAGCATAAGGCCGCCGCAGAAGTGACCCGGCTCCGTCAGCAGCTGGACTCGGCGGTAAAGGCCGAAGATTATCTCAAGGCTGCTGAGCTTAGAGACAGAATCAGGGAATTGGAGGGAAAATAAATGATCACAAAATGGTATGAAAAGTCCGGCCCCGATGGTGATATCGCCGTATCTACCCGGGTCCGCCTTGCCCGAAACTTCAACGACCTGCCTTTCCCCAACAGGATGACTGCCGATCAGGCTAAGCTTCTTCTGGACAGAGTTTCGGCAAAAATGCTTGGCAGCGCCGGTGGGATAGAATTCCGTATGCTTGATCTCAGCGACCAGACAGGGGCCGAGGCTCTGGTTGAACGCCATCTCATATCCTGGGAACTGGCATCGGCCCAAAGACCCCGTGGAGCGATCCTTTCCCGGGACGACAGCGTAAGCGTCATGGTCAACGAAGAAGACCACCTGAGGATACAGATAATGGGTACCGGCTTTTGTCTCGACGATTGCGCCCGCCGGGCTGAATCTATTGATAAGCTGCTGGAAGAAGGGGAGACCATGGCCTTCGACCCGAAAAAGGGCTACCTGACCTCCTGCCCAACTAACCTGGGTACCGGCCTGAGAGCCGGAGTTATGCTCCATCTGCCTGCCCTGACCGAAACCGGCGCTATCCGCTCCATAATCGCCTCTGCCGAAAAGCTGGGCTTTGCTGTGCGGGGTATGTATGGCGAAGGTACCCAGGCTACAGGAGCCATGTATCAGTTTTCAAACCAGCTTACCCTGGGCATGACCGAAGAGGACACCATATCCCGGCTGGGCGAAGCGGTGAAAAACATAATAGCCCAGGAACGGGCCGCCAGGATCAATATGAGCGCCGAGAACCCCACCGCCCTAAACGACCGGGTCTGGCGGGCGGCGGGAACTCTGGCCACAGCCCGGTTGCTGGCATCCGACGAAACCTATCAGCTTCTGTCCGGCCTGCGTATGGGCGTATCTATGGGCCTGTTAAAGGGCATAACTATTGAAGAGGTCAATCGCCTGCTGTGGGAGGCGGGACCGGCGACCATAACCGAGTCGCTGGAAGGTTCCGCCACCGCAGCCCAGCGTGACAAAAAGCGGGCGACGCTGATGCGGCAGGCCGTGTCGGCGGTGCTCAGCGACCAGATAAATTAAATCATCAACGATCTCAGCATTTCTACCTTCCGAAAGGAGTTGTTAATATGAACGACAATCGTTTTACTGAAAGAGCGCAGGAGGTATTTTCTCTTGCTCAGCAGGCAGCGGCAGAGCTTGGCCACGGATACGTAGGCAGCGAGCATCTGCTCCTGGCTCTTGCCCGGGAAAAAGACGGCGTGGCCGGTAAGGTCCTTGCCAACAGCGGAATAACCGAAGAACGTGTCAAAGAAGCTATAATCAAATATGTTGGCGTTGGCGAATCCGGTGCCGCCCCGGCTCAGGGCCTGACGCCCCGGTCAAAGCATATAATCGAGCTGGCCGTAGCCGAAGCTAACCGCTTTGGACACAGCTATGTGGGTACCGAGCATCTGCTTATGGGCATATTGCGGGAAAGCGACTGCATCGCCGCAAAGCTTGTAACAGCCCTGGGCGTGAATAATAACCAGCTGTTCAGCGATATTATTAATCTGCTGGGCGGAGTCTCGGCGGTCAGTGGAGCTACCGGCAGCCAGAAACAGAAAACCAAAGGCAGCGAAAGCACCAAAACCCTTGACCAGTATTCTACCGACCTGACCGAAGAAGCCCGGTGCGGTCGCCTTGACCCGGTCATCGGCAGGACCCAGGAGATACAGCGGGTGATACAGATACTCAGCCGCCGTACAAAGAACAATCCATGCCTTATTGGCGAACCCGGTGTAGGCAAAACCGCCATAGCCGAGGGCCTTGCCCAGAAAATAGCCGCCGGAGATGTCCCCGAGGACCTCAGGGACAAGCGCATAGTGTCCCTCGACCTGTCCGCCATGGTCGCCGGGACAAAATACCGGGGCGAGTTTGAAGAGCGTATCAAAGATGTCATCGACGAAGCTAAAAAATCTCAAAACGTTATCCTCTTTATCGACGAGCTTCATACGATAGTTGGAGCGGGCAGCGCCGAAGGCGCTATCGATGCCGCCAATATTATCAAACCCGCCCTTGGCAGAGGCGAGCTACAGGTGGTGGGCGCCACCACCCTTAACGAATATCGTAAATATATCGAAAAAGACGCCGCTCTTGAACGCCGGTTCCAGCCGGTCACCGTGGGCGAACCCTCATCCGAAGAGGCGGTCCAGATACTCCTTGGACTGCGGGATAAATACGAAGCCCACCATAAGCTGAAAATTACCGACGAAGCTATCAACGCCGCCGTGAATATGTCAAAGCGCTATATAACCGACAGATACCTGCCGGACAAGGCCATTGACCTGATCGACGAAGCCGCTTCCCGGGTACGGATGGATAATCTTACCGCACCTCCCGACCTTAAAGAGCTGGAAGAAAAGGCCGAAAAGCTTGCAAAAAGTAAAGAAGAGGCCATCCAGTCCCAAAACTTTGAACAGGCGGCCAGAATACGTGACGAGGAAAAGCAGGTCAACGACGAGCTTGAATCCCGCCGCGCCCAGTGGAACAACAGCAGCAGCGTAAACGGTTCGGTAGGGGAGCAGGATATAGCTTCCGTTGTGTCCCAGTGGACCGGAGTGCCTGTAACTCAGCTGACCGAGGACGAAGGCCAGCGACTGATGAAGCTCGAAGAAACTCTCCACCAGCGCATGATCGGACAGAACGATGCGGTGTCTGCCGTAGCCCGGGCTATCCGCCG
Organism: uncultured Oscillospiraceae bacterium; assembly: GCA_964384255.1. Classification (GTDB taxonomy): domain Bacteria; phylum Bacillota; class Clostridia; order Oscillospirales; family Oscillospiraceae; genus SIG469. The sequence continues at coordinate 1,205 of CAYLKH010000021.1, read as the reverse complement.
GGGCAGAACGGGATTGAAAGATCCAAAACGGCCTATCGGTTCCTTCATCTTCCTTGGCCCCACCGGCGTGGGCAAAACCGAGCTGTGTAAGGCTCTGGCAGAAACCATGTTCGGTGACGAAAACGCCATGATACGTGTCGATATGTCCGAATATATGGAAAAACATTCCGTGTCCAAGCTTATCGGCTCGCCTCCGGGATACGTGGGCTATGACGAAGGCGGCCAGCTTACTGAAAAGGTCCGCCGTAAGCCCTATAGCGTTATCCTGTTCGACGAGATAGAAAAAGCCCATGAGGATGTGTTCAACATCATGCTCCAGATCCTTGAGGACGGTCGCCTGACCGATGCCCAGGGCAGAACAGTTGATTTTAAAAACACTATCGTCGTTATGACCTCAAATCTGGGCGCACAGAAAATTACCGAAAAGCGCAAAAAACTTGGCTTTGGCGACGATACCGACACCGGCGAAAGAAGCGCCGAAGAGATTCGCCAGGATGTTCTGGCCGAACTGAAAAAGGCGTTCCGTCCCGAATTTATAAACCGTATCGACGAAACCATCGTTTTCAGCCAGCTTACCAAAGACGAAATACGCCAGATCGCCCAAAACCTTATTAAATCCGTTAACCTCAGGCTTAAGGATATGGAAATGACCATCGAAGTGACCGACGCAGCCCTTGACCGTCTGACGGAAAAAGGCTTCGACCCGGTTTATGGCGCACGGCCCCTGAAACGGGTCATCCAGACCGATCTGGAAGACCGCCTTGCGGAGCTTATGCTTTCCGGCGGCGCACAAAAGGGCGATACCGTCGTCGCCGACCTGGAAAATAACGAGATAAAACTCGCCCGCAAATCCAACCAGACAACATAACTATTTTGTGACAAAGGGAGGACCAGAATCCTCCCTTTGTCATTGCGAGGAGCGCAGTCCCCCTAGTGTCATTGCGAGGAGCGCAGCGACGTGGCAATCTAACCGGTTGCGTAACTGAGTTGTCGCGTCATGCGTACAAAGTCGCGCAACTGCCCGTAGGGGACGACGTCCTCGGCGTCCCGGAAAATCGCTCCGCGATTTTCATTCGCGCCAGAGGCGCGAAAGTGTGGGAAACCGCCACGCAGTTGCGCCGTGCGTAAAACGTCGCGTATTGCGTCGTAGGGGGCTGCAAAAAATTGCGAAGCAATTTTCGGACGTCAAGGCAGAGCCTTGACGT